>NZ_SSOL01000004.1:0-851 GCF_029871275.1 Pseudomonas sp. BN414
AACTGGTGCTGCCCGGCGTGCGTTTCGCGGTGGACGCCTACGTCAACTTCGCCCGCCGCGCGAGCTGGCAGGAGGCGGCCAGCAGCTCGCTGACCGAACTGTTTGCCCCGCAGATCCACCAGTCGCGACTGGACAGCTGGCCGCAGCACTATCCCTGGATCGACCCGAGCGGCTATGACTACTTCAGGAAGCGCCTGAAGGAGGCGCGCCGCGATGTCGAACACGGCCTGCGCATCACCCTCGACCACTACCGCACCTGGGACGCCCAGCAGCGCATGCTGGAAATCCTGCAGTTCAAGCTGGACGTACTGTGGAGCATGCTCGACGCCATGAGCATGGCCTACGAGCTGCAACGCCCGCCCTATCACACCGTGACCCGCGAGCGGGTCTGGCACCGGGGGATTGCCCTATGAGCGACTTCGACCTGACGCAGGTGCCCAACCTGCGCCGCGGCTTCCGCCTGCAATGGGAGCCGGCCCAGGGCTGTCACGTGCTGCTCTATCCCGAGGGCATGATCCGACTCAATGAAAGTGCCGGTGCCATCGCCGTGCAGATCGACGGGCAGCGCGATGTCGAGTCGATCATCCGCAACCTGAGCGAGCAGTACCCAGATGCGCCGGACCTGGCGGATGACGTCGTTCAGTTCATGGAGGTTGCCAGTGAAAAATTCTGGATCGAGCTCCACTGAGCACAGTGTCGGCCTGCCGCTCTGGCTGCTGGCCGAGCTGACCTACCGCTGCCCGCTGCAGTGTCCGTACTGCTCCAACCCACTGGATTTCGCCCAGCAGGGCGAGGAGCTCACGACGGCGCAGTGGATCGAGGTGTTCCGCCAGGGCCGCGAACTGGGCGCC
>NZ_SSOL01000005.1:0-973 GCF_029871275.1 Pseudomonas sp. BN414
GTTCCAGTTGGCGCTGGGCACGAAGGTGAGGCTGGCGCCATTGCCGGTGGCCGGCACGCTGTCACCGATGGCCAGCGTGACGCCATTGAGTTGCAGGGTGCCATTGGCCGGCAGGGATTTGATCACAAAGCTGGCAACGCTGCCATCGAGGTCCGAGCCGCTGAGGCTGACCGGAATACCGACCGCGTCTTCATTACCCGAACCGCTGGCGGCGTGAGTGTCCGGCGCATCGTTGACTGACGACACGCTGATGGTGCCGGTGGCCGGAGTGGCGTCTTCCAGCCCCTGGTTATCCACCGCGGCGTAATCGAAGGTCGCGGTGCCGTTCCAGTTGGCGTTCGGCACGAAGGTGAGGTTGGCGCCATTGCCGGTAGCCGGCACGCTGTCGCCGATATTCAGCGTCACGCCATTGAGTTGCAAGGTACCGTTTGCCGGCAGCGACTTGATCACAAAGCTGGCGACGCTGCCGTCGAAGTCCGAGCCGCTGAGGCTGACCGGGATACCGGCGGAGTCTTCATTACCCGAACCGCTGGCGGCGTGGGTGTCCGGCGCATCGTTGACCGAGGCGACGGTGATGGTGCCGGTAGCCGGGGAGCTGTCCTCCAGACCCTGGTTGTCCACCACGGCGTAGTCGAAGCTGGTGGTGCCGTTCCAGTTGGCGTTGGGCACGAAGGTGAGGCTGGCGCCGTTGCCGGTGGCCGGGACGCTGTCGCCGATGGCCAGCGTGACGCCATTGAGTTGCAGGACGCCATTGGCGGGCAGGGACTTGATCACGAAGCTGGCAACGCTGCCGTCGAAGTCCGAGCCGCTGAGGCTGACCGGGATACCTGCCGCGTCTTCGTCGCCGGTGGCGCTGGTGATGTGGGTGTCCGGCGCGTCGTTCACCGCCGTGACGGTGATATCCAGCGTCGAGCTGCTACCGGTATTGGTGGTGTAGGTGACCTGCGGGACGTCACCGTTCCAATTCTGCACC
>NZ_SSOL01000001.1:0-990 GCF_029871275.1 Pseudomonas sp. BN414
AGTCAGCTTGAAGCTGGCGACAGTGCCGTCGACGTCCGAACCATTGAGGTTGACGGCGATGACAGTGTCTTCATTACCGGTAGCGCTGGTGGCGTTGGTTTGCGGTGCATCGTTCACCGGCGTGACGGTGATATCCAGCGTGGATTCGCTGCCGGTATTGGTGGTGTAGGTGACCTGCGGGACGTCACCGTTCCAGTTCTGCACCGGCGTGAAGGTGTAGTTGCCGTTGGCGGCGATGGTCAGGGTGCCGATCCCGGCGATCACTGCATTGGAGCCAGCGGTGAAGGTGCCGGTGACGCCCGACACGGTGAAGCTGGCGACCGTCAGGGTGTTATCCACATCGCTGTCGTTGCCCAGCACGTTGCCAGTGGCCGGGTTGTCTTCGGCGACGGTCTCGGTGTCAGCGATCAGAGCGGATGCATCGTCCACCGGCGTGACGGTGATGTTCAGCGTGCTGTTGCTGCCGGTGTTGGTGGTGTAGGTGACCTGCGGCACCGAGCCGTTCCAGTTGGCGGCCGGGGTGAAGCTGTAATCCCCGTTACTGCCGAGGGTGAAGGCGCCGACGTTGGCGATGGTCGCGGTATCGCCGGCGTTGAAGCTGCCGGTGAGGCCGGTCACGCTGAAGCTAGCAACGGTCAGGGTGTTATCCACATCGATGTCGTTGTCCAGCACATTGCCGGTGGCCGGATTGTCTTCGGCGACGGTCTTGGTATCGGGCGCCAGGACGGACGCGTCGTTCACCGGCGTGACGGTGATATCCAGCGTCGAGTTGCTGCCTGTGTTGGTGGTGTAGGTGACCTGCGGCACCGAGCCGTTCCAGTTCTGCGCCGGCGTGAAGGTATAGTCGCCGTCAGCAGCGATGGTCAGGGTGCCGACACCGGCGATCACGGCGCTGGAACCAGCGCTGAAGGTGCCGGTGATGCCGGTCACGGTGAAGCTGGCGACGGTGAGGGTGTTATCCACATCACTGTCGTTGTCCAGCACGTTGCC
>NZ_SSOL01000006.1:0-503 GCF_029871275.1 Pseudomonas sp. BN414
CCCTCAGCGTTGCCAGCTTCAGCATCAGTGGCGTACCCGGCACCTTCACGGCGGGTTCCAATGCGGTGATCGCCGGAATCGGCACCCTGACCCTCGCGGCCAACGGCAACTACACCTTCACCCCGGTGCAGAATTGGAACGGCGACATTCCGCAGGTCACCTACACAACCAACACTGGCAGCAGCTCGACGCTGGACATCACCGTCACGCCGGAAAACGACGCTCCTGTCGCCTCCAATGACGGCCCGCTTTCAGTGGTCGAGGACACCCCGGCCTCCGGCAATGTCCTGACCAACGACAGCGACGTCGAGAACGACACCCTCACCGTCACTCAATTCGAAGTGGGCGGCAGCACCTTCCTGGCTGGCCAGACGGCCACCCTCGCGGGCGTCGGCACCCTGGTGATTAATGCCAACGGCAGCTTCACCTTCACCCCTGCACCGAACTACAACGGCCCGGTGCCGACGGCGACCTACACCGTGTCCGATGGCACCGCCACCGAC
>NZ_SSOL01000007.1:0-533 GCF_029871275.1 Pseudomonas sp. BN414
TTCGCTGCCGGTATTGGTGGTGTAGGTGACCTGCGGCACCGAGCCATTCCAGTTGGCGGCCGGGGTGAAGGTGTAGTCACCATTGCTGTCGAGGGTGAAGGTACCAACGTTGGCGATGGTCGCGGTCTGGCCGGCATTGAAGCTGCTGGTGACACCGGCCACGGTGAAGCTGGCAACGGTCAGGGTGCTATCCACATCGCTGTCGTTGTCCAGCACGTTGCCGGTGGCCGGATTGTCTTCGGCCACGGAATTGCTGTCAGCGACCAGGGTGGACGCATCGTTCACCGGAGTCACGGTGATATCCAACGTAGAGCTGCTGCCGGTATTGGTGGTGTAGGTGACCTGCGGTACGTCGCCGCTCCAGTTGGTGGCCGGGGTGAAGGTGTAGTTGCCGTTGGCCGCGAGGGTCAGGGTACCGATTCCGGCGATCACCGCATTGGAACCCGCCGTGAAGGTGCTGGGTACGCCATTGATGCTGAAGCTGGCAACGCTGAGGGTGTTATCCACATCGCTGTCGTTGCCCAGCACATTGC
>NZ_SSOL01000008.1:0-624 GCF_029871275.1 Pseudomonas sp. BN414
ATCGCTGTCGTTGCCCAGCACGTTGCCGGTGGCCGAACTGTCTTCGGCCACGCTGTTGCTGTCAGCGACCAGAACGGCCGCATCGTCCACCGGGCTTACGTTTCCGAAGCTCAGCTCGCCGGTATCGGTGGCAGTGCCGTCGGTGACGGTATAGGTCGCGGTCGGTACCGGGCCGTTGTAGTTCGGGGCCGGGGTGAAAGTGAAGCTGCCGTCGCTGTTGATCTCCAGCGTGCCGACGCCCGCGACGGTGGCGCTCTGGCCGGCCAGGTAAGTGCTGCCGCCGAAGGTGAAGTCGGTGACGGTCAGGGTGTCATTCTCGACGTCGCTGTCGTTGGTCAGGACATTACCGCTGGCGGCGATGTCCTCGGTGACCGGAATCGGGCCGTCATTGCTGGCGACAGGCGCATCGTTCACCGGCGTGACGGTGATATCCAGCGTGGAGTCGCTGCCGGTGTTGGTGACGTAAGTGACCTGCGGCACCGCGCCATTCCAGTTCTGCACTGGAGTAAAGGTGTAGTTGCCGTCCGCGGCGATGGTCAGGGTACCGACACCGGAGATGACCGCATTGGAGCCAGCGCTGAAGGTGCCCGGCACGCCACTGACGCTGAACGTCGTAACAGTCAG
>NZ_SSOL01000002.1:0-772 GCF_029871275.1 Pseudomonas sp. BN414
TACCAGCAGACCAAGAACCTGCTGGTGAGCTACGACATCAACCCGCTGGGCTTCTTCTGATCCTCGGCACCTGAAAAGAACGCGGCCTCGGCCGCGTTTTTTATTTCATGGAGCACCTTCCCGTAGGTTGTGGCAGAGCGCAGCGAAGCCCAACGTGCCAGGGTCAAACTCCGATTGTTGGGCTTCGCTGCGCTCTGCCCAACCTACCTGCTACATCCTCCCCCTGGGCGCTAAACCTGTAGGGGCGAATTCATTCGCCAAGCAGGCCGAAGGTCTGCCATTCCGAACACCCAGCCCGCCGGATGCTTCCCTCATCCGAACGCGGCCCGCCCCGGCCCCTACCAAATCACGAGCAAATCTCCTCCGAAAGTACCATTCGGGCCCCTCCGGACCGGTGTTTAACTGGCCTTGCCGGAATCCTCCGGCGACATAACAAGAGGATGGCTCCATGTGGACTAAACCCGCCTTTACCGATCTGCGCATTGGTTTCGAAGTCACCCTGTACTTCGCCAACCGCTGATCCGCATCGCCCCGGCCCAGCCGGGGCCCCCGCCAGGGCAACTCCCATGCACATCCAGATTCTCGGCTCGGCCGCCGGCGGCGGCTTCCCCCAGTGGAACTGCAACTGCCGCAATTGCGCCGGCGTACGCAGCGGCAAGGTCCGTGCGCAGCCGCGCAGCCAGTCCTCCATCGCCCTCAGCGCCAATGGCGTCGACTGGGTGCTGTGCAACGCCTCCCCCGATATCCGCGCCCAGCTCGACGCCTTCCCGCC
>NZ_SSOL01000009.1:0-854 GCF_029871275.1 Pseudomonas sp. BN414
GGCGCCCAGTTCGCGGCCCTGGCGGAACACCTCGATCCACTGCGCCGTCGTGAGCTCCTCGCCGTGTTTGGCGAAATCCAGCGGATTGGAGCAGTACGGACACTGCAGCGGGCAGCGGTAGGTCAGCTCGGCCAGCAGCCAGAACGGCGGCCCTGGCTGGTTTTCAGGCTTCGAGTTGCAACCAGAACTGGGCATGGGCCACCTCGATGAACGCCAGAATGTCTTCGTCCAAGCCGGGAACGTCGGGAAAACGCCGACGCAGGTCGACAATGATCTGCGCCACCGACCGCTGTCCATCCACGAGCCGCAGGATCTCCCCCGCGCTCTCGTTCAATCTCACCATGCCCTCGGGATAGAGCAGCACGTGGCAGCCCTGGGCCGGCTCCCATTGCAGGCGGAAGCCGCGCCGCAAGTTGGGTACCTGGTGCGTGTTGAAATCGCTCATAGGGTAATCCCCCGGTGCCAGACCCGCTCGCGGGTCACGGTGTGGTACGGCGGTCGCTGCAGCTCGTAGGCCATGCTCATGGCGTCGAGCATGCTCCAGAGCACGTCAAGCTTGAACTGCAGGATCTCCAGCATGCGCTGCTGGGCGTCCAGCGTGCGGTAGTGCTCGAGGGTGATGCGCAGGCCGTGTTCGACATCGCGGCGCGCCTCCTTCAGGCGCTTGCGGAAGTAGTCGTAGCCACTGGGGTCGATCCAGGGGTAGTGCTGCGGCCAGCTGTCCAACCGCGACTGGTGGATCTGCGGGGCGAACAGCTCGGTCAGCGAACTGCTGGCCGCCTCCTGCCAGGTCGCGCGGCGGGCGAAGTTGACGTAGGCGTCCACCGCGAAACGCACGCCGGGCAGCACCAGTT
>NZ_SSOL01000010.1:0-540 GCF_029871275.1 Pseudomonas sp. BN414
GGCAACGTGCTGGACAACGACAGTGATGTGGATAACACCCTCACCGTCGCCAGCTTCACCGTGTCGGGCGTCACCGGCACCTTCAGCGCGGGTTCCAGCGCCGTGATCGCTGGTGTCGGCACCCTGACCATCGCGGCGGACGGCAACTACACCTTTACTCCGGCGCAGAACTGGAACGGTGCGGTGCCGCAGGTCACCTACACCACCAATACCGGCAGCAACTCCACGCTGGATATCACCGTCACGCCGGAAAACGACGCGCCTGTCGCCAGCGATGACGGCCCTGTCCCGGTGATCGAGGACATCCCGACCACCGGCAATGTCCTGACCAATGACAGCGATGTCGAGAACGACACGCTGACCGTTACCCAGTTCGAAGTGGGCGGCAGCACATACCTAGCCGGCCAGACGGCCACCCTCGCAGGCGTTGGCACCCTGGTGATCAATTCCAACGGCAGCTTCACCTTCACGCCCGCGCCGAACTACAACGGCCCGGTGCCGACGGCGACCTACACCGTGTCCGATGGCACCGCCACCGAC
>NZ_SSOL01000011.1:0-598 GCF_029871275.1 Pseudomonas sp. BN414
GCCTTCATGGCCGTGGCCGCGAGCTTCAAAGCCCACCGCATCCACTGCGCAATCCACTTCCGGCTCGCCCAGCAGGGCGGCGATCTGCTCGTGCAGCGGGGTGTCCAGCGACAGGTCGGCGATCTCGAAGCCTTGTGCCTTGGCGTGGGCCAGGCGGGCGGGGTTGAGGTCGCCGACGATCACCACCGCGGCGCCCAGCAGGCGAGCGGAGGCGGCAGCTGCCAGACCGACGGGGCCGGCACCAGCGACATACACGGTGCTGCCTGGGCCAACGCCGGCGGTAACAGCGCCGTGGTAGCCGGTGGGCAGGATGTCGGAGAGGCAGGTCAGGTCACGGATCTTTTCCATGGCCTTGTCGCGATCCGGCAGTTTCAGCAGGTTGAAGTCGGCGTAGGGCACCAGCACGTATTCGGCCTGGCCGCCGGTCCAATCGCCCATGTCGACATAGCCGTAGGCGCCGCCGGCACGGGCTGGGTTGACGGTCAGGCAGACGCCGGTGTGCATTTCCTTGCAGGAACGGCAGCGGCCGCAGGCCACGTTGAAGGGTACGGAAACCAGGTCGCCGATCTTCAGGTTCTCGACGTCGCTGCCCTTCTCG
>NZ_SSOL01000003.1:0-607 GCF_029871275.1 Pseudomonas sp. BN414
CAGTTCGGCCACCGGCAACGTGCTGGGCAACGACAGCGATGTGGACAACAGCCTCACCGTCGCGACCTTCAGCATCAATGGCGTCACCGGCACCTTCACGGCTGGCTCCAACGCCGTAATTGCCGGCGTGGGCACCCTGACCATCGCCGCCAACGGCAACTACACCTTCATCCCGGGGCAGAACTGGAATGGTTCGGTGCCGCAGGTCACCTACACCACCAATACCGGCAGCAGCTCAACGCTGGATATCACCGTTACCCCGGAAAACGATGCGCCGCTGGCGACCAACGACGGCCCGGTTCCGGTGATTGAGGACATCGCCGCGGTTGGCAATGTGCTGACCAATGACAGCGACGTCGATAACGACACGCTGACCGTCACTCAATTCGAGGTCGGTGGCAGCACCTACCTGGCTGGCCAGACCGCCACACTCGCAGGCGTCGGCACGCTGGTGATCAACGCCAACGGCAGCTTCACCTTCACCCCAGCCCCGAACTACAACGGCCCGGTGCCGACGGCGACCTACACCGTGTCCGACGGCACGGCCACCGACACCGCCGAGCTGAGCTTCGGTAATGTCACGCCGGTCGACGATGCGTCTGTTCTG
>NZ_SSOL01000012.1:0-742 GCF_029871275.1 Pseudomonas sp. BN414
GATGGTGATGGTCAGCGTCGAACTGCTCGGGTCGTTGTCGGCGTCGCGCATGGAATAGGCGTACTGCAGGGTCACCTGCTCGCCCTGGTCGAGACCTTCCACCGCCGCCGAACCATTGGCCAACGCGAAGCTGTAGCTACCGTCTGCATGCAGGGTGACGACACCGTAGGGCGTGTTCACCAGCAGGCTGCCGTTGTCCCCCGGCGTAGCACCCACCACGCCGTTCCAGCTGGTGAAGGCCTTCGGTTGGTCGGCACCACCGACGTCGTTGTCCAGCACATTGCCGGTGACGCTGGACGGGCTGCCATTCTCGGTCAGGCCACGGCTGTCGGGGTTGGCGCTTGGGGAATCGTCGACGATCTCGATGCTGACATTCGCCGAGGCACTGGCCAGGCCATCGCCCACATTAATAAGGAAGCCGTCCGTTTCCGGTCCAGCGCCGTCAGTCGTGGCCTCGGTCAGGGTGTAGCTGAAGTTATAAGTGCCGTTGCTGTAGCCGGTAATCAACACCGTGCCGTGGGCGGTGGTGAAGCTCTGCCCGACCAGGCTAGTGAAGCTGCTGGTGGTGAGGTCAACGCTGAGGCTGCCAACGCTGAGGGTCTTCAGGTTGGCCAGCCCATCGGAGTCGGCGACGGTGAAGCTGCCGGTAGTGACTGTGCTGCCATCCCCGGCGCTGGAGCCCTCCGGCAGACCTTTCTCGTAGACCTTGGCCAGATCGCCGCCAGCGTTAGGCGTGCTGACA
>NZ_SSOL01000013.1:0-900 GCF_029871275.1 Pseudomonas sp. BN414
ATCAACGCCAACGGCACCTACACCTTCACCCCGGAAGCCAACTGGAACGGTGCGCTTCCGCAGATCACCTACACCACCAACACCGGCAGCAGCTCGACGCTGAGCATCAGTGTCACCCCGGTGAACGATGCGCCGGTCGCGACCAACGATGGCCCGGTCCCGGTAACCGAGGACACCCCGGCCACTGGCAACCTCCTGTCCAACGACAGCGACGTAGAAGCCGATACCCTCACCGTCACCCAGTTCACCGTAGGCGAGACCACCTACTCCGCCGGCCAGACGGCCACCCTGAGCGGCGTTGGCACCCTGGTGATCAACAGCGACGGCAGCTTCACCTTCACCCCGGCCCCGAATTACAACGGCCCGGTACCGACCGCGACCTATACCGTCACCGACGGTACTGCCACCGATACCGGCGAGCTTAGTTTCGGCAATGTCGGCCTGGTGAACGATGCACCGGTTGCCAGCAATGACGGTCCGATTGCAGTTACCGAAGACAGCTCGGCCAGCGGCAATGTCCTGACCAATGACAATGACGCCGATGGCGATGCCTTGACCGTTACCGGTTTCAGCTTCGGCGGAACCAATTACCTGGCGGGCCAGACCGCGACCATCAACGGCATCGGCTCCCTGGTCATCAATGCCAATGGTTCCTACACCTTCACGCCAGCCCCGAACTACAACGGCCCGGTGCCCACCGCGACCTACACCGTCAGCGATGGCACCGCCACCGACACTGCCGAGCTGAGCTTTGGCAACGTAAGCCTGGTGGACGATGCGTCCGTTCTGGCCGCTGATAGCAATTCCGTGGCCGAAGACAACCCGGCCACCGGTAACGTGCTGGGCAACGACAGCGATGTGGATAACCTCCTGACTGTTACGACGTTCAGCGTCAGTGGC
>NZ_SSOL01000014.1:0-537 GCF_029871275.1 Pseudomonas sp. BN414
ATCAACGCCAACGGCACCTACACCTTCACCCCGGAAGCCAACTGGAACGGTGCGCTTCCGCAGGTCACCTACACCACCAATACCGGCGGCAGCTCGACGCTGGATATCACCGTCACCCCGGTGAACGATGCGCCCGTCGCGACCAACGATGGCCCGGTCCCAGTAACCGAGGACACCCCGGCCAGCGGCAACGTCCTGTCCAACGACAGCGACGTAGAAGCCGATTCCCTCACCGTCACCCAATTCGAAGTGGGCGGAACCACCTATTCAGCTGGCCAGACCGCCACCCTGAGCGGCGTCGGCACCCTGGTGATCAACAGCGACGGCAGCTTCACCTTCACCCCGGCCCCGAACTACAACGGCCCGGTGCCGACCGCGACCTACACCGTCACCGACGGCACTGCCACTGATACCGGTGAGCTGAGCTTCGGCAGTGTCACGCCGGTGGACGATGCGTCCGTTCTGGCCGCCGATAGCAACAGCGTGGCCGAAGACAGTTCGGCCACCGGCAACGTGCTGGGCAACGACAGCGATGTG
>NZ_SSOL01000015.1:0-5152 GCF_029871275.1 Pseudomonas sp. BN414
TTTGCGGTTCAGGCCAATTTTCGGTCTGTCGACTTCAACCAGTCGCACCCACAATCACCAGATTGTTTGGGTGTTATATGGTCAAGCCTCACGGGCAATTAGTATTGGTTAGCTCAACGCCTCACAGCGCTTACACACCCAACCTATCAACGTCGTAGTCTTCGACGGCCCTTTAGGGGATTCAAGATCCCAGTGAGATCTCATCTTGAGGCGAGTTTCCCGCTTAGATGCTTTCAGCGGTTATCTCTTCCGAACATAGCTACCCGGCGATGCCACTGGCGTGACAACCGGAACACCAGAGGTTCGTCCACTCCGGTCCTCTCGTACTAGGAGCAGCCCCTCTCAAATCTCAAACGTCCACGGCAGATAGGGACCGAACTGTCTCACGACGTTCTAAACCCAGCTCGCGTACCACTTTAAATGGCGAACAGCCATACCCTTGGGACCGGCTTCAGCCCCAGGATGTGATGAGCCGACATCGAGGTGCCAAACACCGCCGTCGATATGAACTCTTGGGCGGTATCAGCCTGTTATCCCCGGAGTACCTTTTATCCGTTGAGCGATGGCCCTTCCATACAGAACCACCGGATCACTAAGACCTACTTTCGTACCTGCTCGACGTGTCTGTCTCGCAGTCAAGCGCGCTTTTGCCTTTATACTCTGCGACCGATTTCCGACCGGTCTGAGCGCACCTTCGTACTCCTCCGTTACTCTTTAGGAGGAGACCGCCCCAGTCAAACTGCCCACCATACACTGTCCTCGATCCGGATGACGGACCAGAGTTAGAACCTCAAGCATGCCAGGGTGGTATTTCAAGGATGGCTCCACGAGAACTGGCGTCCTCGCTTCAAAGCCTCCCACCTATCCTACACAAGCAGGCTCAAAGTCCAGTGCAAAGCTACAGTAAAGGTTCACGGGGTCTTTCCGTCTAGCCGCGGATACACTGCATCTTCACAGCGATTTCAATTTCACTGAGTCTCGGGTGGAGACAGCGCCGCCATCGTTACGCCATTCGTGCAGGTCGGAACTTACCCGACAAGGAATTTCGCTACCTTAGGACCGTTATAGTTACGGCCGCCGTTTACCGGGGCTTCGATCAAGAGCTTCGCTTGCGCTAACCCCATCAATTAACCTTCCGGCACCGGGCAGGCGTCACACCCTATACGTCCACTTTCGTGTTTGCAGAGTGCTGTGTTTTTAATAAACAGTCGCAGCGGCCTGGTATCTTCGACCGGCATGGGCTTACCGAGTAAATCGTTCACCCTCACCGGCGCACCTTCTCCCGAAGTTACGGTGCCATTTTGCCTAGTTCCTTCACCCGAGTTCTCTCAAGCGCCTTGGTATTCTCTACCCAACCACCTGTGTCGGTTTGGGGTACGGTTCCTAGTTATCTGAAGCTTAGAGGCTTTTCCTGGAAGCATGGCATCAACCACTTCGTGTTCTAAAAGAACACTCGTCATCAGCTCTCGGCCTTGAACACCCGGATTTGCCTAAGTGTTCGGCCTACCACCTTAAACTTGGACAACCAACGCCAAGCTGGCCTAGCCTTCTCCGTCCCCCCATCGCAATAACTAGAAGTACGGGAATATTAACCCGTTTCCCATCGACTACGCATTTCTGCCTCGCCTTAGGGGCCGACTCACCCTGCGTCGATTAACGTTGCGCAGGAACCCTTGGTCTTTCGGCGTGCGAGTTTTTCACTCGCATTGTCGTTACTCATGTCAGCATTCGCACTTCTGATACCTCCAGCAAGCTTCTCAACTCACCTTCACAGGCTTACAGAACGCTCCTCTACCGCTCGTCTTACGACGAACCCGTAGCTTCGGTGTCTAGTTTGAGCCCCGTTACATCTTCCGCGCAGGCCGACTCGACTAGTGAGCTATTACGCTTTCTTTAAAGGATGGCTGCTTCTAAGCCAACCTCCTAGCTGTCTAAGCCTTCCCACATCGTTTCCCACTTAACTAGAACTTTGGGACCTTAGCTGACGGTCTGGGTTGTTTCCCTTTTCACGACGGACGTTAGCACCCGCCGTGTGTCTCCCACGCTGACACTTCCAGGTATTCGGAGTTTGCATCGGTTTGGTAAGTCGGGATGACCCCCTAGCCGAAACAGTGCTCTACCCCCTGGAGTGATACGTGAGGCGCTACCTAAATAGCTTTCGAGGAGAACCAGCTATCTCCGAGCTTGATTAGCCTTTCACTCCGATCCACAGGTCATCCGCTAACTTTTCAACGGTAGTCGGTTCGGTCCTCCAGTTAGTGTTACCCAACCTTCAACCTGCCCATGGATAGATCGCCCGGTTTCGGGTCTATACCCAGCGACTAAACGCCCTATTAAGACTCGCTTTCGCTACGCCTCCCCTATTCGGTTAAGCTCGCCACTGAATATAAGTCGCTGACCCATTATACAAAAGGTACGCAGTCACCTAACAAAGTAGGCTCCCACTGCTTGTACGCATACGGTTTCAGGTTCTATTTCACTCCCCTCTCCGGGGTTCTTTTCGCCTTTCCCTCACGGTACTGGTTCACTATCGGTCAGTCAGTAGTATTTAGCCTTGGAGGATGGTCCCCCCATATTCAGACAAAGTTTCACGTGCTCCGTCCTACTCGATTTCACTTCCTGGACCCTTTCGCGTACGGGGCTATCACCCACTATGGCCGCACTTTCCAGAGCGTTCCGCTAAAATCCAAGAAGCTTAAGGGCTAATCCCCGTTCGCTCGCCACTACTAAGGGAATCTCGGTTGATTTCTGTTCCTCAGGGTACTTAGATGTTTCAGTTCCCCTGGTTCGCCTCTTGCACCTATGGATTCAGTACAAGATACCTAGGTTATCCTAGGTGGGTTCCCCCATTCAGAGATCTCCGGATCAAAGTCTGTTTGCCGACTCCCCGAAGCTTATCGCAGGCTACCACGTCTTTCATCGCCTCTGACTGCCAAGGCATCCACCGTATGCGCTTCTTCACTTGACCATATAACCCCAAGCAATCTGCCTGTGATCATAGGGGTGAAGACGACATTCGCCGAAAATTCGCGCTTGAACTCGCAAATTTTACCTTGAATTATTGAGTGCAGTGAAACACTCAACAAGTCACTTCTATCACATACCCGAATTTTTAAAGAACGATTCTGAAGCAAAGTTCAGAATTCAATATCCCACGCGAGATATTCAATTCTGGACTCTTGGTCAGCCTGGAGATGGTGGAGCCAAGGAGGATCGAACTCCTGACCTCCTGCGTGCAAAGCAGGCGCTCTCCCAGCTGAGCTATGGCCCCAATGTCAACCGGTCATACGACCCCGCGACAATTGGTGGGTCTGGGCAGATTCGAACTGCCGACCTCACCCTTATCAGGGGTGCGCTCTAACCAACTGAGCTACAGACCCAATCGCCTTCGCAATTGAATCAAGCAATTCGTGTGGGAACTTATGAAGAAGCTGAAGTCTTCGATTAAGGAGGTGATCCAGCCGCAGGTTCCCCTACGGCTACCTTGTTACGACTTCACCCCAGTCATGAATCACTCCGTGGTAACCGTCCCCCTTGCGGTTAGACTAGCTACTTCTGGAGCAACCCACTCCCATGGTGTGACGGGCGGTGTGTACAAGGCCCGGGAACGTATTCACCGTGACATTCTGATTCACGATTACTAGCGATTCCGACTTCACGCAGTCGAGTTGCAGACTGCGATCCGGACTACGATCGGTTTTATGGGATTAGCTCCACCTCGCGGCTTGGCAACCCTTTGTACCGACCATTGTAGCACGTGTGTAGCCCTGGCCGTAAGGGCCATGATGACTTGACGTCATCCCCACCTTCCTCCGGTTTGTCACCGGCAGTCTCCTTAGAGTGCCCACCATAACGTGCTGGTAACTAAGGACAAGGGTTGCGCTCGTTACGGGACTTAACCCAACATCTCACGACACGAGCTGACGACAGCCATGCAGCACCTGTGTCTGAGTTCCCGAAGGCACCAATCCATCTCTGGAAAGTTCTCAGCATGTCAAGGCCAGGTAAGGTTCTTCGCGTTGCTTCGAATTAAACCACATGCTCCACCGCTTGTGCGGGCCCCCGTCAATTCATTTGAGTTTTAACCTTGCGGCCGTACTCCCCAGGCGGTCGACTTATCGCGTTAGCTGCGCCACTAAGATCTCAAGGATCCCAACGGCTAGTCGACATCGTTTACGGCGTGGACTACCAGGGTATCTAATCCTGTTTGCTCCCCACGCTTTCGCACCTCAGTGTCAGTATCAGTCCAGGTGGTCGCCTTCGCCACTGGTGTTCCTTCCTATATCTACGCATTTCACCGCTACACAGGAAATTCCACCACCCTCTACCGTACTCTAGCTCAGTAGTTTTAGAGGCAGTTCCCAGGTTGAGCCCGGGGATTTCACCTCTAACTTGCTGAACCACCTACGCGCGCTTTACGCCCAGTAATTCCGATTAACGCTTGCACCCTTCGTATTACCGCGGCTGCTGGCACGAAGTTAGCCGGTGCTTATTCTGTTGGTAACGTCAAAACAACCAGGTATTAACTAGCTGCCCTTCCTCCCAACTTAAAGTGCTTTACAATCCGAAGACCTTCTTCACACACGCGGCATGGCTGGATCAGGCTTTCGCCCATTGTCCAATATTCCCCACTGCTGCCTCCCGTAGGAGTCTGGACCGTGTCTCAGTTCCAGTGTGACTGATCATCCTCTCAGACCAGTTACGGATCGTCGCCTTGGTGAGCCTTTACCCCACCAACTAGCTAATCCGACCTAGGCTCATCTGATAGCGTGAGGTCCGAAGATCCCCCACTTTCTCCCGTAGGACGTATGCGGTATTAGCGTCCGTTTCCGAACGTTATCCCCCACTACCAGGCAGATTCCTAGGCATTACTCACCCGTCCGCCGCTCGCCGGCATCCCGAAGGACCCGCTGCCGCTCGACTTGCATGTGTTAGGCCTGCCGCCAGCGTTCAATCTGAGCCATGATCAAACTCTTCAGTTCAATACTGCTTGGGTTTTGAGAAAACCCTAAACTTGGCTCAGCAATCGCAAATAAACTCTCGAATTCACGAGTGTTACTTGTGATGCTGATAATCAGTTGACTACCAGTCTTACTTCACAAGCACCCACACGAATTGCTTGATTCAGTTGTTAAAGAGCGTTTCGATCAAG
>NZ_SSOL01000016.1:0-38457 GCF_029871275.1 Pseudomonas sp. BN414
CCGGAAGTGGATTGCGCAGTGGATGCGGTGGGCTTTGAAGCTCGCGGCCACGGCCATGAAGGCGCCAAGCACGAAGCCCCGGCTACCGTGCTCAACTCGCTGATGCAGGTCACCCGCGTGGCCGGCAAGATCGGTATCCCCGGCCTCTACGTGACCGAAGACCCGGGTGCGGTGGATGCCGCCGCCAAGATCGGCGCCCTGAGCATTCGCTTCGGCCTCGGCTGGGCGAAATCCCACAGCTTCCACACCGGCCAGACCCCGGTGATGAAGTACAACCGCGCGCTCATGCAAGCGATTATGTGGGACCGCATCAACATCGCCGAAGTGGTGGGCGTGCAGGTCATCAGCCTGGACGACGCCCCGCGCGGCTACGGCGAGTTCGATGCTGGCGTACCGAAGAAATTCGTCATCGACCCGCACAAGACCTTCAGCGCGGCCTGATCGACTGCAAGACCCCGACGCCGTGATGTGACAGCCATGGCGTCTGTCCCTCAAGGGGCCCTTCGGGGCCCCTTTTTTTGTGCGCGCGGAGTCGGTGCGGAACTCTCCCTTGTGGGGGCGAATTCATTCGCTAAGCAGACCGCAGGTCTGCCCTTTGGGGCCAATGGGGCCGCTTCGCAGCCCTTAGCGAATGAATTCGCCCCCACAAAGAGCAACAGCAGTTCGTTGGATGGGTGGAGCTTGCGATACCCATCCTACAGGGCATCATTCTTCTTCCAGTTCGACAAAGCGCTCGAGGCCGACCAGCTCCAGGTTGATCCGCCCGACGAAGGCGGAGAAGGCCAGGGTGGCGGCCAGGCGGCGCAGGTCGGCGGCCCAGGGCGGAACGTAGCGCGGCTGCTCCAGCCAGCCGGATTCGAACAGCGGCGCCAGGCGCACCACGTCGCCTGCGGTCATCCGCCCGGCGAACAGCTGGCGCAGCAATTCCGGGCGGTTGTCTCGCACCGCCACCCGCAACAGGGTGTGCACGCCGAGCATGCCGATCACGTAGCAGGCGTCCTTGGTGAAGGCACCGCCACCACGCACATCGGCCCCCCGGAACACGCGCTGGGTGGAGCGGAACGACTCCTCCTCTGACTGCCCGGCCTCCAGGAAGCCCTTGAACACCTCGATGAAGTCGGCACCGTCGAGTGCCTGCTGCACCGCCACCACCCGCAGGGCGATGCGGCGCAGGCGCTGGATGTCGATACTGCCGGTGACCAGTTCGGCGAGCATGGCGATGCCTTCCTGGGTCAGGGTGGTGCGCGGTGCGCCAAGGCCCAGGCTGGTCAGGCGTTTCTGCGCCCGGCCGTTCAGTGCGGTGCCGGCATGGACGAACGCCTCGTGTTGCAGCAGTTGGGACTTGTCCAGTTCGGAAAAGCGTGCCGAAGCCCGCAGGCGGATGCGCGTGGCGCCGGCAATGGCTTTGGAGGCGAGGTCCGGGTCCACCACGACGCGAACCTGGTCTGGACCGAAGAAGGCGTCCACTTCGGTGCGCATCCAGGCGGCGAAATCCTCGGCGGGGATGCAGGCATCGGTGGCGGGAATGCAGCGGCTGTCCAGCAGCGCGTCGGTGGTATCGAGGAAGAAACGCGCCGCATCCAGGGGCGTCATTTTCTGCCGTTCGTAGTAGTGATCGGGACGCTGGTAGAGACGGGCGGAGAAGTCGCTGAAGGCCGGTGTACCGATGGCGCCGAGCATCTGCCCGGCGCAGGCGTAGCTGCGTGCGGTGGCGGCGAGGAAGGCGCCGGCCGGGTGGCCCTTGTCGCAACGGCCTGCGAGGGTTTCCAGGGCTTCGATTTCGGTGCTGTGATCCCGGGGTTTCAGGGCCACATCCGGGAGCCTGGGTCGGCCGGCGCGCCAGTCGTCGAGAAAACGCTCTTCGATGCCGTCTGGCCAGGCGATGGCTTCCAGTACACGGATCTTGCGGGCGAGGCCGGGGAGGGCGGCGTCCAGTTCGGCAATGCGGGTGTCGCTCATGAAGGCTGACCGGGGAGGGTGGTCTTTGAAGGCTAGTTCAACGTTTGCACGGAGAGCGCCTTCGGGAAAAAGCAGCGAATGAATTCGCCCCCACAGGATTTGTCGACCAACTGTCAGCGTGTCGGGAACGCTGGCACCGTCCCGCAGTCATAGGTTCGAGTTTGCGCTCACCGGCCGGTACGCAGTGTTCCGGCGTGGATCATCTTCGAGGTCGACCTATGCACATTTCCCGAAGCCTGACCCTGGCAGCCCTGCTGAGCCTGGCGGCCAGCCCGGTATTCGCCGTCACCCTGGGCGATGTCATTTCCGCCGCTGCAACCAGTGGAACGGGCAGTCAGGAGGACAGCGCGCCGGGTATCGCACCGGCGGAGTCGGCGGCCTTGCTGGGGCAATTGGGTAGCCAGTTGAACATCACCCCGGAGCAAGCCATTGGCGGCCTTACTGCGTTGTTCGGCGTGGCGCGCAACAACCTGCCGGCCGACCAGTTCGCCCAGCTGGACCAGGCGGTGCCGGGCGTGGGCATACTCACCGATCCCAATACCCAGGGCCTGCTCAGCAGCATCGGCGGCCTGCTCGGCCAGCAGTCGGGCAGTGCCCTGGGCGGTCAGCCGGGCGTGCTCGCCGGGCAACAGATGAACAACATGGCGGACGTGGGCCAGGCCTTCGGTTCGCTGGGGATGGATAGCGGCCTGATCGGCCAGTTCGCCCCGCTGATCCTGTCCTTCCTCGGTCAGCAGGGACTGGCCAACAACCTGCTGCAAAGCCTGGGCAATCTCTGGAAATGGACCGTTCCGCCGGTGACGCCGGGCTTGCAGCAGGCGCCCATTCAGCAGACTCCCGTACAACAGTTGCCGGTAAATCCGGCTCCGGTGAACGGCCTGTCGACCTGACACCTCGTTCGAGGCCCGCTCAGCGGGCCTCCTCTCCGCGCAACTGGTTGATGCGCGCATCCTTCTCCTGCCAGAGCTGGCTGACCCAGGTCTGCACGTACTGGCGGAATTTCCCGTCGTTCTCGTAATCGCCCTGCCACAAGGCGGGGTCCAGCGGTCGCGTCCGGATGTCCACGATTACCTTCGGCACCCGCCCGGACAGCAATGCCCAGAAACCCGGTACGCCCTCACCGGGATAGACCAGGGTGACGTCGAGAATCGCGTCCAGCTGCTCGCCGAGCGCCGCCAGGACGAAGGCGACGCCGCCAGCCTTGGGCTTGAGCAGGTGCTGGTAGGGGGAGCCCTGTTTGGCGTGTTTCACCGGGGTGAAACGGGTGCCTTCGAGGTAGTTCACCACCGTCACCGGCATGCGCTTGAACTTCTCGCAGGCGGCTTTGGTGATTTCCAGGTCCTTGCCCTTCATCTCCGGGTGCTTGTCCAGGAAGGCCTTGCTGTAGCGCTTCATGAAGGGGTAGTCCAGGGCCCAGAAGGCCAGGCCGAGTAAGGGCACCCAGATCAGCTCCTTCTTCAGGAAGAACTTGAAGTACGGCGCCTTGCGGTTGAAGGCCTGGACCAGGGCGGGGATATCCACCCAGGACTGATGGTTGCTGATGACCAGGTAAGAGGTGTCGTTGCGCAAACCTTCGCCGCCCCGGATGTCCCAGCGGGTCGGGGTGAACGCGGCGAACACGCGCTTGCAGTTTTCTGCCCAGGCTTCGGCGATCCACATCACGCCCCGGGAGCAGGCGTCGCGCAGGGCCTGGCCGGGCAGGATGAGCTTGAGCAGGGCAACGGCCAGCATCGGGCCGATCAGGATCAGGGTGTTGAGCAACAGCAGCAGGGTGGTGGCGATTCCGGTCAGCAACGGCCGCATGGGTCCTCGGCTCCTCGTCCTCTGGTGTGCGCGCCATGATACCCAGTCGCTGCCGACGCGACGAGCGGTCGGGAGCCTTGCTACCCGCAAGGGGGCGAGTATGCTGCGGGCACTCGCTGAACCCGCCGTGACGAACCATTGGCCGTCGTGCCAGTCCCAGAACGGTACCCCCTCAACCAGGAGATGCTGCGTTGAAACCCCTGATTGCCCTGCTTGCCCTGGCGGCCCTGCCTGCTGTCGCTGCCGAGGAACCCACCCTGTATGGCCGCTACGAATACGTGCGCCTGCCCGAGATCGGCCAGACCATGAAGGCGAAGATGGACACCGGTGCTCTCACCGCATCCCTGTCAGCCAAGGACATCGAACGCTTCAAGCGCGATGGCGAGGAATGGGTGCGTTTCCGCCTTGCCACCAAGGGCGCCGATGACACGGTGTTCGAACATCGCCTGTCGCGCATCAGCAAGATCAAGAACCGCGCCGACGAACTGGGTGAGGAAGACGAGGCGCCCTCGGCGGAAATTTCCAAGCGGCCAGTGGTGGACATGGAAATGTGCCTGGGTGGCGTCAAGCGCACGGTGGAGGTCAACCTCACCGACCGTTCCAGCTTCAACTACCCGCTGCTGATCGGCGCCAAGGCCCTGCGCGAGTTCAAGGCCGCCGTCTACGCCGGACGCAAGTTCACCGCCGGCAAGCCGCAGTGCTGATTGACGGGGGAGAGGGCCGTGCGGCACTTTCCCCTGTCACCTCCATGAGCCGGGACGCCCATGCCGCACATCCTCATCGTCGAAGATGAATCGTCGATCGCCGACACACTGGTCTATGCCCTCGAGGCCGACGGCAACGTCACCACCTGGCTGAGCCTCGGCGGTCCGGCGCTGGAGCTGCTGCGCCAGCAACCGGTGGACCTGGTGATCCTCGACGTGGGCCTGCCGGACACCAGTGGCTTCGAGCTGTGCAAGGCATTGCGGCGTTTCTCCGAAGTGCCGGTGCTGTTCCTCACCGCGCGCAACGCCGAGATCGACCGCGTGGTCGGCCTGGAGATCGGCGCTGACGACTACGTGGTGAAACCCTTCAGCCCCCGCGAAGTTGCGGCGCGCGTGCGCGCCATCCTCAAGCGCACGGCCCCCCGTGAAGCGACCCCGGCGAGCACTGCCGGCGGGCCATTCCAGGTGGACGGCGAACGGGTGCGCATCCACTACCACGGCCAGCTCCTGGGGCTGACCCGCCATGAATTCCGCCTGCTCCAGACCCTGCTGGCGCAGCCCGAGCGGGTGTTCAGTCGCGAGCAGTTGCTGGATGCCCTGGGCGTCGCCGCCGACGCCGGCTACGAGCGCAACATCGACAGCCACATCAAGAGCCTGCGCGCCAAGCTGCGCCAGGTGGCGCCCAATGCGGAACCTATCCAGACCCATCGCGGCCTGGGCTACAGCTACTCGCCGGACCACGCCTGATGCCATTGGGCATTCGCATCTTCCTGGCCTATTTCCTCTTCGTCGGGCTGGCCGGTTGGTTCGTGCTCAGCACGGTGATGGATGAAATCCGCCCCGGCGTGCGCCAGACCACCGAAGAAACCCTGGTGGACACCGCCAACCTGCTGGCGGAAATACTTCGCGACGACGTGCGCTCCGGCACCCTCGACCAGGGCCGCCTGCCCGAGCTACTGCGCGCCTACGGCCAGCGTCAGCCAGGGGCGGATATCTGGGGCGTACGCAAGACGCAGGTGAACCATCGCATCTATGTCACCGACGCGCATGGCGTGGTGCTGCTGGATTCCAGCGGCGCGGCGGTGGGGCAGGATTATTCGCGCTGGAACGACGTCTACCTGACCCTGCGCGGCCAGTACGGCGCCCGTTCCAGCCGGGAGGACCCGAATGACCCGGATTCCTCGGTGATGTACGTCGCCGCACCGATACGCGACGGCGAGCGGATCATTGGCGTCGTTTCTGTTTCCAAACCCAACGCTTCGCTGCAGCCCTACATCGAGCGCTCGCAACGGCGGCTGGCCTGGCTTGGAGCGGGGTTGATCGGCCTCGGACTGCTGGTGGGCGGGCTGCTTTCCTGGTGGCTGAGCCGCTCGCTGCGGCGCCTGCGCAGCTATGCCCAGGCGGTGAGCGAGGGCGCGCGCGCGGAGCTGCCGGCCATGAGCGGCGGCGAGCTGCGCCAACTGGCGACTGCGGTGGAGCGCATGCGTACCCAGCTGGAAGGCAAGGCCTACGTCGAGCGCTACGTGCACACCCTGACCCACGAGCTGAAGAGCCCGTTGGCGGCCATCCGTGGCGCCGCCGAATTGCTGGAGGGCGAGATGCCGGCCGAGCAGCGGCAGCGCTTCGTGGCCAACATCGGCAATGAGGGCGCGCGCCTTCAGCAACTGGTCGAGCGCCTGCTCAACCTGGCCCAGGTGGAGCAGCGGCAGGGGTTGGAGGAGCGGGTGCGGGTGCCACTTCGCGAACTGGCCGAAGAGCTGCTGCACGCCCAGGCGGCGCGAATCGAAACGGCGGGCCTGAAGGTGGAGAACCGAATCGCACCAGGACTGTGCGCGACCGGCGAGCGCTTCCTGCTCAGTCAGGCGCTCGCGAACCTCTTGGATAACGCCCTGGATTTCACCTCGCCCGGCGGCCTTCTCCGGCTGGATGCGGCGCAACAGGGCGACTGGCTCGAACTGCGCGTGTTCAACCAGGGCGAACCCATCCCCGAGTTCGCACTCTCGCGCCTCACCGAGCGCTTCTACTCCCTGCCGCGCCCTGCAACGGGGCGCAAGAGCACCGGACTCGGCCTCAATTTCGTGCAGGAAGTGGCGGGGCTCCATGGCGGCGACCTTTGCGTGGCGAATGCCGAAGGCGGCGTCGAAGCCTGCTTGCGACTACCTGTCGTCGCGGATTGATATGCGACTGCCGCCCGGCGACGTCGGCCGCATCCTGCATCGACTATAAATTGACCAGGACAACGCCCTGACTTTCGGCGGGTGTCGCCACCCTGTAACCAGGTTTTGGCTTGATTCTTGATTCGGTCGTCTTGCACAGCACCGAGCTTCGACTACAAGAACCACAGGCCCTTCAGGAGCTGCCGGATGAAAACCGTCGCCGAGATACTCAGAGCCAAGCCCCATACCCACATCTTCAACGTCGAGCCGACCACGACCGTACTTGAAGCCGCCCTGCTGATGGCCGAAAAGGACATCGGCGCGCTGGTGGTGATCCAGGGTGGCGAACTGGTGGGCATCGTCACCGAGCGCGACTTCGTGCGTCGCGTCGCTGCACTGGAGCGTTCGGCCTACGCCACCACCATCGAAGAAGTGATGACCTCCAACCTCTTCGTGGTGACCCCGCGCGACAGCAACCAGTACTGCATGCAGCTGATGACCGAAAAGAACCTGCGCCACCTGCCGGTACTGCAGGACGGCAAGCTGGTGGGCCTGCTCTCCATCCGCGACCTGGTCCGCGACATCACCGCCGAACAGGAAAGCCTGATCCAGCATCTGGAGCAGTACATCCGCGGGGCGTGACGCTCCGGGTGACAGAAACCTTGTGGGGGCGAATTCATTCGCTAAGGGCAGCGCAGCTGCCCCCTGCAAGATCGATGGCAGGACTGCGTCCTGCTTGGCGAATGAATTCGCCCCCACAGGAAAAGCGACCACCACTCAATCCCCACACAGTCTCCACACACTCCCCATAAGCCCACCTCGTACGCTCCCCAGACTCTCCTCATCCCGACACAAGGAGAGTCGCCATGACCCGAACCCTCGGATTCAAGCTGGGCACCATTGCCCTGTTGATGCTGTTGTTGATGATCCCGCTGATGCTGATCGACGGCCTGATCGGTGAGCGCCAGACCGCGCGTGATGGCGTGCTGGCCAACATTGCCCAGAGTTCCAGCTACAGCCAGCGGATTACCGGGCCGATCCTGGTGGTGCCCTACAAGCGCACGATGCGCGAGTGGAAGACCTACGAGCAGACCGGCCAGCGCCGTCTGGAAGAACGCGAGGTGAGCAGCCGGCTGTACTTCCTCCCGGAGCGCTTCAACCTGACCGGCAGCGTCGACACCGAGCTGCGTGCGCGGGGCATCTACAAGGCGCGGCTGTACAAGAGCGACAGCAACATCAGCGGGCAGATCCTCGTTCCGGCCAACTACGGCATCGACGAAGACCTCGCGGACTACCGCTTCGAACAGCCATTCCTGTCGGTCGGGATCAGTGATATCCGCGGCATCGGCAATGCGCTGAAACTGCGCTTGAACGGCCAGTCCCTGGACTTCCAACCCGGCAGCGGCGACCGCTTGTTGAAAGGGGGTGTGCATGTGCCGTTGGCGTCGCTGCAGGCCGGGGTCGTGCAGAGCCTCGACTTCGCCTTCGACCTCAAGTTGCAGGGCACATCCAGCCTCAGCGTGACGCCTGTGGGCCGCGATTCGCGGGTGGAATTGAGTTCGACCTGGCCGCATCCGAGCTTCATCGGCGAGTTCCTGCCCAGCGAGCGCAGCATCGATGCCAAGGGTTTCAGCGCGACCTGGCAGACCAGTTTCTTCGCCACGAACCTGCAGGAAGCGCTGGCCCAGTGCACCGGTGGGGAGCAGTGCGACGCGTTCTACTCGCGGGACTTCGGCGTGAGTTTCGTCGATCCGGTGGACCAGTACCTGAAGACCGACCGCGCCATCAAATACGCCTTGCTGTTCGTCGCCCTGACCTTCGCCGGTTTCTTCCTGGTGGAAGTGCTCAAGCGTCTGGCGGTGCACCCGGTGCAATACGGGCTGGTGGGTCTGGCCCTGGCGTTCTTCTACCTGTTGCTGCTGTCGCTGTCCGAGCACCTGGAGTTCGGCGTCGCCTATGTCATCTCGGCGTCCGCCTGTGTGGCGCTGGTGGGGTTTTACGTCAGCCATGTGCTGCACAGCTGGCTGCGGGGTGGCGGTTTCACCCTGGGACTCGCGGCACTCTACGGGATGCTCTACGGCCTGCTGAGCGCCGAGGACTACGCCCTGCTGATGGGCTCGCTGCTGGTGTTCGGCCTGCTTGCCTGTGTGATGGTGCTGACCCGCAAGCTCGACTGGTACGGCGTCGGCCGTGCCCAGCCGGCCAGCGGCAACTGAGGAGGAACGACCATGCGTGCACTGGTGCAGTTCGGCGGCTGTTTCCTGCTTAGCCTGGTGATTTCGATCCTGCTGCTCGGTGGCCTGATGTTCGCCGGCGCCTTCGGTTTCATCGATCTCTGGCTGTTCACGGGGAAACCCCTGGCAGGACTGGCGCTGTGGTTGTTCCCCGGTGGTTTCTGGCAAGGGCTGACCGGCGTGGTGGATGCCGCCCGCAATCCTGCGCTGCGGTCCTTCCTCGAACTCTGCGCGGCCCTGGGCCAGGGTGCGCTGTTGCTGGCGGCGGGTTTCTTCCGCCTCTGGTACCGCCGCGCCGGAGGTGAGCAATGAGCTGGTTGGGGTTGCGTGAGGACCAGGCGAGGGGAGCTGAACTGGCCGCGAAGATCGCGAGGTTGTTTCCCCCTCCGTGGTTTCGACGCCAGCAACGTCTACCTGAATGGCATCCGCGACGACCGCCATAGTTCGGAGGTGGAAGGTAAGCCTTCGTAGGGTGGAAGTCGCTCTTCACTTCCACCAGCGGACCCGTGATTGCGCTCGTGGTGGTGGATGGAAAAAACGCCATCCACCCTACGCGGCTTGGAGGTTGGGCTGAGTTCGACGAAGCCCAACGCGTGTGCGTCAGGCCGAGTATTTGGGCTTCGCTGCGCTCAGCGCCAACCTACGGAACGCAGGACGTCAGGGTGCCGGGGCGGTGGCTTTGAGGGAGGGGCGCTGGCTGGTCGTGGCGTACCAGGCGGCCAGCTTCGGGCAGTCGCGGCGCCAGTTGAGGTCGGGCATGCGGAAGTCCAGGTAGCCCAGGGCACAGGCGGCGCTGATGGCGGCGACGTCGAAGCGCTCATCCAGTTCGCCAGCGGATTTCTCGAAGCTTTCCAGGGCGCGGTCGATCTTGCTGCACTGGCCCAGCACCCAGTCGTCCCAACGCTTGTCCTCGGGGCGCAGGAAGGTTTCGTAACGCACCAGGATGGCCGCATCCGTTACCGCGTCCGCAAGGGAGGCCAGGGTCAGGCGTCGCCAGCGCTCGGGTCCATCACGTGGGATCAGCGGCTGACCAGCGTGCTGGTGATCGAAGTAGTCGAGGATCACGCGGCTGTCGTGCAGCACGCTGCCGTCGGCCAACTGCAGGGCGGGAATCTTGCCGGCTGGGTTGTGCTCGTTCAGATCAGCGCTGGGGTTGACCGGCGTGAGCGTCACGCCATGCAGCGTCACCGTATCCAGCTGACCGGTTTCGTGGAGCAACACCATGACTTTGCGGACGTAGGGGGACGTGGGGGAGAAGAACAGGGTCTGGCTGGCGCTCATGCGGATTCCTCGGCGTCTGCAGCGGTCAATGGCGCAGTTATACCGCATTGGATTGCCGCCGGGCATGCGAGGCCGTGTTGTCGCACGGTGTCCGCTGATCAGTACCGGATCATCACCAGGCGATCCTGGGCCGACTCGGCACCCCAGACTTCGCCGGTGCGGCCGGAGAGGTGGGTCACGCGGGCGGCGGGGCGGTCGCTGGGGAAGCTGGCGAAGATACGGCTGAACGGGTTGAAGCGCAGGATCGCATTGGCGCGATAGTCGCTCAGCCATACCCGCTCCTGCTCATCGACGTAGAGCGCATGGGCGTCGGCGTTGTTGCCCGGAATGTCCCAGCTGCTCCAGGTCTCTCCCAGTGGATCGAAGCGACTCAGGCGACCCCTGCCGGCCTCGCCGACCCAGAGCGTACCGCGCGAGTCACTCCATATCAGACGTGGGCCGGCACTTTCTTCCGGTACATCCACCAGGGTCGACGTCCCGGATTCGGGATCGATCCGGCCGATGTGCCGGGCCGTTTCATTGGCGTACCAGACTTCGCCATTGGGCGTCACGGTGATGCCGTTGGGACCGGGGCCACCCGGCGCTGGCCAGATTTGCAGGCTGTCGCTGGTCGGTCTGAAGCGCCCGAAGAAACCCCGCTGGCCGGTGAACCAGAGGTCGCCGTTGCGATCCATCGCCAGGCCTTCGAGGCCGATGCCGGTGGTGCTGCCCTTGAGGGGGAACGTGCGCACGGAGCGGTCTAGTGGGTCGACCCGCACCAGCGCATCCAGGCCGGCGTCGGTGATCCAGGCGGCACCGTCCTGGTCCACCACCAGGGCGCGGGGCGAGGAGCCCACGCCCAGGGTAATCAGCTGGGTTTCGCCAGTCAGCGGATCGAGGAGCCCGACCGAGCCCAGGCGTTGGGCGGTGAACCACACACGTCCATCCGTGGCGGGGGCGACATCGCGCGGGCCGGTGCCCGTCGGAACCGGATAGTAGGTGACCTCCGCCGCCGTGGCTGTTACGCAAAACAGCGCGGCGCACAGGGCGAGCACGTATGGACGGAACATTGGGAAGACCTCCGCTTCCGGGGGTGGTCTTCAGTCGACGCCGGATCAGCGGCGAGGGTTCGAAGAAATCGACCGGATGGTGCGTCTCAGAGGGCGGGTGCGTGCTGCCGACGTTGCCAGCGCGCGACGGCCGAGGCCAATGCTGACGGGGTTTCCAGTCCCTGGCGACGGGCTCGGCTGAAGAGGATCAGGGCGATCTCGGCGGTCACCAGGGCATCGGCGCTGGCGTTGTGGCGCTGCTGCACATGCAGGCCGAAATACTCCACCCACTGATCCAGGCCGCCATTGCGGATGCCGGATTCCGGGCAGAGCATGGGCGCCAGTTCGGCGATGTCGAGGAAGCAGTGGCGCAACCTGTGGTCGAGGTCCTGCTTGAGGGCGCGGCTCAGCATGCGCTGATCGAAGGTGGCGTGGAAGGCCAGCAGTGGGCTGTCGCCGACGAACTCCATGAAGCCCAGCAGGGCCTCGGCGGGTTCCACGCCGGCTGCCAGCTCGCTCGGCGCGATGCCATGAATCAGCACGCTGGCGCTGAGCTTCCCGGTCGCGCGTTGCAGGGTGCATTCGAACTGGTTGCCGAGATCGATGGCGCCGTCCTCGATGCTCACCGCACCGATGGACAGCACCAGGTCCCGACTCATGTTCAGGCCGCTGGTTTCCAGGTCCAGGACCACGAAGCGCTGCTGACGCAGGGGGCATTCGTCGAGTGCCTGCGGGTCGGGCAGGGCGTCGCGACGGGCTGCGAGGTCCGGGGCCAGCGGCGTGCGACGGGAGAACCAGGGGAAACCATTCATAGCTGGTAGCGTAGCGCCAGGCTGGATTGCAGGCGCTGGGCCTGTCGGAAGGACTCGCGCAGGATGCGCCGGTCCAGGTGATTGAGGGTATCCGGGTCGAGCCGGTTGGAGTAGGGCAGGCCTTGCCGCGCCTGCTGCTGGTGCTGCTGCATGCGGGTCTGCTGGATGAAGTGGTAGGCCTCTTCGTAAGCCGCGCCGTCCAGCGCATCCACCACCTCATGGGCTACCAGCTGACGCAGGCGCTCCAGGGTGCCGCTGGCGCTGATGCCGTTGGCGAGCGCCAGTAGCCGGGCGCCGTCGACGAAGGGGGTGAGACCCTGCACCTTGAGGTCGAGGGTGTCTTTTTCAGCACCCTTGCGCGCGACCACGAAATCACGGAATCGCCCCACTGGCGGACGCTGGCGCAGGGCATTGTCGGCCAGCATGCGCTGGAACAGGCTGTTGTCGGCCACCAGCACCAGCAGTTCCCGTTGCAGCGCGGCGCACCCTTCGCCAGGGCCCCAGACCGCGCGCAGGTCGAAGTAAATGGAGGAACCCAGCAGGTTCTCCGGCGTCGCCTCGCGGACGAAGCTGGCGAAACGACGACTCCACTCGCTGCGGGACAGGCAGAGCTCAGGGTTGCCGGCCATGATCCCGCCCTTGCACAGCTCGAATCCGCATTGTGCGAGGGATTGATTGATGCGCTCGGCAAGCGGCAGCAGCCGGCCGCGAATGGCGGCGGCCTCCACCGCATTGGCCGCCTCGAAGAGGATGCCGTTGTCCTGGTCGGTATGCAGGGTCTGTTCGCAGCGGCCTTCACTACCGAAGCAGAGCCAGGTGAAAGGAATGCCCGGGTCGCCCATTTCTTCCAGGGTCAGCTCGATAACCCGGCACACGGTGTGGTCGTTGAGCAGGGTGATGATGCGGGTGATCTGGGTGGAGCTGGCGCCGTGGGCGAGCATGTTGTCCACCAGGCGCTGGATTTCTCCACGCAGGGCGGCCAGGGTTTCGACCCGTCCGGCATGGCGGATGGTCCGCGCCAGGTGCACCAGGTCGACCCGTTGCAGGGAGAAAAGGTCGCGCTCGGATACCACCCCCAGCAGGCGGTTGTCGCTGACCACGCAAACGTGGGCGATGTGCCGCTCGGTCATGGCCAGGGCGGCGTCGAAGGCGCTGGCCTCCGGTGGCAGGTGGAACGGCGCCTGGGTCATGACTTCGGCGATGGGCTGGGCCAGGTCGGCGCTGGCATCGGCGATCACCCGGCGCAGGTCGCGCAGGGTGAAGATGCCCAACGGCCGCTGCCTGGCATCGACGATCACGATGCTGCCCACCTGTTGTTCGTGCATCAGCCGCACCGCGTCGCGCAGGGGCAGCTCCGGCAGGCAGGCGATGGGGTGACGCACCGCCAGTTCACCCAGGCGGGTGTCCAGGGAGTATTGGGCGCCAAGGGTTTCCGTGGCGCGCAACTGGACCTGCTGGTTGACCTGGTCGAGCAGGCTGCTGACGCCACGCAGGGCGAAGTCGCGGAACGGGTTGGACAGGGCGAACAGTTTGATGAAGGCGGCTTTGCCCAGCAGCAGGCAGAAGGTGTCTTCGCCAGCCAGGTGCTCCGTGCGCGTCGCGCGCTCGCCGAGCAGGGCGGCCAGCGGGAAGCATTCGCCGCTGGCGATCTCGAATGTGGTTTCGGTGCCGCGCCTGGCCGAGTGCGGGCGTTCGCCCACCACACGGCCCTGCTTGACGATGTAGAAGTGCTCCACCGGCCCGTCCTGGGGCTTGATGATGGATTCGCCGGCCGCATAGAAGCGCAGCAGGCAATGCTCGACGAGGAAGGCGAGGTGGGCGCTTTCCATCTGATTGAAGGGCGGGTACTTCTGTAGGAACTCCATGGTGCCATGGACGTTCTGCAGCACCGCTTGTTTGCCGGCCTGGGCGAAGGCGTCTGCCTTGGTCATCTTGCTGCCCGTCGTTTCTTCTTGTCAGGAGAGCCATGCTGCGCGTGGCGGCAGGGGACACAAATTGGACGTAAGTCTAAGGGATGGGACGCAGATCGTCGGAAATCCCGATAGGCCACTACCGTTCGGCGGATGCTGCAATCTGCATGGGAACTTGCGTGCATTTTGCCTATCCGACCTGCGTACCCCGTGCTACAGCTTAGTAGTGAGGGGAGTTGGGCCTGCTAGGGAAGGCTCCTGTGAGGACGACCCCATGAGTTACGGTGACCTGCTGAGCGACGCCGAGCTGCAAGCGCTTGATGAAATCATGCGCGTACCCAGCGCGCCGCCCAGTGTTCTGCTGGTGGATGACGACGAGTCCGGGCGCGATGCCCTGGCCGATGCCCTGGTTGCCCAGGGAATTCCGTGCATCACTGCCGACAGTGGCGAACAGGCGCTGGCGCTGCTGGTTACCCGCCCCTCCATCGGCCTGATGATCACTGAGCTGCACATGCAATGCGGCAGTGGCCTCGAACTGGTGCGTCAGGTGCGCCAGTCGGCACGGGCGACCCTCCCGGTCATCATCGTTTCCGGCGACGCCGACGTGCAGGACGCCATCGAGGCGATGCACATGAGGGTGGTCGACTTCATGCTCAAACCGGTGGACATGAGCCGCCTCACCAATCTGGTACGCAACGAGATTGGCACCCCGCCAGAACCCAAGGCACCACCTCCCGAGGTGCGGCCCAGGCCGGCGAAAGCGAAAGCCAAAGCGAAGGTCATCGCGCTGAAAAGCGCCTGAAAAAACCGCCACGGAAAGGCGGTTTTTTTATGCCTGCGCGGCGATCGGGGCGCTGACTACCCGTCCATTCACAATCCCTATTCAGCCTCGAAGCCCATTGTGTTTGGTTGGTTTCTGATCAAAGTATTTAGACCGGTCTATATAAATTGGCCGGAAAGATCACTCTCCGCCAACAGAAGGATTCCAGCAATGGCACACGATCAATGCATGCAGGAACGGCTTGAGGCCGTGATAAACGTCACCCCGTTCGCGCGAGTGATGGGCGCGCGGGTCACTTCGATCGGGGGCGGCGCCGTCGAGTTCGAGATCGACGTGAAGCCCGAGCTGATGCATCAGCACCATGGCTTCGTGCATGGCGCCGTAGTCGGTTTCATGGCCGACAGCGCCTGTGCCTGGGCGGCGGCCTCGGTGGCGGGGGATGTGGTGACCTCCGAGTACAAGCTGAATCTGCTGGCGCCGGCGGTGGGCGAGCGGTTGCTCGCGAAAGGGCGGGTGGTGAAGTCCTCGGGGCGGGTATTGGTCGCTCTGGCAGAGGTCTTTGCTCTGCGGGGTGGCGAGCAGACCCTGGTCGCCATGGCGCTGGCGAGTGTGGCCAAAGTTGGCGGCGAGGGTGGCCGCTGATGGAAAGCACGCTTCCTGCAGGCTATGCACCGCTGTTTCGCAGCAGCCCCTTCCTGGATCTGCTCGGATCGCTGTACTACCGCCGCGATGAAGAGGAGGGGATGGTCATTGCCCTGCGGGTCGAGCAGAAACACTGCAACCAGCGTGGCACTGCCCATGGAGGGCTGCTCTGCAGCCTGGCCGATGCAGCCCTCGGCTATTCCACGGCCTTTTCCCAGGAGCCTCCGCTGCCCATGGCAACGGTCAATCTCCGCGTGGATTTCTGCGGTGCTGCCCGTTTGGGGGATCTACTCGAGGTGCGTACGCGCATCGAAAAGATCGGCCAACGCGTGGCCTTCGCCAGCGCGGCGATCGACGTGGGTGAACAGCCGGTAGCCCGCGCCAGCGCCGTGTTTCATATTCCCTGACGCTGGGGCATCCTTGGCGCGCGCCGGCCAGGCGGCGCGCCGTTCCCGGATGGAGAGATGCCTTGCCGAAGAAATCCAACGCCGCCGACCGCGTAGTTCGTGCCACTGCCTCATTGCTGGCCAGCCGCGGCTATTTCGGTACGGGCCTGGGCGACATCATCGCCCGCTCGGAGACGCCCAAAGGCTCGCTCTACCACTACTTTCCCGAAGGCAAGCCGGCGATCGTCAGTGCCGCCGTCGATTTCGTCGCCGACGAGGTGCTGCAGCACCTCGACCATGCCGGCGAGAGAGCGCCTCACGCCCGCAACGCCCTACGTCGTTTTACCGCGACCTTGCGAGGCTGGTTGGAGGCTTCGGCTTTCGCCGAGTCCTGCCCGATTTTCGCCACGACCCTGAGCATTGATGACGAGTTGCAACAGGTCCACCTGCGTTGCCGCAGGGCCTTGCAGGCATGGCAGGGGAGTTTCGAGCGGTCACTGTGTGCCGATGGCCTGGACAGCGTCTCGGCCCATAGTCGAGCCTGGCTGATCATCGCGGCTCTGGAAGGGGCGCTGGGTGTCGCCAAGGCCCAGCAATCGCTGGTCGCGCTGAATCTGGTCGAGGAAGAGCTGCTCGGCCTGCTGCCGGACCAGTAATGCAGGACTGACAAGGGGCAAGTGCTCCGGCGCCTGCCCCTCATACCTCAGTGGTGCGCGCTGTTCACTGCGATCTCTTCACCCGAGACATCCAGGTGTTCGGTGCGGCGGTCGGCGATGGTGTAGTGGATCAGTGCACCAAGGCCGGCGCCGAAGAACCAGGAGAACTGCGACAGCGACTCGAAGGCTGGCACCAGCGCCAGCACGATGGCGATCAGCGCCGACGGAATGAACGCCGCTACCGCGCGCAGGTTGATGCCACGGCGATAGTGGTAGGCGGCTTCGCTGCTTTCGCTGTAAAGCTCCGGCAGGTTCACCCGGCCACGGCGCACCAGGTAGTAATCGGTGACGATGATGCCGTACAGCGGGCCGAGCAGGGCGCCGAGGCCGCCGAGGAAGTACAGGATCACCGTCGGGCTGTTGTACAGGTGCCAGGGCAGGATGAGCACCGCGATGGTGGCGCTGAGAAGGCCGGCGCCACGGAAGTTCAGCAGCTTCGGCGCCAGGTTGGTGAGCACATAGGCCGGGGCGACGAAGTTGGCCATGATGTTCACCGCCACGGTGACGATCAGGAAGGCCAGGCAGGCCAGCACCAGGCCTGCGGTGTTGGGGATGCTGGCGACAATCTCGGTCGGGCTCTGCACCAGCTTGCCGTCGATGCTGAATTGCGCGCCGGCGAGTACCACCGCGATCACTGCGAAGCCGAGCATGTTTACCGGCAACCCCCAGAAATTACCCACGCTGATGGTGCGGCGGTCCGGGCAGTTACGGGTGAAATCGCAGAAATTGAGGATCATGGTGCCGTACAGCGATACCCAGAGTGCAGCGGCGCCCAGCACCTTCAACCACATCGTCGAACCCGTGAAGCCTTCACCGGTGGACCAGGTGATGGAGAAGCCGCTGCGCTGATACATCCAGTAGGCCAGGGCGGCGAAGGTCACCAGAATCACCGGACCGGCGAAGGATTCGTAGCGGCGCACCATCTCCATGCCATAGGCGAAGATCGCCAGCTGCACCAACCAGATGCCGAGGAAGGTGATCCAGCCGAGCGTCGACAGGCCGAGAATCGAATCCTGGTCGAACTCGCGCAGGCCCGGCGCCACGGCGGCCAGCAATACGCGCAGGACGACCGAGGCGAGGTAGGTCTGGATACCGAACCAGGCGATGGCGATGACCGCGCGGATCAGTGCCGGCACCTGGGCGCCGTGGATGCCGAAGCTGATCCGGCACATCACCGGGTACGGCAGGCCGGTCTTCTGGCCCATGTAGCCGGACAGGTTCATCAGCCCGTAGATAACCAGCGCGCCGAGGGCGAAAGCGGCGAGGATCTGCGCGCCGCTCATGCCCAGGGCGAAGAGGCCTATGGCGAAGGAATAGTTGGCAATGTTGTGCACATCGTTGGTCCACAGCGCGAACAGGCTGTAGCGGCCCCAACTGCGGTTTGCCGCGCGGGTCGGCGCGAGGTCGGTGCTGTACAGGCGTGGACTCAGGGTCACCGCACCGGGAGCGACCGAATCGGCGGCGGGGGAATCGAGCTGGGTAACAGCGGAAACGGGAGTGGGCGCCATGGGGCCTCCGTAAACTTGTGTGCACTGTTTTTGTGTTTTTTGTATGCAAGCCAGTTTCGTGCCATCCAGAGACGTCGCAGATCCTTGCATTGAGATTGGCCCTTCCGTGCACCACTAGAGGTCATCGCCAGCCCAGTTCTGGCGCCCGTTGCGCCCGCCCATCGGAAAATTGTCTTTATATTTCATTGACTTGAAAGTCAGTTTTGCTTGGGTTGGCGGAGCTCGGGGGAATGGGGATTTTGTACACAAGTTTTGTATGCAAGCGTAACGTCGACGTCCGCTCGACTTTTCTGCAGGCAATAAAAAACCGCCCCGAAGGGCGGTTTTCATGGGCAGGTCTTAGAGACCGTTCTTCGCCTTGAACTCGCGGCGACGACGGTGCAGGACCGGCTCGGTGTAGCCGTTGGGCTGCTTGGTGCCTTCAACTACCAGTTCCAGCGCGGCCTGGAAGGCCACGTTGTCGGCGAAGTTCGGCGCCATCGGGCGGTACAGCGGGTCGTTGGCGTTCTGACGGTCCACCACCGAGGCCATGCGCTCCAGGCTCTCGACAATCTGGGCCTGGCTGACGATGCCGTGGCGCAGCCAGTTGGCCAGCAGCTGGCTGGAGATACGCAGGGTGGCGCGGTCTTCCATCAGGCCGACATCGTTGATGTCCGGCACCTTGGAGCAGCCGACGCCCTGGTCGATCCAGCGCACTACATAACCGAGGATGCCCTGGGCATTGTTGTCCAGTTCGTTCTGGATCTCTTCGCGGGTCCAGTCGGTGTTCGGCGCCAGCGGGATGGTCAGGATGTCGTCCACCGAGGCCGCTGCACGCTTGGCCAACTCGGCCTGACGGGCGAACACGTCAACCTTGTGGTAGTGCAGCGCGTGCAGGGTGGCGGCGGTCGGCGACGGTACCCAAGCGGTGTTGGCGCCAGCCAGCGGGTGGGCGACTTTCTGCTCGAGCATGGCGGCCATCAGGTCCGGCATGGCCCACATGCCTTTGCCGATCTGCGCCTTGCCTTGCAGGCCGGTAGCCAGGCCGATGTCCACGTTGCTGTTCTCGTAGGCGCCGATCCACTTCTCGTTCTTCATGGCGCCCTTGCGCACCACGGCGCCGGCTTCCATGGAGGTGTGGATTTCGTCACCGGTGCGGTCGAGGAAGCCGGTGTTGATGAACACCACGCGCTCGGCGGCAGACTTGATGCAGGCCTTCAGGTTGATGGTGGTGCGGCGCTCCTCGTCCATGATGCCGACCTTCAGGGTGTTGCGCGGCAGGCCCAGCACGTCTTCCACGCGGCCGAAGATTTCGGTGGCGAAGGCCACTTCTTCCGGGCCGTGCATCTTCGGCTTCACGATGTACATCGAGCCGGTGCGGGTGTTCTTGCGGCTGGTGTTGCCCTTCAGGTTGTGCAGCGCGATCAGGCCGGTGAACAGGCCGTCCTGGATACCTTCCGGTACTTCGTTGCCAGCGGCATCGAGGATGGCCGGGTTGGTCATCAGGTGACCGACGTTGCGCACGAACAGCAGGGAGCGGCCGTGCAGGGTCAGCTCGGAACCGTCGGCCTTGGTGTAGACGCGGTCGGGGTTCATGGTGCGGGTGAAGGTCTGGCCGCCCTTGCTGACGGATTCAGCCAGGTCGCCCTTCATCAGGCCGAGCCAGTTGCGGTAGACCACGACCTTGTCGTCGGCATCGACGGCGGCGACGGAGTCTTCGCAGTCCATGATGGTGGTCAGCGCGGATTCCATCAGCACGTCTTTCACGCCGGCGGCGTCGGTCTGGCCGATGGGGCTGGTCGGATCGATCTGGATCTCGAAATGCAGGCCGTTGTTCTTCAGCAGCACGGCGGCCGGCTTGGCGGCGTCGCCCTGCAAGGCGATGAACTGGGCGGCGTTTTTCAGGCCGACTTCGCTGCCGTTCTTCAGGGTCACGGCCAGGCGGCCGTTCTTCACGGCATAGGCGGTGGCGTCGACGTGGGAAGCGCCTTCCAGCGGCGCGGCTTCGTCGAGGAAGGCGCGGGCGAAGGCGATCACCTTGTCACCACGGACCTTGTTGTAGCCCTTGCCCTTCTCGGCGCCGCCTTCTTCGCTGATGACGTCGGTGCCGTAGAGGGCATCGTAGAGCGAACCCCAACGGGCGTTGGCGGCGTTCAGGGCGAAGCGCGCGTTCATCACCGGCACAACCAGCTGCGGGCCGGCCATGGTGGCGATTTCTTCGTCGACATTCTGGGTAGTGGCCTGGAAGTCTGCCGGTTCCGGCAGCAGGTAGCCGATCTCCTGGAGGAACGCTTTGTAGGCCACTGCGTCGTGGGCCTGGCCGGCACGTGCCTGGTGCCAGGCATCGATCTTGGCCTGCAGTTCATCGCGTTTGGCGAGGAGGGCTTTGTTCTTCGGAGCCAGGTCGTTGATGACGGCTTCCACACCGGCCCAGAACTTCTCGGCCGCAATGCCGGTTCCGGGGATGGCTTCGTTGTTCACGAAGTCGAACAGGACTCTGGCGACCTGAAGGCCACCGACTTGAACGCGCTCAGTCATTGCTTGCCTCACTCTGCTCAATATCCGCTCGGACCGGGGGTTTCCCTTCTTGTAGTCCGAAGCGCGGCATACTACATGAAGCCGTTGTGAAAATCAGTGGGGTCGCGTCGCTATGCGACTAAAAGCTGCTTTACGGTCACAACGGTGGGCAGAATGTTCGCAAAAAAATGGCGCTTTGTTCCAGTTAAATCTGAAAAATGTACACGATTTATTTTTCATTAGAACTGCGACAGGCCGTCGCATGGGATTCCGCGCGGGGTTTCCGGCGCTTTCCTATACTCCAGCGAATTCGTCCCGGAGCCTTTCCATGCCTGTAAATGCTGCCACCTTCAGCGATCTTGATGATCTCTCCAGCCTTTTCGCCGGCTACCTCGAGTTCTATCAGGTGCCGAGGCCCCAATCGGACATCCGTGCGTTCCTCGAACAGCGGCTGGATCGCGGCGACTCGACGCTGTTCATTGCTCGTGGTGAGGATGGTGCGCCCCTCGGGTTCACCCAGCTCTATCCCTTTCTCTCGTCGCTGGCGCTGGCACCGGCCTGGTTGTTGAGCGATCTTTATGTAGTGCCCGCCGCCCGCCGCCAGGGAGTCGGCGAAGACCTGATGAACGCCGCCCGTGCCCATGCCGAACGCACCGGCGCTTGCGGCATCCAGCTGGAAACTGCGAAGACCAATCTTGCCGGCCAGGCGCTTTATGAACGACTCGGCTATGTGCGGGACGAGATTTACTTCACCTACTGGCTGAGCCTGGCCTGAGGCCGGTTGCCGGTTCCCTACCGATAAGGAGTCGAGCGTGGATCATCTGGTACTTACCGTTATCGCGGCGGACCAGCCCGGTCTGGTGGAACGCGTCGCGCAGTGCATCGCCGCCCATGGCGGCAACTGGCTGGAAAGCCGCATGTCGCGCATGGCCGGGCAGTTCGCCGGGATATTGCGCGTAGCGGTCCCGGCCGAAGGCTACGACGAGCTGGTGGAGGGATTGCAGGGCCTCAGCGCCCACGGCATCCGCGTGATGCTGGCGCAGAGTGGCATCGAACCGGCCTGCACCTGGAAGCCGATCCTGCTGGACCTGGTGGGCAACGACCGGCCGGGCATCGTCCGAGACATAACCCGCCTGCTGGCGGAGCTGGGCGTGAACCTGGAAAGCCTCATCACTGAAGTGATGCCCGCCCCCATGAGCAGCGAGCCGCTGTTCCATGCCGAAGCGGTGCTGGCAGTTCCGCTGACCCTGTCGCTGGACGTGTTGCAGGCCAAGCTGGAAACCCTGGCCGATGACCTGATGGTGGAGCTGAACCTGCATCAGGAGAAGTGAGCTTTCTCGGAGTGTTACGAAGCCCAACGTGCCCCCTTCAAGGGCGTTCGTTGGGCTTCGCTCTGACGGAACGCCGCCCGCACCAATCTACGGTAGCGCCTCAGGAATTACGGCGGAGGGTGAGCCAGGCGTCGACGCTGTAGATGGCCAGGCCCGCCCAGATGAAGCAGAAGGCCAGCAGCTTGCTCGGGTCGAAGTGCTCGCCGAACAGGAAGATCGCCTGCAGCATCACCAGGGTCGGTGCCAGGTACTGGAGGAAGCCCAGCGTCGTGTAGGGCAGGTGACGGGCAGCGGCGTTGAAGCACACCAGCGGCACCAGCGTGATGGGGCCGGCGGCGACCAGCCAGAGCGCCTCGGAACTGCTCCAGAAACTTGCCTGCGTGGACGCTGCCTCCGGGCTCAGCAGCAACCAGCCCACTGCCAGCGGTAACAGCAACCAAGTTTCCACGACGAGGCCGGGCAGGGCGGCTACCGGTGCCTGTTTGCGGATCAGCCCATAGAAACCGAAGGTCAGTGCCAGGGTCAGGGATACCCAGGGCAGTGCACCCACCTGCCAGATCTGCTGTGCCACGCCGATGGCGGCAAGCAGCACAGCGACCCACTGCAGGCGACGCAGGCGCTCGCCGAGGATCAGCATCCCCAGCAGCACATTCACCAGCGGGTTGATGTAGTAGCCGAGGCTCGCTTCCAGCATGCGCCCGTTGTTCACCGCCCAGACGTAGACCAGCCAGTTGCCGGCGATCAGCATGCCGCTGGCGGCCAGCACGCCGAAGCGCTTGGGATTTTCCCGCAGCTCGCGGAACCAGCCGGGATGCTTCCACACCAGCAGCAGTGCCGCGCCGAATAGAGCTGACCACAGCGCGCGATGAACGATGATCTCCAGCGCCGGAACGTTCTGAATGACCTTGAAATAGAGCGGAAAGAGTCCCCAGATGATGTAGGCGGAGAGCCCCAGGATGTACCCGCGACGCGGGTCGGCGGTGGCCATGGAATGTCCTTGCTTAGGCAGCTATCGAGTGGTGCGACATTCTAGTTGGCGCCGTCACGACTTGTCTGTGCGCTCAGGTTTTTTCCGTGGGGATAGGCAAGCGGAAAGCGTAAGGGGTTCTTTACGCCTGCTCGCGAGGCGCGCCCTCTGCTCTTTTGTGGGGGCGATTTCAATCGCTGAGCGGACCGCAGGTTCGCCCTGCGAGGTTTGGGGCTGCTGCGCAGCCTATAGCGAATGAATTCGCCCCCACAGAGGACCCGACCATTCAGAACAGCTTCAACGGCTCTTCGTCCAGCGCCGAGAGTTGCTCGCGCAGGGTGAGGATCTGGTCGCCCCAGTAGCGTTCGCTGCCGAACCAGGAGAAGTGCATGGGGAAGGCGGGGTCGTCCCAACGGCGGGCGATCCAGGCGCTGTGGTGCATCAGGCGCAGGGCGCGCAAGCCCTCGATCAGCGGCAGCTCGCGCGGGTCGAAGTCGTGGAATTCCTGGTAGCCATCCATCAACTCGGATAGCTGGCCGAGGCGCTCGTGACGTTCGCCGGCCAGCATCATCCACAGGTCCTGGACTGCCGGGCCCATGCGGCAGTCGTCGAGGTCGACCATGTGGAAGACCTCGTCGCGGCACAACAGGTTGCCGGGATGGCAATCGCCGTGCAGCCGGATCGGCTGATAGCGCACTTCGGCAAACAGCTTGTCCAGGCGCTTGAGCAGGTCACGGGCCACCGACTCATAGGCTGGCAGCAGGCTCCGGGGAACGAAGTTGCCTTCCAGGAGGGTGGCCAGCGATTGGTGACCGAAGTTGTCTACCGCCAGGGTTTCGCGGTGTTCGAACGGGCGCGTGGCGCCCACTGCGTGCAGGCGTCCCAGGAGCTGGCCGAGTCGATAGAGCTGGTCCAGGTTGCCCGGTTCCGGCGCGCGGCCGCCGCGGCGGGGGAAGAGGGCGAAGCGAAAACCAGCATGTTCGAACAGGCTTTCACCGTCGCGTTGCAACGGCGCCACCACCGGCACTTCGCACTCGGCGAGTTCGGCACTGAAGCTGTGCTCCTCGCGTATCGCTGCGTCGCTCCAGCGTTGCGGGCGGTAGAACTTGGCGATCAGCGGCTCGGCGTCCTCGATGCCCACCTGGTAGACGCGGTTCTCGTAGCTGTTCAGCGCGAGGATGCGCATGTCGCTGAGGTAGCCAAGGCTTTCCACTGCGTCGAGTACGAGGTCGGGGGTGAGGTCATCGAAAGGGTGAGACATGAGCGGCTCCGGCAGTCAGGCGCCCAGTCTACCGCCAATGGAGCGATTTGCTGCGCGTTGCGGCCTAGAGCGCCGTGCCGAGCAGCACCTGGCCGGCGGCGAATTGAGCACGCACTGCGTGGCCGGTCTTCAGGCCAAGCGCGGCCAGCCGCTCGGCCTCGACCAGGGCGCAGAGGGTCTGGCCGCTGGCGAGGGCGATGCGCACTTCGCTGGGGCCGTCGTCGGCGTCGAAGATTTCTTCGATCCGGCCCTCCAACTGGTTGAGGGTTTCGTCTGCCTGTTCGGAAATGGCGTGAAGCCGCAACCAGCCCGCCTTGATCAGGGCGACCACGCTGCGACCCGGGGCCAGTTCCAGCTTCTCGGTACTGTCGTGGGTGATCTGGGCCGAGAGTCGGATACCGCCCGCCAGTTCGACGCGCACCAGGTCGTTGCGCCCCCTGGACTCGATGTCGAGCACGCGGCCGCTCAGTTGGTTGCGGGCGCTGGTGCGCAGCATCAGGCGCCCAAGCAGTTCCAGGTCCCGCTCGCTTTCGGCGCTTTCCAGCAGGCGCGCTTGCAGGCTTTCCAGGCGCTTGTAGAGCGCCAGCAGGCGTTCCCCTTCGGCCGACAATCGCGCGCCACCGCCGCCCTTGCCTCCCACCGAGCGTTCCACCAAGGGGCGTTCGGCGAGGTTGTTCAATTCGTCGATGGCGTCCCAGGCAGCCTTGTAGCTCAGGCCCGCAGCCTTGGCGGCGCGGGTGATGGAGCCTTGCACGGCGATCTGTTCCAGCAGGGCCAGGCGCTGCGGGCGGCGGGTGAGTTGCTGGGTGAGGGCGCTGGTCAGGCTCATGGGCGGATGGGTTCCTCCGGGCATCTGGCGCGCAGGCTGCTCCCACGGGTGACGCCACGTCAAGACTTCAGCGGTCGCCAGGACGGGGCGTGCGCGCGAGGCAGTAGACGTCCACCCGCGAGGCTCCTGCGCGCTTCAGCAGGCGGGCGAGGAAATGCGCGGTGGTGCCGGTGGTCAGCACGTCATCCACCAAGGCCAGATGCTGGTCTTTCACGTCGGCGAGAACGTTCAGGGCGAACGCGCGTCGCAGGTTGCGGCGCCGTTCTGCCGCGTCCAGCCCCTGCTGGGGCGGGCCGTCCTCGATGCGCTGTAGCCATCCCTCCTGCAACGGGATATGCAGTTCGTCGCTCAGCCAGCGCCCCAGCATCTGTGCCTGGTTGAAGCCGCGTCGACGCAATCGGGGCGCTGCCAGTGGTACGGGCAGGAGCGCCCGTGGCCGGGGCAGGCCCTCGTTGAACGCATGGGCGAGATGACGCGCCAGCAACTCCCCCAGCAAGCGACCCTGGGGCCAGTTGCCCTGGTGCTTGAAGCGGGTGATCAGGCTGTCTACCGGAAAGCCATAGCGCCATGGCGCCTCGACCCGGGTAAAGGGCGGTGGGCGCTTCAGGCAATCGCCGCAGGGCAGCCCATGGGTGGGCAAGGGCAGGGCGCAAACGGAGCAATGTCCACTGAGCCAGGGCAGCTCCGCTTCACAGCCGCTGCAAATCGGCAGGACGTCGCCCGGCGCGTGGCAGAGCAGACAGATGGGTGTGTGGCGAAGCCAGGCCGGCCGTAGACGGGCGAGCAGAGCAAACATGGTCCCCTCCGTGGGACATGCGGTTCAGACGATCAGCCAGCTCATCACTACCAGACCGAGGAAAGTGAGCACCAGGCCGCCGATGATGGACTTGCGAATGAAGGCGCGTATCCCGCTGTAGAGCAGGAGCAGGCCGATAACCAGCAGGAACAGGCTGAAGAACGACACATCCATGCCGATGGCCCGCGCCAGGCCGTTGAAAAAATCGTCGATGGCCTGGCCAATGCCGCCGAGCACGCCTGAAAGCAGGTCGACGACGAAGCGAATGACGGTGCCGATGATCCGGCCGAGCCACTCGAAAAATCCTTCCGTACGCATTGCAGTGTGATGCTCCTTCAGCAGCGGGCTGCCCAGGATTTGAGCCTCGCCGGTGATTCTGGTTCATTGGTTGGTGTGATTAATAAATGATCAGTTGTCAACCTGTGTCGCAAATCTGGTTGACAGCGTCATAGCTCCACATATGATGCCCTAAGCTTGAATTCCCGGACTCCCGGTCCGGGTATCCCTGACAAAGGCACCCTACAGCGTCGAAGGAAACCTACATGAGCGCAACCGCATCCATCGCTACCCGCCACGACTGGTCCCTCGCTGAGGTGAAGGCTCTGTTCGAGCAGCCGTTCAACGACCTGCTGTTCCAGGCCCAAATCGCTCACCGGGCACACTTCGATCCGAATCGGGTACAGGTTTCCACCCTGCTGTCGATCAAGACCGGCGCCTGCCCGGAAGACTGCAAGTATTGCCCGCAGTCCGGCCACTACAACACCGGCCTGGACAAGGAAAAGCTGATGGAAGTGCAGAAGGTCCTCGAGGCCGCTGCCGAAGCCAAGGCCATCGGTTCCACCCGTTTCTGCATGGGCGCCGCCTGGAAGCACCCGTCCGCCAAGGACATGCCCTACGTCCTGGAAATGGTCAAAGGCGTGAAGAAGCTCGGCCTGGAAACCTGCATGACCCTTGGTCGCCTGGACCAGGAGCAGACCAAGGCCCTCGCCGACGCCGGCCTGGACTACTACAACCACAACCTGGATACCTCGCCGGAGTTCTACGGCAACATCATCACCACCCGCACCTACAGCGAGCGTCTGCAGACCCTCGCCTACGTGCGTGAGGCGGGCATGAAGATCTGCTCCGGCGGCATCCTCGGCATGGGCGAGTCGGTGGACGACCGCGCCGGTCTGCTGATCCAGCTGGCCAACCTGCCCGAGCACCCGGAGTCGGTGCCGATCAACATGCTGGTGAAAGTGAAGGGCACTCCCCTGGCGGAAGAGAAGGACGTCGATCCGTTCGACTTCATCCGCACCCTGGCGGTCGCCCGGATCATGATGCCGAAGTCCCACGTGCGCCTGTCCGCCGGCCGCGAGCAGATGAACGAGCAGATGCAGGCCCTGGCCTTCATGGCGGGCGCCAACTCGATCTTCTACGGCGAAAAACTGCTGACCACCAAGAACCCGCAGGCCGACAAGGACATGCAGCTGTTCGCGCGCCTCGGCATCAAGCCGGAAGAGCGCGAAGAGCACGCCGACGAAGTGCACCAGGCTGCCATCGAGCAAGCCCTGGTCGAGCAGCGCGATTCGCAGATGTTCTACAACGCCGCGTCTGCCTGATACCGCGTTATCGAACCCTGTAGGAGCGAGCTTGCTCGCGAAGGGCGGCTCCTGCAGGTTCGCCAGCACGCTGGCTCCTACGAAAAACCGAACCGCCCATGCCTTTTGATCTTGCCTCGCGCCTTGCCGCCCGCCATGCGGACAACCTCTATCGCCAGCGCCCATTGCTCGAAAGCCCCCAGGGGCCTGAGGTGGTGGTGGACGGCCGCCCCATGCTGGCCTTCTGTTCCAACGACTACCTTGGCCTGGCCGCTCATCCCGAGGTGAAGGCTGCCTTGCAGTCTGGCGTGGAGCGCTGGGGTGCCGGAGGTGGCGCTTCGCATCTGGTAATCGGCCATAGCGGACCGCATCACGATCTCGAACTGGCCCTGGCCGAGTTCACCGGCAGGCCCCGTGCACTGCTGTTCTCCACCGGCTACATGGCCAACCTGGGCGCGGTCACCGCGCTGCTGGCCAAGGGCGATACCGTGCTGGAGGACCGTCTCAATCACGCGTCTCTGCTGGACGCTGGGCTGCTCTCCGGGGCGCGTTTCTCGCGCTATCTGCACAACGACGTGGACAGCCTGTCCAGCCGTCTTGAAAAGGCGGAAGGCAATACCCTGGTAGTGACCGATGGCGTGTTCAGCATGGACGGCGACCTCGCGGAGCTGCCCGCCATCTGCGCCGCCGCGAAAGCCCGTGGCGCCTGGGTGATGGTGGACGATGCCCACGGCTTCGGGCCGCTGGGAGTGAATGGCGGCGGCATCGTCGAGCATTTCGGCCTGGGCCTGGAGGATGTACCGGTGCTGGTCGGTACCCTCGGCAAGGCCTTCGGTACCGCGGGTGCATTCGTCGCCGGCAGCGAAGAACTCATCGAGACTCTGATCCAGTTCGCCCGCCCCTACATCTACACCACCAGCCAACCCCCGGCGGTGGCCTGCGCCACGTTGAAGAGCCTGGAGTTGCTGCAGCATGAAAGCTGGCGCCGGGACCATCTGAATGCCCTGATTCGCCGCTTCCGCGAGGGGGCAGCCGAGATCGGCCTGACCCTGATGGACAGCCCGACGCCGATCCAGCCGATCCTGATCGGAGACAGCGCCCGCGCCATGAAGCTGTCCGCCATGCTGCGCGAGCGCGGCATCCTGGTCGGCGCCATCCGCCCGCCCACCGTGCCGGCTGGCAGTGCGCGACTGCGCGTCACTTTTTCCGCCGCTCACAGTGAAGAGCAGCTTGAATCCTTGCTGAGTGCCCTGGCGGAATGCTGGGAGAAACTGGCGAAGGAGGATGCCCCCAATGCGTGAGCGCCTGATTCTGCTGCCGGGCTGGGCCATTGGTCCTGCCGCCCTGGAACCCTTGCGCGAAGCTCTGCTGGAGCGCGCGCCGCACCTGGTGATTGAGGTCGAGCCGCTGCCTGCCCTGGAACAGGCCGGTGCCTGGCTCGATGAGCTGGATTCCCGCCTCGCCACCGACAGCTGGCTGGCCGGCTGGTCGCTGGGCGGTATGCTCGCCGCGCAACTGGCCGCGCGCCGGGGCGGTGCCTGCCGTGGCCTGATCGGCCTGTGCAGCAACATGAGTTTCCGTGACCGCGACGAATGGCCCTGCGCCATGTCCCAGGAGGTCTTCGCGGCTTTCCACGAGGCTTGTCGTCTCGATCCGGCGCAGACCCTCAAGCGCTTCACCATGTTGGTGGCCCAGGGCGCTCGGGACGCCCGCACTCTGGCGCGACAGCTGCAGGTCACCCAACTGCCCACCGAACCCAAGGTGTTGGACGCGGGCCTGCGCTTGCTGGATGTGCTGGATATCCGTGCGGCTATCCAGGGTTACGGCGGACCGCAACTGCATCTGTTCGCCGGGCGCGATGCGCTGGTGCCTGCGACTGCCGCCGATGCGCTGCTGGAATGGCTACCGGATGTGGAGGTGCAGGTTTTCGCCGACGCCAGTCACGGCCTGCCGCTGGAGCGGCCGGACGAAGTCGCTGCCGCCATTCTCGGGTTCATGCGTGAGGGTGATGATGTCTGACGCCCGTAACGCTGCCGATGCCGAAGGTCGTCTGCCGGACAAGCGCCAGGTGGCGGCATCCTTCTCCCGCGCGGCAGACAGCTATGACAGTGTCGCTGCCTTGCAGCGGGCGGTTGGCAATGAGCTGCTGCGCCGGCTGCCGGATGGCTTCACGCCGGACAACTGGGTGGACATGGGCTGCGGCACCGGCTACTTCTCGCGCGCCCTGGCCGAGCGTTTCCCGCAAAGCGACGGCCTGGCGCTGGACATCGCCGAGGGTATGCTGCGCCACGCCCGTCCGCAGGGTGGCGCCAAGCGATTCGTCGCCGGCGATGCCGAGCACCTGCCGCTGGCCAGCGGCACCCAGCAACTGATCTTCTCCAGCCTGGCCGTGCAGTGGTGCGCCGACTTCGCCGCCGTACTCGCCGAGGCTCGCCGCGTGCTGCAGCCGGGTGGCGTATTCGCCTTCAGCAGCCTGTGCGTCGGCACCCTGCAGGAGTTGCGTGATAGCTGGCAGGCGGTGGACGGCTTCGTCCACGTCAACCGCTTCCGTCGCCTGGAGGATTACCAGGACCTCTGCGCCGCCAGTGGCCTGCTTCCGCTGGATCTGGGCAGCGAGCCCCAGGTGCTGCACTACGCCGACCTGCGCACCCTGACCCACGAACTCAAGGCCCTCGGCGCGCACAACCTCAACCCCGGCCGCCCCGGCGGGCTCACCGGGCGGGCGCGCATCCTCGCGTTGGTGGAGGCATACGAACGCTTCCGTCAGTCCCAGGGCCTGCCGGCCACCTATCAGGTGGTCTATGGCGTCATGAAAAAGGAAGACTGACATGGCCGTGGCCTACTTCGTCACCGGTACCGACACCGAGATCGGCAAGACCACCATCGCCGCGGGCCTGCTCCATTGCGCCCGATCCGGGGGGCTGTCCACGGCGGCGGCGAAGCCGGTGGCGTCAGGTTGCGAAGAAACCGCCGAAGGCCTGCGCAACAGTGACGCTCTGGCGCTGTTGGGCGAATGCTCGTTGCCTCTGACGTACGACGAGGTCAATCCGCTGGCTTTCGCGCCGGCCATCGCACCGCACCTTGCCGCCCGGGAAGCGGGCGTCCAGCTGGACGTGGATGCGCTTGCCGCTCCGGTGCGCCGTGTGCTGGCGATGGGTGCCGACTTCAGCCTGGTCGAGGGTGCTGGCGGTTGGCGCGTGCCGCTGGCGGGGCAGGCCAATCTGTCCGACCTGCCCATCGCCCTCGGCTTGCCGGTAATCCTGGTGGTCGGCGTGCGTCTGGGCTGCATCAATCACGCCGTGCTGACTGCCGAGGCCATCCAGCGCGACGGCCTGACCCTGGCCGGCTGGGTGGCCAATGTGGTCGACCCGCACACTTCTCGCCTGGAAGAAAATCTCGCGACCCTGACCGAGCGCCTTCCAGCACCCTGTCTGGGGCGTATACCACGCCTGGACGAGGCGACTCCGGCGGCGGTAGCCGGCTATCTCGACCTCTCGCCATTGCTGCGGATTGCCGGGTACGTCCGGGCCTGATTGCGCGGCGCGGGTTCTGCTGCTTCAATTGCCGGCATTGTCCATCGAGCTTCGGTATCCGACATGGAAATCCAGGGAAGTGGCTTCAGCGCAGGACTCGGCGCCATCCAGTCCGGCCAGCGCATGATCCAGCAGGCAGCCGGTGAAATAGCCAGCAACGCTGTCAGCGGCGCTGACTCGCAGTCTGCCGACCTCACCAGCATCCTGCTCGCCCTGGAGGCCGGCAAGGTCCAGGCCGAGGCGGGCAGCATGGTCGCCAAGGCCACCGACCAGATGATTGGCAGTCTCATCGATACCTTCGCCTGATCCCCCCAAGGGCCGCTTCTCGCGGCCCTTTTTTCATCCTCTCCTTCCTGACTCGTTCCCGCGCTGTCGCGCTGTTTCTTGATCTTTACTGTCATCAGGCAGGGCCTTCGGCTGCCTGCCAGGGAGATGACCGGTCGGTCGGGCGCAGCGCTTGACAGCGAATTAGCATAAACGTATGTTTCAAACGCCTGTTTGATTGCTCTCGCAATTACCACAAGATGCCGTTAGCGACCGGCGCTCCGGTCAGCTGAACCAGGAACCCACTGCAGAGGTTTACCGCTATGCCTGATTACAAGGCCCCCTTGCGTGATATTCGCTTCGTTCGTGACGAACTGCTCGGCTACGAAGCGCACTATCAGAGCCTGCCTGGCTGCCAGGACGCTACCCCGGACATGGTCGACGCCATCCTTGAAGAGGGTGCCAAGTTCTGTGAGCAGGTGATCGCTCCGCTGAACCGTGTGGGTGACACCGAAGGCTGCACCTGGAGCGAGTCCGGCGTTAAGACCCCGACCGGCTTCAAGGAAGCCTACAAGCAGTTCGTCGAAGGTGGCTGGCCGAGCCTGGCCCATGACGTCGACCACGGCGGTCAAGGCCTGCCGGAATCCCTCGGCCTGGCCATCAGCGAGATGGTCGGCTCCGCCAACTGGTCCTGGGGCATGTACCCCGGCCTGTCCCATGGCGCGATGAACACCCTGTCCGCCCACGGCACCGACGACCAGAAGCACACCTACCTGACCAAGCTGGTATCCGGCGAGTGGACCGGCACCATGTGCCTGACCGAACCGCACTGCGGTACCGACCTGGGCATGCTGCGTACCAAAGCCGAGCCCCAGGCTGATGGTTCCTACAAAGTCTCCGGCACCAAGATCTTCATCTCTGCCGGTGAACACGACATGGCCGACAACATCGTCCATATCGTCCTGGCCCGCCTGCCCGACGCTCCGGCCGGCACCAAGGGTATCTCCCTGTTCATCGTTCCGAAGTTCCTGCCGAACGCCGAAGGCGGCGTGGGCGAGCGCAACGCCGTTTCCTGCGGCTCCATCGAGCACAAGATGGGCATCCACGGCAACGCCACCTGCGTGATGAACTTCGACGGCGCCACCGGCTACCTGATCGGCCCGGCGAACAAAGGCCTGAACTGCATGTTCACCTTCATGAACACCGCTCGCCTGGGTACCGCGCTGCAAGGCCTGGCCCACGCCGAGATCGGTTTCCAGGGTGGCATCAAGTACGCTCGCGAGCGTCTGCAGATGCGTTCCCTGACCGGCCCGAAAGCTCCGGACAAGGCTGCCGACCCGATCATCGTCCACCCGGACGTGCGTCGCATGCTGCTGACCATGAAGGCGTTCGCCGAAGGCAACCGCGCCATGGTCTACTTCACCGCCAAACAGGTGGACATCGTCCAGCACAGCCAGGACGAAGAGCAGAAGAAAGCCGCTGACTCCCTGCTGGCCTTCCTGACTCCGATCGCCAAGGCCTTCATGACCGAAGTGGGCTTCGAGTCCGCTTCCCACGGCATGCAGATCTACGGTGGCCACGGCTTCATCAGCGAGTGGGGCATGGAGCAGAACCTGCGTGACTGCCGCATCTCCATGATGTACGAAGGCACCACCGGCGTTCAGGCCCTCGACCTGTTGGGCCGCAAGATCCTGATGACCCAAGGCGAAGCGCTCAAGGGCTTCACCAAGATCGTGCACAAGTTCTGCCAGGCCAATGAAGGCAACGAAGCCGTCAAGGAATTCGTCGAGCCGCTGGCCAAGCTGAACAAGGAGTGGGGCGACCTGACCATGAAGGTCGGCATGGCTGCCATGAAGGATCGCGAGGAAGTAGGTGCCGCTTCGGTGGATTACCTGATGTACTCCGGTTATGCCTGCCTGGCCTACTTCTGGGCCGACATGGCTCGCCTGGCTGCCGAGAAGCTGGCTGCCGGCGACGGCGATGCCGCCTTCTACAAGGCCAAGCTGCAGACCGCGCGCTTCTACTTCAAGCGCATCCTGCCGCGTACCCGCACCCACGCTGAAACCATGCTGTCCGGTGCCAACAACCTGATGGACCTGGCCGAAGAAGATTTCGCCCTGGGTTACTAAGGTTCGGTGCTACACGAAAAGCCCGCCATCTGGCGGGCTTTTTCGTTGTACGGACCGTCTTCACGTAGGGATGTGGAGAAGTTCGCACTGGCACCTCGTGCTTTGTGATTCGCGCCTGTGCAATCATATCGCCACCTCGATATTTCCCCGTCTTTCGAATCCCAGGATCAGACCTCGTGCGGCCTCGTGCGTCCTATCGCGTCAGCCATTGCCTGCCTCCCTTGTCGTTGGTGGTCGGGGGCGGAGTGGTGGGCTCGCTGTCGGGAATGAACGAGTTTTTCACCTCCCTGTTCAACGTCCTTCCGACCCTGCTCCTGTTGCTGGGCGGCGCCTTCTGCTCGGCCTACGGTCGCGTGCGCCAAGTGGCGCTGCTGCTGGTGGTCTACCTGGCCTACTACCAGTTGGATACCCAGGTCGATTACTACCAGGCCGAGCGGGTGGTTCGGGAGGACGCCGGGCTGGTCTTCCATCTGGCCAGCCTGCTGCTGCCCCTGCTCTACGGCCTGTATGGCTGTTGGGAGGAACGCACCCACCTGCTGCAGGATTTTGTTGCCCGGGGTGCGGTGCTGATGGCCGTGCTCGGCGTGGTGGTAGCGCTCGGCAGCAGCTACCCGGATGCGATGCTGGGCGTGATCGGCAAGATCTACTGGCCCTTGCTGCACGGCGGCTGGATGACCTTGGTGCAACTCGCCTACCTGGCGTTCGCCATCGCCCTGGTAGCCCTGATAGTCATCTATGTGCGTCAGCCTCGGCCGCAGCATGCCGCGCAATTGCTCGGATTGTGCGGCCTGCTCTGGATGCTGCCCAAGACCTTCATGCTGCCCCATGCGCTGCACGTGATGAGCAGCCTGGTGATGCTCGCCCTCACGGCCTCGGTGGCCCAGGAGGCCTACCAGATGGCTTTCCGTGACGAGCTCACCGGCCTGCCCGGTCGTCGCGCGCTGAACGAGCGGCTGCGGCGTCTTGGCCGCAACTACGTGCTGGCGATGACCGACGTCGATCACTTCAAGAAATTCAACGACACCTACGGCCATGACGTGGGCGACCAGGTGCTGCGTCTGGTAGCCAGCCGCCTGCGCAAGGTCGGAGGTGGCGGCAAGGCCTATCGCTACGGCGGCGAGGAATTCACCATCCTCTTCCCCGGCAAATCGGTGGACGAGTGCATGCCGCACCTGGAGGCCGTTCGCCAGGCTATCGAGCAGTATCAGATGCACCTGCGAGACCAGGGGAGCCGACCGAAGAGCGACGACACCGGTCGTTCCCGGCGAGGTGCTGCCAGCGGGCAGACGGTGTCGGTGACCATCAGCATCGGCGTGGCCGAGCGGGATGCCGAACAACGTATTCCGGAAGAGGTGATCAAGGCCGCTGACCAGGCGCTCTACAGCGCCAAGAGCGCCGGGCGTAACCGGGTCTTCCGTCACGGCGAGAATCGTCGCGGCGCGGTGCGGGTCAAAAGGGTCGCCAGTAGCTGAGGCGGTCAGTTATGACACTGCATTCAGCATCGGCAGCGTCATTGTGAGCAGGGCAGGGGCGCAGTAGGGTCAGAATATCGAGTGCTGCCCTCACAAGGAGAATCTGCCATGCCCGAATACAAGGCCCCGCTTCGCGACATCCGTTTCCTCATCGACGAAGTCTTCGACTACCCGGCCAGCTACGCGGCACTGGGCGCCAGCGATGCCACCCCGGACATGGTTGCCGCCATCCTCGAGGAAGGCGCCAAGTTCTGCGAGCAGGTGCTCTCGCCCATCAACCGCTCCGGCGATGAAGAAGAGTGCCAGTGGCGCGACGGTGTGGTGACCACGCCCAAGGGCTTCAAGGAAGCCTTCGCCCAGTACGTCGAAGGTGGCTGGAACGGCCTGGCGGCGGACCCGGCCTACGGTGGCCAGGGCCTGCCTCACTCCCTCGGGCTGATCATCAGCGAGATGGTCGCCTCGGCCAACCAGTCCTGGGCCATGTACCCGGGCCTGACCCACGGCGCCATGTCGGCCATTCACGCCCACGGCACCGAAGAGCAGAAGCAGACCTACCTGACCCGTCTCACCGAAGGCCGCTGGACCGGCACCATGTGCCTCACCGAGCCCCATTGCGGCACCGACCTCGGCATCATCAAGACCCGCGCCGTGCCCCAGGCCGACGGCAGCTACGCGATCTCCGGCACCAAGATCTTCATCTCCGCCGGCGAGCACGACATGAGCGAGAACATCGTCCACCTCGTGTTGGCCAAATTGCCTGACGCGCCGGCCGGCACCAAGGGAATTTCCCTGTTCATCGTGCCCAAGTTCCTCCCGGTCGGAGAGGGCGTTGGTGAGCGCAATGCCGTTTCCTGCGGCTCCATCGAGCACAAGATGGGCATCAAGGCTTCGGCGACCTGCGTGATGAACTTCGACAGCGCCAAAGGCTTCCTTATCGGCGAGGCCAACAAGGGCCTGAACTGCATGTTCACCATGATGAACCATGCGCGCCTGGGCACCGGCATGCAGGGCCTCTGCCTTGGCGAAGCCAGCTACCAGGGCGCCGTGCGATACGCCTATGACCGTCTGCAGATGCGTGCCCTCACCGGGCCCAAAGCGCCGGACAAGGCGGCCGACCCGATCATCGTGCACCCCGACGTGCGCCGTATGCTGCTGACGATGAAGGCCTTCAATGAAGGCAACCGTGCCCTGGCCTATTTCACCGCCCAGCAACTGGACATCGCCCATCGCAGCGACAGCGCCGAGCAGCGCGAAGAAGCAGAGAACCTGCTCGCCTTCCTCACCCCGATCTGCAAGGCCTTCATGACCGATTCCGGCCTCGAAGCCACCAACCTCGGTATGCAGGTGTTCGGCGGCCACGGTTACATCCGCGAATGGGGCATGGAACAGCTGGTGCGCGATTGCCGCATCGCCCCCATCTATGAGGGCACCAACGGCATCCAGGCGCTCGACCTGCTGGGCCGCAAGGTGCTGGGCAGCCAGGGCAAGCTGCTGCGTGGATTCACCAAATTGATTCACAAGTTCTGCCAGGCCCAGGCCGAGCATCCACGTTTCAAGGCGCATGTAGCCGAACTGGCGCGTCTCAACCAGCAGTGGGGCGAGCTGACCCAGAAGGTCGGCATGGCCGCGATGAAGAACCCGGACGAAGTGGGCGCAGCCGCGCTGGATTACCTCATGTACTCCGGCTATATCACCCTGGCCTGGTTCTGGTTGCGCATGGCCCTGGTGGCGGAAGCCAAGCTGCAGGCGGGCGAGGGCGACAGCGCCTACTATCAGACCAAGCTGGCTACCTGCGATTTCTACTTCAAGCGCCTGTTGCCGCGCACCGAGGCCCATCGGGCGGCCGTGGAGGCGGGCAGCGATTGCCTGATGCAGTTGCCTGCAGAAAACTTCTCGCTCTGACCCGCCGATGGACGGTCGAAGGCCCGCCTGGAGCGGGCCTTTTACTTTCTCCTGGGGTGCGTGACCGACTGCGACCATATAGTCACTAAGTGACACTATGTCTCCAAAAAGTTGTTCATGTACACTCCGGGTCTATCCGTGAAACCGGCCCCACTGGCCACCTGTGAGTGATTACGAGGTTTGCAATGGCTGACTACAAAGCGCCCCTGCGCGATATGCGCTTCGTCCTCAATGAAGTCTTCGAGGTCGCCAAGCTCTGGGCTGAGCTGCCTGCCCTGGCCGAAGTGGTCGACGCCGATACCGCCTCCGCCATCCTGGAAGAAGCTGGCAAGGTCACCGGTGGCGTGATCGCCCCGCTGAACCGTAGCGGCGACGAAGAAGGCTGCCAGTGGAAAGATGGCGCCGTGAGCACCCCGGCCGGTTTCCCTGCGGCCTACCAGACCTATGCCGAAGGTGGCTGGGTCGGCGTGGGCGGCGACCCCGTCTTCGGCGGCATGGGCATGCCCAAGGTCATCTCCGCCCAGGTGGAAGAAATGGTCAACGCGGCCAACCTTTCCTTCGGCCTGTACCCGATGCTGACCGCCGGCGCCTGCCTGTCGATCAACGCCCACGCCAGCGAAGAGCTGAAGGAAAAGTACCTGCCGAACATGTACGCAGGTGTCTGGTCCGGCTCCATGTGCCTGACCGAACCGCACGCCGGTACCGACCTCGGCATCATCCGCACCAAGGCCGAACCCCAGGCCGACGGCAGCTACAAGATCACCGGCACCAAGATCTTCATCACCGGTGGCGAGCACGACCTGACCGAGAACATCATCCACCTGGTACTGGCCAAGCTGCCCGACGCCCCGGCTGGTCCGAAAGGCATCTCCCTGTTCCTCGTGCCCAAGGTGATGGTTAACGCCGACGGCTCCCTGGGCGAGCAGAACGCCGTGTCCTGCGGCTCCATCGAACACAAGATGGGCATCAAGGGTTCGGCCACCTGCGTGATGAACTTCGACGGCGCCACCGGCTACATCGTCGACGCCCCGAACAAGGGCCTGGCCGCCATGTTCACCATGATGAACTACGAGCGTCTGGGCGTGGGTATCCAGGGCCTGGCGTCCGGCGAGCGTTCCTACCAGAGCGCCGTGGAATACGCCCGCGAGCGCATCCAGAGCCGTTCGCCGACCGGCCCGGTTGCCAAGGAAAAGGCCGCTGACCCGATCATCGTGCACCCCGATGTACGCCGCATGCTGCTGACCATGAAGGCAGCCAACGAAGGCGGCCGCGCCTTCTCCAGCTACGTCGCCATGCAGCTCGACACCGCCAAGTTCAGCGAAGACCCCGTCGTGCGTAAGCGCGCGGAAGAAATGGTCGCGCTGCTGACCCCGGTGGCCAAGGCGTTCCTCACCGACCTCGGTCTGGAAACCACCGTCCACGGCCAGCAGGTCTTCGGCGGCCACGGCTTCATCCGTGAGTGGGGCCAGGAGCAACTGGTGCGTGACGTGCGCATCACCCAGATCTACGAAGGCACCAACGGCATCCAGGCCCTCGACCTGGTGGGCCGCAAGGTCGTCGGCAGCGGCGGCGCGTTCTACAAGCAGTTCGCCGACGAGATCAACGCATTCGCCAACAGCGCTTCCGCTGAGCTCGCCGAGTTCACCGAGCCGCTGAAAGCCGCTGTCGCCAACCTCGACGAGCTGACTGCCTGGGTCTTGGACCGCGCGAAGAACAACCCGAACGAAATCGGTGCCGCTTCGGTGGAGTACCTCCATGTGTTCGGCTACACCGCCTACGCCTACATGTGGGCATTGATGGCTCGGGCCGCGATCGGTCGTGCTGCCCTGGGCAAGGAAGGTCAGGACGACTTCTACGCCAGCAAGCTCGGCACCGCGCGCTTCTACTTCGCCCGCCTGCTGCCGCGCATCCACTCCCTGACCGCCTCGGTGAAGGCCGGCAGCGAGTCGCTCTACCTGCTGGACGCCGAGCAGTTCT
>NZ_SSOL01000017.1:0-154452 GCF_029871275.1 Pseudomonas sp. BN414
AGACTCGAACTCGCGACCCCGACCTTGGCAAGGTCGTGCTCTACCAACTGAGCTATTCCCGCATGCAACTTTTACAGCCTGCACCTGTTGGTGCATCCCTCTACCCTTATCGGGCTTGGGCAAGCAAGGCCTTGGCCCTGCTTTTGAATCTGGAGCGGGAAACGAGACTCGAACTCGCGACCCCGACCTTGGCAAGGTCGTGCTCTACCAACTGAGCTATTCCCGCAAATATGGCGTCCCCTAGGGGACTCGAACCCCTGTTACCGCCGTGAAAGGGCGGTGTCCTAGGCCACTAGACGAAGGGGACGCGGCCCGGAACTTACAACAGCTTTGACGCCTTCTTCCGGCTTCTCTGCGCTGCTTAGGCATCGCGTCGAAGTGGCGCGCATTCTAGGGAGGCCATGAACACCCGTCAACCCCTTATCAAAAACTTTTTAAAATCAAAGACTTCTGCTCAAAATTTGATCCACCTCTATGAGCGCCTGGGGCAAGTCTCTACACTCAGCCGCACCTAATAAAAGCCTCGGAGCACAACAGATGTCGCCACTTGTGATCACCCTGTTGATCGTTGTCGGTATCGTCATCCTTATTGTCATTGGCTACGTGAATCACATCGTGGAGAACAGCAAGCTGGAGAAGGCCCGTCTCAAAGCCGACCTCAGTGACCGTATCCGCCGTTGCGCCGACCTTTCCGAAACCCTTCCCGGCCAGATGGTCTCCCCAGACCTCAAGCTGCTGCTGACCCGTCTGCAATTACAGCTCAGCGAACGCCTGCTGCAGGTCGACAAGAGCTACAACGCCCTGAAGTCACGAATCGAGCAGCTGCGTGCACTGGTAGGACAGGGCGAATCCATCCCGGTGAACAATCCGCCGCAAAAAATCCTCACCGAAGCCAAGGCCAAGGAAATCCGCTTCCAGCTGGAAAGCCTCCACGGCCAGATCACCCGCGCGGCCCAGGATGGCCAACTGCCTGCCAATGAAGCAAAAACCCGGGTCAGGGATATCCGCGACATGCTCGTGCAGTTGCACGTGGAGTTCTTCACCAACCTCGGCCTCCAGGCCCTGCAGGAGAACCAGCCGCGCCAGGCCCGTCTCGCCTTCGAGCGTGGTGTCCAATACCTGCAGAAGCAGCCAGACCCGGTCCGCTACCAGAATCACCTGCAACAGATGAAGGCTCAGCTTGCGCGGGCGAACGCCCTGGTACTGGAGAATGCGCAACCCAGCACCGACGAACCGAGCGAGCTCACCGAAGGTCTGAAGTCACTGGATGACGAAGACACCTGGAAGAAGAAGAACATCTACGACTGATCCGCTCAGACGAGGACTACCCGATGAGCCTGACCCTTTACGGCGCCCCGCTCTCCCCCTTCGTGCGCAAGGTTCGCCTCTACCTGCAGGAAAAAGGCCTGGATTACCAGTTGGAGGTAGTCTCGCCATTCAGCCAGCCGAGCTGGTTTCGCGAGCTGAGCCCGTTGGGCCGGATTCCCGCCCTGCGCGACGGCGACACCACCCTGGCCGACTCCAGCGTGATATGCCAGTACCTGGAAGAGAAGCATCCCGAGCTTTCGCCTCTTTATGGCCGTGATGCCGGCGAACGCGCCCGAGTGCGCTGGCTGGAAAAGTACTCCGACTATGAACTGGCGCCGCTGGCCACCTTCGGCGTGTTCCGCAATCGCACCCTGAAGCCGTCGATGGGCCAAACCTGCGACGAAGCCACGGTGCAAACCGCCCTCGTCGACAAGCTACCGCCCCACTTCGACTACCTGGAAAGAACCCTGGGGAACGCCGAGTACCTGGTTGGCGAACACCTGACCATGGCGGACCTCGCCTTCGTTACCCAACTGATCAACATGGAACACGGTGGCGAACGCCTCGATGCCGACCGCTGGCCGCGTCTGGCCGCGCACTACGAGCGTCTTGTCGCGCGGGACTCGGTACAAGCGGTATTGCCAGGCGAACATAAAATCCTCGCCAAGCTGGCCGGCCGCGTCTGATCTCCCAGCCCGACGAGACGAAACAAAAAAGCCCGGACAAGTCCGGGCTTTTTCTTTGCCGCGTGATCAGCAATCGGTCAGGCGCAGGAAAATCGCTGCCAGTTGCTCGATACCGGCCTGGTCTTCTTCCTTGAAGCGCGCCAGATTCGGACTGTCCAGATCGAGCACACCGATCAGGCGCCCCTCCTTGACCAGCGGAACCACCAGCTCGCTGTTGGATGCGCTGTCGCACGCGATGTGTCCGGGGAAGGCATGTACATCCTCGACTCGCTGGGTCTCCCGGGTACGTGCCGCCGCACCGCACACGCCCTTGCTGAAGGGAATGCGCACACAGGCGACCTTGCCCTGGAACGGGCCGAGCACCAGCTCCTCATTGCGATTGATATAGAAGCCCGCCCAGTTCAGGTCCGGAAGCTCATTGAAGAGGAATGCGGAAAACTGCGAGCTGTTGGCGATGAAATCACGCTCGTCAGCCAGCAGGGATTCCAGCTGTGCGGCCAGTAGCGCATAACCGGCAAGGCCGCTACCGGCCTGTTGCAGGTCGATCATTTGGAAGACTCCAGCAAAGCCAGCCCAACCCAGTGGCGGGCGAATTGATAGGCACACCGGCCGTTGCGATTGCCGCGTCCCAGGGCCCAGCGAATCGCCAGTTTTTCCAGCTCCTCGGTCCACTCCCAGTTCAGGCCCGCGGGTTCGGCCAGCACGCTGATCCAGTGACGGACGACGGCGAGGAAATGGTCCTGGGTGAAGGGGTAGAAGGACAGCCAGAGGCCGAAACGGTCGGACAGCGCAATCTTGTCTTCCACCGCCTCGTTGGGATGCAGCTCGCCATCGACCATCTGCCAGTGCTCGTTGTCGCTCTGCTTTTCCGGCACCAGGTGGCGGCGGTTGGAGGTGGCGTAGAGCAGCACGTTGTCCGGAGCGCGCTCCAGGGAACCATCCAGCACGCTCTTCAGCACGCGATAGTCGCCCTCGCCCGCCTCGAAGGACAAGTCGTCGCAGAACAGCACGAAGCGCTGCGACTGGCCGGCCAGTTGCTCAACCACGCGCGGCAGGTCCGCCAGGTGATCACGCTCGATCTCGATCAGGCGCAGGCCGGCACCGGCGTGCTCGGCCAGCAGCGCGCGAACCAGCGAGGACTTGCCGGTTCCACGGGCGCCCCACAGCAACGCGTGGTTGGCCGGCAGGCCATCGACGAACTGGCGGGTATTGCCGGCCAGTTGCTCGCGCTGCTTGTCGACGCCGATCAGGTCGGCAAGGGACAGATCCAGACTCACATCCAGCGGTTGCAGGTAGCCACTGCGACCATCGCGGTGCCAGCGTGCAGCCAGGCTCTTCTGCCAGTCGATCACCGGGCGAGGCACCGGCAACAGGGGTTCGAGGCGGGCCAGCACCGCATCGGCACGCTCGAGAATCTCAAACAGACGGGAATCCACGTTCAACTCCTAGTTCAGCCGCAGCCTTCAGGCGCTGCCGGCAGACCGGATAGGCTATGCTTGGCAAGCCCTCGGAACAAGGCCAAATCCCACGTCCCATGGATATTCCGCTGACACAACGGCTGTCGTTCAAGCAGGCCAGCCTGACGGTGCTGGTGGCGTTCATCCTCGGCACCGTTCTCAGCATCGTCCAGGTCGCCAGCGACTACTTCAACGAAAACGAGTCGATCGACCGGGAAATCAAGGCCCTGCTCGAGATCGCCCACAGCCCTGCCGCACGCATCGCCTACAACATCGACGCCGAACTGGCCCAGGAACTGGTGCTCGGCCTATTGCGTTCGCCGGCGGTGATTCGCGCCGAGATCGTCGACAACAATGGCGCGATGCTCGCCAGCGTGGGCCGTCCACGGGCGGAAAGCGATTTCCGCATCTTCAGCGACTACCTGTTCGGTGAGCGGCGCGAATTCGAAGACCCGCTCTATATCGTCCACGCACCCAACGAGACCCTGGGTGTGCTCCGCCTGGAAGTGGACACCTTCGCCTTCGGCAACCACTTCCTGCGCCGCGCCATGATCACCCTGCTGAGCGGCTTCGTGCGCAGCCTCCTGCTGTCGCTGATCCTCCTCGTGCTCTTCTACAGCATGCTGACCAAGCCCCTGGTGGAACTGATCCGTGGGCTCAGCGAGCGCGATACGCGCGCCTCGCCGGACGCCAAGCTGCCTTGCCCACCCAGTCACGAGCACGACGAGATCGGTGTGCTCGTCGGGGTCATCAACCGCCAGTTGGCCAGCCTGGCGACCGAGATGCAGCAGCGTCGCGATGCGGACCAGCGCCTCAACCAGTACCTGGCCGAACTGGAGGACATCGTTTCGGCACGCACAGCCGAACTGAAAGCCGCGAACAGCCGCCTCAGCCGCTACAACCAGGAACTGGAAGTGGCGCGCGGCACCGCACTGGAAATGGCCAAGGCCCGCGCCGCCTTCCTCGCCAACATGAGCCACGAGATCCGCACCCCGCTCAACGGCTTGCTGGGCATGCTCGACCTGGCCCTCGACGGCCCGCTGAACAACGAGCAGCGCCGCCAGCTGCAGATCGCCCATGACTCCGGCAGCGTGCTGGTGGAACTGCTCAACGACATCCTCGACCTGTCCAAGTTCGAAGCCGGCCAATTGGAGCTGGAGCAGATTCCCTTCGACCTGGGCACATTGCTGGAAGACACCGCCAACCTGCTGTCGCAGAACACCGCCCCCGGCGTGGAACTCACCTGCCTGATCGATCCGAAGCTGCCGTCACTGGTGGTCGGCGACCCCACGCGGGTCCGCCAGGTGATCAGCAACCTCCTGTCCAACGCCCTCAAGTTCACCCGCTTCGGCCGCGTCGACCTGCGTGCGGCACCCAGCCCCGGCGGCGTGCTGATCACCGTGCGCGACACGGGCATCGGCATCTCCGCCGAAGCGCTGCCCAAACTGTTCCAGCCATTCTCACAGGGCAACGCTGGCATTACCCGACAGTTCGGCGGCACTGGCCTCGGCCTGGCACTCACCCGCCACCTCTGCGAAGCCATGCAGGGGCAACTGGAGGTGAAATCACAGGAAGGCGTAGGCAGCCTGTTCAGCGCCGAATTGCCGCTGGTGGAACACAGCCCGGCTGAACCGCGCGCCCCCATGCAGGGCAAGGTCGTCGCGCTGTGCGGCGCGAAGAGCGGGCTGGCGGAACTGCTTGGAATCTGGCTGCCGATCTGGGGTCTGAAGCTCGAGCGACGGGACCGGGATGCCGATCTTGCCGACGTTCAGGCAGACCTGTTGATCAGCGACGACCCGGATTGCCTCGAACATGTGCGCCGTACCGCGCAGATTCCCATCCTGCTGGTAACCGGCTACGGCAGCTTCCTGCCACCCCCGCGCGCAGCAACGTTGACGCCGCTGCACCAACTGGCGCGCCCCTTGTCGCGGGCGGCGCTGCATCAGGCGCTGCAACGGGTCCTGCTGAAACTTCCGGAGGATGTCCCGGCCCCGGTCACGCAAGCAGCCGAACCGCAGCTGCGCCATGCGCGCGTCCTCCTGGTGGAAGACAATGCCGTCAATCAACTGGTGGCCAAGGGCATGCTGGCCAAGCTGGGCTGCGAGGTATTGCTGGCGGGCCACGGTGCCGAGGCCCTGAGTCGCCTGGAGCAGACGACCGTCGACCTGGTGCTGATGGACTGCAACATGCCGGTAATGGATGGCTACGAAGCCACCCGACGCATTCGCCAGAGCGGGCGCTGGCAGGACCTGCCGATCATCGCCCTGACCGCCAACGCCCTGCCGGACGAACGCGAGCGTTGTCGCGCCGCCGGCATGGACGACTACCTGGCCAAGCCCTTCCGCCGCGAAGAACTGGTGGCACTTCTCGACACCTGGCTGCCGGCTACCCAGGCAACCCCATGAGCTGACCCAGCAACTCGCCGAGGCGCGCGCGCAACTCGGCCATCTCGTTGAGATCCAGCCCACTGGAGCAGATCAGCTCGTCACGCAGGGGCATCACCCTTTCTCGCAAGGCAATGCCCTCCTCCGTCAACGCGAGGTGCACTTCACGCTCGTCATGGGCTGCGCGTCGGCGACGCACGAAGCCAAGCTGCTCCAGGCGCTTGAGCAACGGCGTGAGGGTGCCGGAATCCAGCAGCAGACGCTCGCCCAGTGCCTTGACCGTGGGCTGCTCGGGCGGACGTGCGTGCCACTCCCAGAGCACCAGCATCGCCAGGTACTGCGGGTAGGTCAGGCCAAGGGACTCCAGCAGCGGCCGGTATCCGCGGATCACCGCACGAGAAGCCGCGTAGAGCTTGAAGCACAGCTGGTTGTCCAGCAGCAGCTCGGGCTCGATGGATGGCGCGCTCATTTCAGCAGGGCTTCGATCTCGGTGCTGATCTCTTCCGGCTTGGTGGTCGGCGCGAAGCGCTTGATGAGCTGGCCATCCCGGCTGATCAGGAACTTGGTGAAGTTCCACTTGATGCCCTGGCTACCCAGCAGGCCGGGCGCACGCTTCTTCAGCTGCACGTAGAGCGGGTGGGCGTTGGCGCCGTTCACGTCGATCTTCTTGAACAGTGGGAAGCTGACGCCGAAGTTCAGTTCACAGAACTCACTGATGGCGCCTTCGTCACCCGGCTCCTGCTTGCCGAACTGGTTGCAGGGGAAGCCCAGCACCACCAGCCCCCTGTCCTTGTACTGCTGCCAGAGGCTTTCCAGGCCTTTGTATTGGGGGGTGAAGCCGCACTTGCTCGCGGTGTTGACCACCAGCAGCGCCTTGCCGGCGAAATCCGAGAGGGTCTTCTGCTCGCCATTGATGGTGGTAACGGGGATATCGAGAATCTTGTCGCTCATGGTCGGAACCTGTTCTGGAGGAAATCCAGAAGAAAATAGCTCCCAATTAAATTGCGTGCAATTTATTTTCACGATGAAAAGGCCCGCCTCGGGGCGAGCCTTGTCAATGGGACCCTTCAGCGTGGCTCGAGCTTCAGCGACACCGAATTGATGCAATAACGCATGCCCGTAGGTCGCGGACCGTCGGGGAAGAGGTGTCCCAGGTGGGAATCGCACCGGGCGCAACGCACTTCGACGCGGTGCATGCCGTGGCTGAAGTCCTCGAGTTCGGTGATTACGTCCTTGCTCACCGGCTGGAAGTAGCTCGGCCAGCCGCTGCCGGAGTCGTACTTGGCGTCGGAATCGAACAGCGCTTCGCCGCAACAGGAGCAGTGATAGATGCCCGGGGTCTTGGTGGCGTAGTACTCGCCGGTGAACGCACGCTCGGTGCCACCCAGGCGGCAGACGTGGAACTGGTTGTCGGAAAGCTCCTCGCGCCAGCTTTCCAGGGGTTTCTCAAGCTTGTCCATGACAGTCCTCGGCAGTGTTAAAAAAGCCCGGTCCCGACCTTTTCGGGCCAACGGGCCGCACGTATCATGCGCGATTCATCAGACGCCAGTCTGGCAGCGGCGTTACAGGCTGCCAAGGCGCATCGATCCCCGTCGCCTCGCGACTCTTTTCACCTCGGGACAGTTACGCATCATGCAGGTCAGCAAATCGAACAAGCTCGCCAACGTCTGCTACGACATTCGCGGACCGGTGCTCAAGCACGCCAAACGCCTGGAAGAGGAAGGCCATCGCATCCTCAAGCTGAACATCGGTAACCCGGCGCCGTTCGGTTTCGAAGCCCCGGAGGAAATCCTCCAGGACGTGATCCGCAACCTGCCCACCGCCCAAGGCTACAGCGACTCCAAGGGCCTGTTCAGCGCGCGCAAGGCCGTGATGCAGTACTACCAGCAGAAGCAGGTCGAAGGCATCGGCATCGAAGACATCTACCTCGGCAATGGCGTATCCGAGCTGATCGTGATGTGCATGCAGGCCCTGTTGAACAACGGTGACGAAGTTCTGATCCCGGCTCCCGACTACCCGCTCTGGACCGCCTCGGTGAGCCTCGCCGGTGGCAAGCCGGTGCATTACCTGTGCGACGAGCAGGCCAACTGGTGGCCGGACCTGGAAGACATCAAGGCCAAGATCACCCCGAACACCAAGGCCATGGTGATCATCAACCCGAACAACCCCACCGGCGCCGTGTACTCGAAGGAAGTCCTCGAAGGCATGGTGGAGCTGGCGCGCCAGCACAACCTGGTGGTCTTCTCCGACGAGATCTACGACAAGATCCTCTACGACGAAGCCGTGCACATCTCCACCGCCTCCCTGGCGCCGGACGTGCTCTGCCTGACCTTCAACGGCCTGTCCAAGTCGTACCGCGTGGCGGGCTTCCGCTCTGGCTGGGTGGCCATTTCCGGTCCCAAGCAGAAGGCCCAGAGCTACATCGAAGGCATCGACATCCTGGCCAACATGCGCCTGTGCGCCAACGTGCCCAGCCAGCATGCGATACAGACCGCACTCGGCGGCTACCAGAGCATCAACGACCTGGTCCTGCCCAACGGCCGCCTGCTGGAACAGCGCAACCGCGCCTGGGAACTGCTCAATGACATCCCCGGCGTCAGCTGCGTGAAGCCCATGGGCGCGCTCTACGCTTTCCCGAAGATCGACCCCAAGGTCTGCCCGATCCACAACGACGAGAAGTTCGTCCTCGACCTGCTGCTCTCCGAGAAGCTGCTGATCGTCCAGGGCACCGCCTTCAACTGGCCGAGGCCTGATCACTTCCGCGTGGTCACCCTGCCCCGTGTCGACGATCTCGAACAAGCGATCGGCCGTATCGGCGGCTTCCTCAAGTCGTACCGCCAGTAACGTCCCATGGACCTGCAGATCGACGACTTCTACAAGGATTGCGCTACGGGCCTGCTACAGCTGTATCAGGCCTTTCCGAGGCGTGTCGCGCTTTATGTGGAAGACCTGATCGGTCCGTCCGAGCCAGATGAATTCGGCCTGCCCAGCAAACGCCACGAAAGCTGCCTGGGCGCCCTCCTCTGGCTCGCGGACGAGGGGTATCTGCGCTTCGACAGCACCATCCATTTCGAAGCACTGGACCAGGCGGTGCTCACGGAGAAAGGCTTCCTTCGGCTTTCCCGCGCACTGCCCGACGCCCTGGACACCCCGGAAATCCTGCCCGCCAGCATCCTGCGGGTCCGCGCCAGCCTTGCGCAGCAATTGCGCGAGGCACTTCGCGGCGCCGACAGTGAACGACTGGTTCGCCTGACTCGACTAATCTTCGAAAGCAGCGCAAGCGTGTCAGGCGACATAGTTTGAAATAGTCCCCGGTTGAATACGCCTGGGCCGCCCCTTATATACCCCCGCATACCAAACCGCTTTCCGCCGTGAGGAGATTGTTCCAATCATGATGCGCATTCTGTTGTTCCTGGCCACAAACCTTGCAGTCCTGGTGATTGCCAGCATCACGCTGAAACTGCTGGGCGTAGACCGCTTCACCGGCCAGAACTACGGCAGCCTGCTGGTCTTCTGCGCCGTGTTCGGCTTCGCCGGTTCGCTGGTTTCGCTGTTCATCTCCAAGTGGATGGCGAAGATGAGCACCGGCACCGAAATCATCACTCAGCCGCGCACCCGCCATGAACAATGGCTGCTGCAGACCGTCGAGCAACTGTCCCGCGAAGCCGGTATCAAGATGCCGGAAGTCGGCATCTTCCCCGCGTACGAAGCGAACGCTTTCGCCACCGGCTGGAACAAGAACGACGCACTGGTGGCCGTGAGCCAGGGCCTGCTGGAGCGCTTCTCCCCTGACGAAGTGAAAGCCGTGCTGGCCCACGAGATCGGCCACGTCGCCAACGGCGACATGGTCACGCTGGCACTGATCCAGGGCGTGGTGAACACCTTCGTGATGTTCTTCGCACGCATCTTCGGCAACTTCGTCGACAAGGTGATCCTGAAGAACGAAGAAGGTCCGGGCATCGGCTACTTCATCGCCACCATCTTCGCCGAACTGGTCCTGGGCATCCTCGCCAGCATCATCGTCATGTGGTTCTCGCGCCGTCGCGAGTTCAAGGCTGACGAAGCAGGCGCCCACCTGGCCGGCACCAACGCCATGATCGGCGCCCTGCAACGCCTGCGCGCCGAGCAAGGCGTACCGGTACAGATGCCCGACAGCCTGACTGCCTTCGGCATCAACGGTGGCCTGAAGCACGGCCTCGCCGGCCTGCTGATGAGCCACCCGCCGCTGGAAGACCGCATCGAGGCCCTGCGCCGCCGCGGCTGAAACGAATCACACTGACTTGGGCGGCCAATTGGCCGCCCTTTTTTTGCCTACTCCGATCGTAGGTTGTGGCTGAGCTACGCGAAGCCCAACATTTCGCGGCTATCGACGACTCAACCGAAACACCGGCTCATGCAGGCTATCCAGCCCGCGAGAGGCGAACTTCCAGTTCTTCTCCAGCACGTCGTTGCGCTCCAGCAGCTCGATTTCCCAGCCTGCCTCCAGCTGACGGCGCACTTCGGATTCGGGCACCGAGAACGGCGGGCCATCCAGGCGCGCCTGCTCGTACTCCAATGTCACCATCAGCCCATCACAATGCACGGGCAGGATGCGTTGCAAATGCGCCACATACTCATCACGCATGGCAGGCGGCAATGCGATCAAGGCCGCACGATCGTAGAGCGCGTGACACCCGGCGACATCCGCTGCGGTGACGGCGAAGAAGTCGCCCTGAAGAATCTCGATAGCACCCGCGCTGTAGCGACGCAGGGCGCCCTGCTGCGACACCTCGGGGTTCAGTCCCTGCTCCGCGAAGAAATCCTCCACTGCACGCTCGGCCAGCTCAACGCCCAGCACCCTGTAGCCCTGCCCGGCCAGCCACACCAGATCCAGTGTCTTGCCACAAAGTGGCACCAGCACCTGACAACCCCGCGCCAGCCCAAGCTTCGGCCAGTAGCGTTCGAGATAGGGATTGACCTCACGCAGGTGGAAGCCGATCTGATTCTCCGCCCAGCGTGCTTGCCAGAACTGCTCGTCCATGACGCCTCCATCAATTCGATCAAATAGCTCAAATATTTATGCTGGATATCGATATATCCAGCCCGGATGATGCCGGCATCCTACCGGAGGAATTCTGAAATGCTACCCAGCCTCTACATCTCCCATGGCTCGCCCATGCTCGCCCTGGAGCCCGGCGAAAGCGGTCCGGCACTCAGGGCCCTGGCCGCTGCGCTGCCACGCCCCAGCGCGATCCTGGTGGTCTCCGCCCACTGGGAGAGCGACCAGTTGCTGCTGAGCGGCGCTGCCCATCCGGAAACCTGGCACGACTTCTACGGCTTTCCAGCGCCGCTCTACGCCGTGCAATATCCCGCACCCGGAGCGCCTGAGCTGGCGGAAGAAATCGCCGGTTTGCTGACCGAAGCCGGACTTCCGGCCAGCATCGACACACAACGCCCCTTCGACCACGGCACCTGGGTACCTCTTTCACTGATGTACCCGAACGCCGATATCCCGGTGGTCCAGCTGTCCCTGCCGAGTCGCCTCGGCCCCACCTTCCAGACGCGCGTTGGGCGCGCGCTGGCGGGCCTGCGCCAACGCGGAGTCCTGCTGATGGGCTCCGGCAGTATCACCCACAACCTGGGCGAACTGGACTGGCGTGCCGGGCCGGAGGTGGTCACGCCCTGGGCCAAGGCGTTTCGCGACTGGATGGTGGAGCGCCTGGAAGAAGACGACGAGGCCGCACTGCATGCCTACCGCACGGAGGCACCCCATGCCGTGCGCAATCACCCACGGGACGAGCACTTGCTGCCGCTCTACTTCGCCCGTGGCGCCGGCGAGCGCTTCGGCCTGGTGCACAGCGGCTTCACCCTGGGGGCGCTAGGGATGGATATCTATCGGTTCGATTGAAGCCGTGAGGCTTCGTCCTTCTGTGGGGGCGAATTCATTCGCTTTGCAGACCACAGGTCTGCCCTTTGGCCTCGCCGGGGGCTGCTTCGCAACCCTTAGCGAATGAATTCGCCCCCACAAGGTCAGCCATTCACTCGCCCACCGGACACAAAAAAGCCCCGCTAGTGCGGGGCTTTTCTGTTTACAGCGGTGCTTATCAGTCTTCGCGGTAGCGACGCAGCTTCAGCTGCTTGCCGGCGACGCGGGTGTCCTTCAGCTTGCCCAGCAGGCGGTCGAGGCCTTCTTCCGGCAGCTCGATCAGGCTGAAGGTTTCGCGGATCTGGATGCGACCGATGGCGTCACGGGCAATGCCGCCCTCGTTGAGGATGGCACCCAACAGGTTCTTCGCGGCGATGCCGTCGCGAGTACCCAGGGCGGTACGGCAACGCACGCGGCCTTCGGCCAGCGGCATCGGCGCACGGCGCTCGCGGTATTCGCCACGCTCACCACGTTCAGCACGCTCGCCACCTTCACGCTCACGACGCTCACGCGGCTGCGAGCTCGGCACCAGCGGTTGCTCGCGCTCAACGTCGGCGAGGTTCAGCGCCTGGCCATTGGTGGCCTTGCGCAGCAGCGCCGAGGCCAGGGCACGCGGGCTGCAGCCGATGTCGGCGATCAGACGATCAAGCAGCTCGCCGTGGCTGGTTTCAGCATCGGCAACCAGCGGAGTGAGGCTGGTGGTGAGCTTCTTGATGCGCGCATCCAGAACCTGTTGCGCGTTGGGCAGGCGCACTTCGGCGACTTTCTGGCCGGTCACACGCTCGATCACCTGCAGCATGCGGCGTTCGCGCGGGGTCACCAGCAGCAGCGCACGGCCATCACGGCCGGCACGACCGGTACGGCCGATACGGTGCACGTAGGATTCCGGGTCGTAAGGCATGTCCACGTTGAACACGTGGGTGATGCGCGGCACGTCGATACCACGAGCGGCAACGTCGGTGGCGACCACGATGTCCAGACGGCCATCCTTCAGCGACTCGATCACACGCTCACGCTGGTTCTGGGCGATGTCGCCGTTCAGCGCGGCGGCCTTGTAGCCCTTGGCTTCCAGGGCGCTGGCCAGATCCAGGGTGGCCTGCTTGGTGCGCACGAAGGCGATCAGCGCGTCGAATTCCTCGACTTCCAGCAGACGCAGGACAGCCGGGGTCTTCTGGTCGGCGTGGACCATCAGGTGAGCCTGCTCGATGCGGGCTACGGTCTGGGTCTTGGCGGCGATCTTGACGTGTTGCGGGTTCTTCAGGTGACGCTCGGCGATCGAACGGATCGACGGCGGCAGGGTGGCGGAGAAGAGCACGCTCTGACGGCTTTCCGGGAGGGCTTCGAAGATCACTTCGAGGTCGTCCATGAAGCCGAGCTTGAGCATTTCGTCCGCTTCGTCCAGCACCAGTTGCTGCACGGTGGCGAGCATCTTGTCATCGCGACGCAGGTGGTCGCACAGACGGCCGGGGGTCGCCACGATCACCTGGGCGCCCTGGCGCAGGGCCTTGAGCTGCGGACCCATGGGCGCGCCGCCGTATACGGCGACCACGTTCAGGCCGGGCATCTGCTTGGCGTAGGTTTCGAAAGCGGTAGCAACTTGCAGTGCGAGCTCGCGGGTCGGTGCCAGGATCAGCGCCTGCGGCTCTCGTTTGGCCGGATCGATGCGCGACAGGATCGGCAGCGCGAAGGCTGCAGTCTTGCCGGTACCAGTCTGGGCCTGGCCAATCATGTCGTGACCGGCAAGGATTACCGGAATCGACTGGGCCTGGATGGGGGACGGCTCTTCATAGCCGACCGCAGCGATTGCGGCCAGTACATTGGGATGAATGCCGAGCGCGGCGAAAGTGCCGATTTCCTGGGTCATGGGTCTGCCTCATGTGCATCCGCAAAGACCCTTTGTTCCATAGCTGCACATGCCGTGAAGGACCTTGTGGGTCGCCCTGGCAGCCTGGTAGAGAATTTGCGTGATCGCTTTATTGGGAATGGATGAAACGTCAAGGGTAGCCCGCAGCGCGGACTTGCAGCCGAAGGCAAAGTGCCTCGGGAAAAAACGCAGTACTTGAACGGAGCCGTCGATTGGCCGGCGCGCATCATACAGGATATATCTTGCTCGCGTGCAGATTTTTCTACACCCGCATTACCTCTCCGCCAGACGGTTTAGGCCAATGGACAAGCCTTCCGTGCGGGTCTATATCCCACCTGCCCTCCCGCTATTCCCACAAAGGAACGCCATCCATGTCCACCAGTTCCGTCGGCCGCGTCAGTCGTGAAAAGCGCGGCCACATCATGCTGATCGGCCTTGACCGCACACCCAAGCGCAATGCCTTCGACCAGGCGATGCTGGATGATCTGGTTCTGGCGCTGGGCGAGTACGAACGGGACGACGATGCTCGCTGCGCGCTGGTCTTCGCCCATGGCGAGCATTTCACCGCCGGGCTGGACCTGGCCAATGTCGGCGACGCCTTCCGCCAAGGCTGGACAGTGCCCGCCGGCGCCGTCGACCCCTGGGGCACCTTCGGCGGCCCGCGCCTGAGCAAACCCCTGATAGTCGCCGTGCAGGGCTACTGCTACACCATCGGCATCGAACTGATGTTGGCGGCCGATATCAACCTCTGCGCCAGCAACACCCGCTTTGCCCAGATGGAAGTCCAGCGCGGCATTTTCCCCTTCGCCGGCGCCACACTGCGGCTGCACCAGATCGCCGGTTGGGGCAATGCGATGCGCTGGCTGCTCACCGGAGACGAATTCGACGCCCACGAAGCCTATCGCCTGGGACTGGTCCAGGAAGTACTCGCCAGCGAAGATTTGCTGCCCCGTGCCATCTGGCTGGCCGAGCGCGTGGCGGCCCAGGCCCCACTCGGCGTCCGCGCCACCCTGGCATCGGCGCACCAGACCCTGGATGACGGCGAGAAGGTAGCGGCCGCCGCACTGCAGGCCACCGCACAGCAGCTGCTGACCACCGAAGATGCCAAGGAAGGCCTGCGCGCGATGCTGGAAAAGCGCGAAGGGAAATTCAGAGGGAAGTAGCCAACACCGAGCTCATCCTGCAGCGATCAACCCCCGCACGGCCTTACTTGTAGGAGCGAGCTTGCTCGCGAACAACCCAGGCACGATCCTTCGCGAGCAAGCTCGCTCCTACCAAATCCATCCACGCAGGCACTCAAGTCGCCGGCCGCACCACATCCAGCAGCGATTGCAGCGAATACCCGAGACTCGGCGCCAGGGCCTCGGCCTTCGCCTGAAGCGCCTCGCGATCCAGCACCTGGTCCAGGTCGGCCGGAACGAAGAGCACCACGTTGCCCTCCTTCACCGGGCATTCCCAGTAATGGTGATGGAAAAGCCCGCGCAGCAAGGCGGCGCCCAGTGGCTTGCCGTCTTCCGCCGCCCACTGGTTGATCACCAGCCAGCCGCCGGGGCTGAGGCGTTTCTGGCAGGCGCCGAGGAAATTCCACGCCAGGTGACCAACGCCCGGACCGTGGTCGGTATAGAGATCGACGAAGATCAGGTCCGCCGGCTCGGCGCTGTCCAGCAGTTCCAGGGCGTCACCAATGCGCACGTAGAGGCGGGGATCGTCGGTCAAGCCGAGATACTCCATGGCCAGCCTTGGCACATCGGGGCGCAGCTCGATCACTTCCACATCTTCCAGTGGCAGGAACTTCAGGCAGGCCTGGGTCAGCGTCCCGGCCCCGAGACCGAGGAACAACGCATTCTCCGGCTCCGCATGGCACAGCGCGCCCAGCAGCATGGCGCGGGTGTAGTCGTACTCGAGCCAGGCCGGATCAGCCGTGAAGACGCAGCTCTGCTCCACCGCCTCGCCGAATTCGAGGATGCGATAAGGACCCACTTCGTAGACGCGGATCACGCCGAATTCATCATGCACTTCCGCGAGCAGGCGCTCCTCGGACATCAAGTCATCACTCCTTCAAGGCCGGCGCTGACATTTCGCACCAACCCGGCGCAACACCGGCGCCTATTGCCATTGAAGCCGGAGCCCGTGCTCCCGGCATAATCCGAACCGCGCGCCCCAGGGGCGAAAACCGCACAAGAATAACAGCGCAGAGGTCGAACCCAGCATGTACGCAATCATCGGCGCGGGCCCAATGGGTCTGTGCAGCGCCCGCCAGTTACAGAAACACGGCATTCCCTTCATCGGCTTCGAGCTGAACGGCGATGTCGGCGGCCTCTGGGACATCGACAACCCCCACAGCACCATGTACGACTCGGCGCACCTGATCTCCTCCAAGCGCACCACCGAGTTCACCGAATTTCCGATGGATGCCGAGGTAGCCCCCTACCCGCACCACAGCGAAATGCGCCGTTACTTCCGGGATTACGCGAAACACTTCGACCTCTACAGGCACTTCCGCTTCAACACCCGCGTGCTGCACCTGGAACGTCAGGAGAAGGGCTGGAAGCTGGTCAGCGAAACGGACGGCCAGCGCCGCGAAGACCATTTCGACGGCATTCTGATCGCCAACGGCACCTTGCACACGCCGAACCGCCCCGCCCTGCCTGGCCAGTTCGACGGTGAAGTGCTGCATTCGGCGGACTACCGCTCGCCGGCCCTGTTCGACGGCAAGCGCGTGCTGCTGGTGGGCTGCGGCAACTCCGCCTGCGACATCGCGGTCGATGCCGTGCACCGCGCAGCCTCGGTCGACCTGTCGGTCCGCCGTGGTTACTACTTCCTGCCCAAGTTCATCCTTGGCCGTCCGACCGATACGTTCGGCGGCGCCGTGAAACTTCCCCGCCGGCTCAAACAACTGGTCGACGGGCTGCTGGTCCGCGCGCTGGTGGGCAAGCCTTCACAGTACGGCCTGCCCGACCCCGATTACCGGCTGTACGAATCCCATCCGGTGATGAACTCCCTGGTGCTCCACCACCTGGGTCATGGCGACATCAAGGCGCGCCCGGACATCGCCCGCATCGAGGGTCGCAGCGTGACCTTCAGCGACGGCCGCCAGGCCGAGTACGACCTGATCCTGCAAGCCACCGGCTACAAGCTGGACTACCCGTTCATCGAGCGCTCCGAGCTGAACTGGCCCGAACGTGCCGGCGCGCCGCAGCTCTACCTGAACATCTTCCATCCCGAGTACGACGACCTGTTCATGATGGGCATGGTGGAGGCGTCCGGCCTGGGCTGGCAGGGCCGTGCGGAGCAGGCCGAACTGGTGGCCCTGTACATTCGCCAGTTGCAGGCGGGCAGCCCGGCGGCCCGCTCCTTCCAACAGCTCAAGCGCGAGCGCGCCGCACTGCGCCTGGACGGTGGCTACCAGTACCTGGAACTCGAGCGCATGGCCTACTACGTCCACAAGGACAGCTACCGCGCCGCCATCGCCCAACACAGCGCGGAATTGCGCAAGGACCTGGCCACCCACAGCCAGCCCATGGCCGCCCATAACCTGGCCTGACGCGGAGGCGCACCATGAGAGTCGTCCTGATCACCGGCGCCGCCAGCGGCCTCGGCTGGGAACTGGCGCGTGCCTGTCACACCGCTGGCGACGCATTGCTGCTGACGGACGTCGATGCCGCCGGCCTGGCGGCGCGAGTCGCAGAGCTGGGTGAAGAGCGCGTCGCAGGCGTAGCCGGCGACATCACCGACAGCGACGTCCACGCACAACTTATCGAGGTCTGCCGCGCGCGCTTCGGCCGCCTTGACCTGCTCATCAACAATGCCGGCATCACCCACCGCTCCCCGACCATCCACACCGCGCCGCAAGTATTGCGCCGGGTGATGGCAGTGGATTACCACGCGCCGCTGGAACTGACCCTGGTCGCCCTGCCATTGCTGCGCGCCAGTCGGGGCCAGGTGATTGCCATCGGCTCGATGGCCGGCTGGATGCCCGTGCTCGGCCGCGCCGGCTACTGCGCGGCCAAAAGCGCCCTGACCCAGGCGTTCGAAGTGCTGCGCGCGGAAATCGCCCGCGACGGCGTGGGCCTGCTGATGGTCTATCCCAGCTTTCTCGACACCCCCATCGAGCGCAACGCACTCGGGGGCGATGGCCGCCCCGCGCAACACGCGCGCTCGACGGTGGGCAAGGTACGCGGTGCCGACTGGATGGCGAGGGAGATACTCAAGAGCGCGAGCACCCGCCAGCAGCGACTGTTCCCCGACCGCGGGAGCTGGCTCGCCAGCCTGCTGTGGCGGCTGGCGCCGGCCCTTTATTACCGACAGATGAGTCAGCGCTTCGCCGGAGAGCTGGGCTGATGGAATTCGCCTGGCTGGTCCTGGGCGGTTTCATCCTGCTTGCCTACACCCTGGAAGCCATCACCGGCTTCGGCAGCACCATCGTCGCCCTGTCGCTGGGTGCCCTGCTGCTGCCGATCCACGACCTGCTGCCGGTACTGGTACCGCTGAATATCCTCATGAGCGGTTTTCTCGCCTGGCGCCATCGCCGTCTGGTGCAATGGCGCCTGCTGCTGGTGACCGTACTGCCGGGGATGTGCGTCGGGACACTGGTCGGCTATGGCCTGCGACCCTGGCTGGACGAAGGTGCGATGAAACTGGGCTTCGGCGTGCTGATCCTCTGGTTCGCCCTGCGCGGGCTTCTCCAGGGCGCGCCCCTGGGCCGCACGCCGGCCTGGATGACACGCCTGCAAACCGGTGCGGCCGGCATCAGCCACGGCCTGTTCGCCTCTGGCGGACCGCTGCTGGTGCATGCCCTGGCTGCCACCGCGCTGGACAAGGCAAGACTGCGCGCCACCTTGCTCTGCGTCTGGTTCGGACTCAACAGCCTGCTGACCCTGGCTTTCTTCATCGACGGCAGCCTGGCGCCGGCGCTGCCTCGGGTCGCCGTCTATGCGCCGTTGCTGGTGCTCGGTGTGCTGGCCGGGGAACACCTGCACAAGCGCCTGGCAGAAGCGCATTTCCGAACCGCCATCCACCTGCTCCTTTGCCTCTGCGGCGTGCTCCTATGCTGGCGCGCCTAGCGCCGCTTCCGGGCCTTTCGGTTACCATGGCGCATCTACCGCAAGCAGCCGTATCGAGACCCTGATGAGCAGCCAAGAATGGAGTCCTGAAAGCTGGAGGGAAAAACCCATCCAGCAGCAGCCCGAGTACCCGGACGCCGCGAAACTGGCGCATGTCGAGCAGGCCCTGGCGAGCTACCCGCCGCTGGTGTTCGCTGGCGAGGCGCGTGAATTGCGCCGCCAGTTCGCCGAAGTGACCGAGGGACGTGCCTTCCTGCTACAGGGCGGCGACTGCGCTGAAAGCTTCGCGGAGTTCTCCGCCGCGAAGATCCGCGACACCTTCAAGGTGCTGCTGCAGATGGCCATCGTCATGACCTTCGCCGCCGGTTGCCCGGTGGTGAAAGTCGGCCGCATGGCCGGTCAGTTCGCCAAGCCGCGCTCTTCCGGCAACGAGACGCAAGGCGACGTCACCCTGCCGGCCTACCGTGGCGACATCGTCAACGGCATCGGCTTCGACGCCGCCAGCCGCGTGCCGGACCCGGAGCGCCTGCTGCAGGCCTACCACCAGGCCACCGCCAGCCTCAACCTGCTGCGTGCCTTCGCCCAGGGCGGCTTCGCCGACGTGCACCAGGTGCATCAGTGGAACCTCGATTTCATCGCCAACTCGGCGCTGACCGAGAAGTACAGCCAACTGGCCGACCGCATCGACGAAACCCTGGCCTTCATGCGCGCCTGCGGCCTGGACAGCGCGCCGCAATTGCGTGAAGCGAGCTTCTTCACCGCCCATGAAGCGCTGCTGCTGAACTACGAGCAGGCCTTCGTCCGTCGCGACAGCCTCACCGGCAACTGGTACGACTGCTCCGCGCACATGCTCTGGATCGGTGACCGCACCCGTCAGCCTGAAGGTGCCCATGTGGAGTTCCTGCGCGGTGTCGGCAACCCCATCGGGGTCAAGGTCGGACCGAGCATGGACAGCGACGACCTGATCCGCCTGATCGACATCCTCAACCCGGAAAACGACCCCGGCCGCCTCAACCTGATCGTGCGCATGGGCGCCGAAAAGGTCGGCGATCACTTGCCACGGCTGATCCGCACCGTCGAAGGTGAGGGCCGCAAGGTGCTGTGGAGTTCGGACCCCATGCACGGCAACACGATCAAGGCCTCCAGCGGCTACAAGACCCGCGACTTCGCCGCCATCCTCGGCGAGGTGAAGCAGTTCTTCGAGGTTCACCGCGCCGAGGGCACCTATGCCGGTGGCATCCACATCGAAATGACCGGACAGAACGTCACCGAATGCATCGGCGGCGCCCGCCCGATCACCGAAGACGGCCTCTCCGACCGCTACCACACCCATTGCGACCCGCGCCTGAACGCCGACCAGTCCCTGGAACTGGCCTTCCTGATCGCCGAGACGCTGAAGCAGATTCGGCGCTGACGGGCGCGGCGCTCTTGTGGGAGCGATTTCAATCGCGATGGTGTCCGAAGGCTCGCCAGGAACTCTCTGGGCCGGTGCTTTTCCTGTGGGGGCGAATTCATTCGCCAAGGGCTGCAACGCAGCCCCCTTCGACCTCGCAAGGCAAACCTGCGGTTCGTTTGGCGAATGAATTCGCCCCTACAAGTACGCGTCAATTCCCCAGGCACGCCTGCAACCGCACAGTCCCCGGCCGCCGGCAGGTAACCGCCACCTCGTCCAATCCCAGCCACACCGCCATGCCCTGCAGGTTGTCCGCCAGGGCCTGCATGCCGGCTTCGCTGAGGCCGTGTTCCTCTTCATGCAACGCGTGCACCGCCAGGCGGCCCTGGGCGCGTTCGGCACGCAGGTCGACGCGAGCAGCCAGGCGTTCGTCGTGCAGGAACGGCAGCACGTAGTAGCCGAACTGGCGCTTGTGCTGGGGCGTGTAGATTTCCAGCCGGTAGCGGAAGTCGAACAGGCGCTCGGTGCGCGCCCGCTCCCAGATCAACGAGTCGAAGGGCGACAACAGTGCGCTGGCCTTGACCTTGCGCGGCACCTTGGGATCACCCAGGCAATAGGCGGGCTGTTTCCAGCCATCGACCTGCGCCGGTTGCAGCGCACCCTCCTCCACCAGTTCGGCCAGCCGAGCCTGGCTGTCGCTGGTTTCCAGGCGGTAGTAATCCCGCAGGTCCCGCTCGGTGGCCACCCCCAGCGCCTGAGCCGCGCGCAGTAGCAATTGTCGCTGGGCATCGGCCTCGGACATTTCGGGCTGCTTGAGGATGTCGGCGGGAATCACCCGCTCCGGCAAGTCGTAGAGACGCTCGAACCCCCGGCGCCCGGCGACGGTCACCTCGCCGGCAGCGAACAGCCATTCCATCGCGTGTTTCTCCGCGCTCCAGTCCCACCAGGGTCCGGCGCGCTCTTCGCGGGTGCTCAGCGCTCCAGCGCCCAACGCGCCCTGCTCACGTACCGACTGTAGGACGCGCTGGATTACCTCCTGCTGCTCGAATCCGAATTTCGCCAGTTGCTGGTAGATGCCCTGGCCATTGGCCGCCCGGCGCATGCGCCAGCGCATCAGCGGATAGAGGTCCAGCGGCAACAGCGACGCTTCGTGGCCCCAGTACTCGAACAACGCCCGGCGCCGGGGCTTGCCCCAGGCCAGGTCGTCCAGCAGTTCGCGGTCGTAGTGGCCCAGACGGGAAAAGGCCGGCAGATAGTGGGAGCGCACCAGGGCGTTCACCGAGTCGATCTGCACCACCCCCAGCGCGTCCAGCTGCGCCAGCAATTGCCGATGGCGGATCGCGCCGCGTGGCGCACGGGCGAAGCCCTGGGCCGCCAGTGCCAGGCGACGGGCTTCGGGAAGGGACAGACTCAACGTCATGGGGCTTCATGCCAACAGGGAATGACGCTTCACACTAGCATCAGCCCGCCTGGCTTTCGCGTTCCAGTTCAGCGGGAATGAACGGCACGGACTGGTCGGGCGCGAGGAAGGTCTGGCGGAAGGTGAAGGCCTCCGGCGTGGGGCCGGATTCACGCAACCGGGCCAGACGCGCCGCTGCCTCCTGGACATCGGGACGATGCCCCTTGGGAATCCACCAGAGCACCTGGTGCATGGCGGAGACTCGATCGAACCATTCCTTGCGTCGCTTCAGCATCTCGACATGGGCCGAGCGGTAGACGAAATCAGTGAGGCTGCCCACATCGCGCCAGACCGACAGGTTGACCAGGATTTCCGGGCCGAAAGGACGCAGGGCAGTGGCATCGCCCTCCTCGTCCTGAAGCCGCCAGACATAGCCGGGCGACCGCTCGGCAAGGGCATTGACCGGTGCGAGGTTGGCCACGAAATCGGCCATCTCGGGAGAATCCAGGGGCGCCTTCATCAGGGCGATATTCAGTTGGGCAAGCTCGTATGTATTCGACATGGGTTCCTTTCCCTTTCATCAAATGTGGGGCCCGCCCTTCGCTTCACCGTTGGCGGGCCGCATCCAGGCGTCACTTCTTCAGGGGGTCTTCCCAGAAATGGCGCTCGCTTTCTTCCATTACATCAGCCCGGGACAAACCGATGTCCTTGAGCATCGCATCGCTCATCCGCGACAACTGCTCGCGCTCGTGAGCCAGCTGTTCCCAGCGCCTTACCATGTGCCAGGCAGCGGCGAGCCAGCTTTCCCGATGAGGCTCGTACCCAGCGTGATGTGAAGTACCGATAAAGCCGTGTTGACCTTTCATCTTGGTGTCCTCCCAGTGGGGATGGCGCCAGTTTCCAACCAGGACTAAGATCAATCCAACGAATGTTTCTGATGCAGTGCATCTCAGGATTTGATGAATGAACTACCCATCCATTGATACCGAATTGCTCCGCACCTTCGTTGCCATTGCGGATTACGGCGGCTTCACCCGTGCAGCCGAGATGGTCAATCGCACCCAATCGGCCGTCAGCATGCAGATGAAGCGGCTGGAGGAAGACGTGCTGCAGCGCGCAGTGTTCGAGCGCGATGGCCGCCAGGTCAGGCTCACCGCTGAAGGGCAGATATTGCTGGGCTATGCGCGGCGCATCCTCAAGCTGCATGGCGAGGTGATGAACACCCTGCGCCAGCCGCACATGGTAGGCACGGTGCGCATCGGCACGCCGGACGACTACGTCATGCGCTTCCTGCCGGGCATCCTCTCGCGCTTCGCCCAGGCCTATCCGCTGGTGCAGGTGGAAGTGCATTGCGAATCCACGTCCCAGTTGCTGCAGCGCCAGGACCTGGACCTGTCCATCGTCACCCGCATGCCGGGGCATGAAATCGGTGAACTGCTGCGCCAGGAGCGCTTCGTCTGGGCCGAAGCCATCGGCTTCAGCCCCCACGAGCAATCGCCCATGCCGCTGGCCATGTTCAACAGTGACTGCTTCTGCCGCGCCTGGGCCTGCAATGCGCTGGACTCCATGGGGCGCGAATACCGCGTCGCCTACACCAGCCCTAGCCTGTCGGCGATCATGGCTGTGGTGACCGCCGGCCTGGCAGTGACCGCGCAACTGCAGAGCCTGATCACGCCGGAGCTGCGCATCCTCGATGAAACCGAAGGGCTGCCCCAGCTACCGCTGTGCAACATCATGCTGCTGCGCAATGAGCGCAATCAGTCGCCCGTGACCGACACCTTGGCCGAGCACATCATCGAAGGTTTCCGGATCTGACGCGTCACTTGACCGCCAGCAACACGGCGCACAGCAGCAGGAAAACGCAGAACAGCGAACGCAAGACGCGCTCCGGCAAGGCGTGCGCCATGCGGACTCCCCAACTGATGCTGAGCAGGCCGCCCACTGCCAGCGGCAGCCCCATCGCCCAGTTCACATGATCGTGCAGACCGTAGGTGGCGAGGGTCACCGCGGTACTCGGCGCCGCCAGCGCCAGGGAAAGGCCCTGGGCCATGACCTGGCTGGTGCCGAAAACGCTGGTCAGCACCGGCGTTGCAATCACCGCCCCGCCAACGCCGAACAGGCCGCCCGCAGCACCTGCGATGCCGCCCAGCACCCCGAGCCATGGCCAAGGGTGGCGCAGTTCTGCGCTGGCCTGGGCCTTGGCCATGAACATCCGCGCGAAGTTGTATGCGGCAAGCGCCAGCAGGAAGACGACGAACGCCAGACGCATGCTTTCCGCGTCGACCCGCACCGCGAACAACGACGCCAGCCAGGCGAAACCGAAGCTGGTGGCCGCCAGCAGCACCGCATAGCGCGGGTCGATGCGGTTGCGCTGGTGATAGCGCCAGAGCGCCAACAGCACATTGGGCACCACCATCACCAGGGCCGTGCCCTGGGCCAGTTGCTGGTCAAGACCGAAGAGCACGCCAAGGGCGGGAATGGCGATCAGCCCGCCGCCAATGCCGAAAAGTCCACCTACGGTGCCGAGCAAGGCACCCAGCGCGATGTTCAGTGCAAAAGCCAAAAAATCCATGTCACCTCCACGTCGATGCAGGGATGCTACCGGCGCCCGGTTGTCGCGGAAACGCACAACGGCGCACAATGGCTTTGCGTACTTCGCATAGGCAAACCTGATGAACCCTGATGCCCTGACTGAGCAACTGGCCCTCTTCCTCGACGTTCTGGAGGCCGGAAGCTTTTCCGCCGCGGCGCGTCGCCACCCGCTCACACCCTCTGCCGTCGCGCGGCGCATCGACGCCCTGGAGCGCGCCCTGGGCAGCAACCTGTTCGTTCGCAACACCCATGCGGTGAAAGCGACGCCCGCTGGCCTGGCCTTTGCCGAACGGGCAAAACGGGTCTTGGCGGAACTGCGCCTGGCCCGCGCCGAAGCGGTGTCCCTGAGCAGCGCACCGGAAGGGTTGATCCGCATCGATGCGCCGAGCCCGTTCGGGCGCCGGCACCTGGCACCGGCCATTGCGGAGTTCCTCACTCACTACCCCGGCCTCGATGTGCAGCTGCGACTGATCGACAGCTTCATCGACATGCACGGCGAAAGCCTCGGTCAGGTGGACCTGGTACTGCGCATCGGCCCGCTGGCGGATACCCGTCTGGTCGCCACGCCGCTGGCGCCACTGGTGCGGATTCTCTGCGCCAGCCCGGACTACCTGCGCCGTCGCGGCATCCCCCGCGATCCGCGCGAGCTGCCCGACCACGATGGCCTCGATTGGGACGCGCTGGCACCGCCCTATGCCTGGCGCTTCGAAGTGGACGGCAAGCTCCAGCACATTCGACCGGGCCGCATGCGCATGACGGCCAACAACGCCGAGACCCTGCTCTTCAGTGCTGTGGCCGGCCACGGAATCGCCCACCTGCCGACCTGGCTGATCAGTGAACACCTGGTACGCGGCGAACTGGTGCCGCTGTTTTGCGAAGACGGCTTGCCACCGCCGGAGCCGAGCGGCATCTATGCGCTGCGCCTGGAAGGGGAAGCCAGCTCGCGGAGCCGGCTGCTGCTGGATTTCCTGAAAAGTCGATTCGGCCCGGTGCCGCCCTGGGACCTCGCCCTGGGCGGCCTCGGTCGCGGCTGATCAACGCGGTAGCTGCACCACCCGCGTGCCCGCCAGCAGGTCATGCAGGCAACGGCGATCGGCACGGAAGATGAACAGGTAATCCACCAGCACCAGCAGCACGCCCACGACCGGGATATAGGCCAGCAGCCACCAGAGCAGGTATCGCTTGAGCAGCAGGTTGCCCAGTTCAGGGACCTGGCCATCGAGGGTGACGATGGCGATCTTCAGCAGCCGCTTGCCGAGCGTCTGGCCGAAGTTCTTGAGGAAATGGCCGTTGACCAGCAGGAACACCGCGATCCCGACCACGAGGCTCAGCAACTGCTGGCCCAGGCTCGGTTCGATGCCCTGCTGGGCGGCGGCGAAGGTGCCCGAGAAATAGGCCACCGGTACGGTCACCAGGCTCATGATCAAGCCATCTATCAGCGCCGCTGCCAGGCGCGTCCAGCGTGAAGCGAGCAGAGGTTCGGCGGCACTGTTGACGGTGAGTTCCGCAGCAGGTGCCTGATAGGGATTTTGCAGGTTGTCCATGACGCAGTCCTTGCAGTGGTTGACCGGGAAATTGTGGCCTACGCGAGAACACCTTGCTGCGCGATGGAAAGAATGAATTTTGCCCACGAAAGGCTTGCGCGCTAAATTGGTCACCATCACTGCCCATGGAGACCGACCATGTCCGATTCCACCTGCAAGGAGCTGCTGCTCGACAACCAGCTCTGCTTCGCCCTCTATTCCACGTCACTGATGATGACCAAGGTCTACAAGCCGCTGCTCCAGGAGCTGGGCCTGACCTACCCGCAGTACCTCGCCATGATGGTGCTCTGGGAAGGCGATGGCATCACGGTCGGTGAAATCAGCAACCGTATGCTCACCGATCCCGGCTCCCTCACCCCCCTCCTCAAGCGCCTGGAAGCCGAAGGTTTCATCACCCGCACGCGCAGCAGCAAGGACGAGCGTGTGGTGGAACTGCGCCTCACCGAACAAGGCCGGGCCCTGCAGGAGAAAGCCAGGAAAGTGCCGGCGTGCATTCTCGCGGCGACCGAACGTACGACGGATGAGCTGACCGTCCTCAAGGAAGATCTCGTGTCACTGCGCAACAGTCTGGGAAAGGCCGTCTGACGGCCTTATACCCATATCTCCACGGCGTTATTCCAAAGTCTTCCAAGATTTATCTTGCGCGCTAAATAAGTCGCGGTTAACTTCTGCCTCACGCATTTACTTAGCGCGCCAACTTTTAGACAGAAAATCAAATCCAGACTGAGGAATACGCCATGAAATCGATCAGCACCGTAGTCGCAGGCAGCCTTCTCGCCCTCTCCGTGAACCACGCGTTCGCCGCTGGCAGCCCGGGCGTCGAACGCAACACTCAGGCCTTCCTCGAAGCCCTGGCCGCCGGCGGTGGCCAGCCCCTGGAAACCCTGGCCCCCAAGGATGCCCGCGCGGTGCTGTCAGGTGCACAGGCCGGCGTGAAACTGGAACTGCCGAAAGCCGATGTCAGCACGAAGACCATCGACGCCGATGGCCAGAAGATCGACCTGACCATCGTCCGCCCGGAAGGCGCCAAGGGTGAACTGCCCGTGTTCATGTTCTTCCACGGCGGCGGCTGGGTACTGGGCGACTACCCGACCCACGAGCGCCTGATCCGCGACCTGGTGGCCAATTCCGGCGCGGTGGCTGTCTACGTCAACTACACGCCCTCCCCCGAGGCCAAATACCCGACTGCCATCAACCAGGCCTATGCCGCCACCAAATGGGTGGCCGAGCACGGCAAGGAGATCGGCGTGGACGGCAAGCGCCTGGCGGTGGCCGGTAACAGTGTCGGCGGCAACATGGCCGCAGTGGTCAGCCTGATGGCCAAGGACAAGGGAACGCCGAAGATCCGCTTCCAGGCCCTGCTTTGGCCGGTGACCGATTCGAACTTCAACAACGCCTCGTACAACCAGTTCGAGAACGGCCACTTCCTCACCCGCAACATGATGAAGTGGTTCTGGGACAGCTACACCACTGACCCGAAACAGCGCGCAGAGATCTACGCCTCGCCGTTGCAGGCTTCGACCGAGCAGCTGAAAGGTCTGCCGCCGGCACTGGTGCAGACCGCCGAGTTCGATGTACTGCGGGATGAAGGTGAGGCCTACGCCCGCAAGTTGGACGCCGCTGGAGTCGAGGTCACCTCGGTGCGTTACAACGGCATGATCCACGACTTCGGCCTGCTCAACGTGCTGGCCAAGGTCCCTGGCACCCGCGCCGCGATGCAACAGGCCGGCGAGGCCATCAAGGAGCACCTGAAGTAGGAACGGCAGAAACGAAAAAGCCCGGCATAAGCCGGGCTTTTTCTTGTCTCGCTAAAGGGCTCAGGCCTTGACGCGGGACTTGTACTCGCCGGTGCGGGTGTCGATCTCGATGGAATCACCGATTTCGCAGAAGGCGGATACTTGCAGCTCGGCACCGTTGTTCAGGCGAGCGGTCTTCATGACCTTGCCGGAGGTGTCGCCGCGAACGGACGGCTCGGTGTAGGCGATCTGGCGAACGATGGTGGTCGGCAGTTCAACCGAGATCACGCGATCGTTGTAGAACACGGCTTCGCAGACGTCGGTCATGCCGTCTTCGATGAAGGTCAGGACGCCTTCCAGGTCGACTTTCTCGATCTCGTACTGGTTGAACTCGGTGTCCATGAACACGTACAGCGGATCGGCGAAGTAGGAGTAGGTCACTTCCTTGCGTTCAAGGATGATCGGCTCCAGCTTGTCGTCGGCCTTGAACACGGTCTCGGTGCCGGCACCGGTCAGCAGGTTCTTCAGCTTCATCTTGACGACAGCACTGTTACGGCCGGACTTGTTGAACTCGGCCTTCTGGATGACCCAGGGAGCGCCATTGATGTTGGCAACTTGGCCGGCGCGGAACTCTTGAGCGGTTTTCATACGAATATCCGATGTGGATGGGTGACAAAAAACTGGCCGCGTATCATAGCGGTTTTGTACAAATCTGCACCAGACCCGTCGCGAGGTCCGTGCGCGCAGCCTGCTGCCGGCACCAATTATCGGCATGCAGACTGACTTCCGGCCACTGCGCCAGCAGCCCATTCCACGCCTCGCCCATGCCCTCGCCCCGGTTCCAGGCCCGCCAGCCCTCGGTCAGCGCAGCCGACGCAGCCGGCGACAGCTCAGCGCAATAGAGGACGAGGAACGCCTCCAGCTTGTCCCAATGGGCGTCCTCCTCCTGCTGATAGATGTGCCAAAGCAGGGGTTTCCCCGCCCATTGGGCACGGACAAAGGAGTCCTCACCGCGCACGGCATTGAAGTCGCAGCACCAGAGGATGCGGTCGTAATCGTCCTGGCTGACGAAAGGCAGGACCTGTATCGCCAGTTTTCCTCGGCTGAAGCGAGCGCCCGCAGTCAGCTTTTCCTCGCCCAGCCATTTGGCGAGATCGGCCAGTACCCGACCGACGGGCACCAGCAGTTGCACCGGCCGATCACCCGCTGCGAGGACGTCCAGCCAACCGGCCAGGGCGGCATTCTCATAGGCGAACAGCGAAATCAGTAGCGCGTCGTCATCCAGCTCCACGCCGAGTTCTTCGAGGAAGGCCCGCCGCGCATCAGGATCGGTCAGGAACGCCTGGCGCCGCTCCAGCAGTCCGGACTCTCGCAGCAACCCGCCGGTGCCTTCGATGAAGCCGGGGAAGTAGAAAGCCTTCTGCAATCCATTGGCCTGGAACGATGGCAGGCCGTGGCAGCCGGCCACCCAGTCCTCGGCACTCAGGTACTCCAGGTTCAACCAGGTGGGCTTTTCCGGCCTCGCGGCCATGGCGTCCAGATAGGCGCCGGGGAGCTGGCAGGCAAAGGCCTCGATCACCACATCCGCCGCCTCGGCCGGCTGCCAGTCCTGGCGCCAGTGGCGGATTTCCACGCCCTGTTGCCACTGGCTATCCGCCTCGGGGTCGGCCTGCGGACAGAGCGGCGCGAAGACGGCGGGCTCATCCACCCAGAGGCGCACCGATTGGCCATGCTCGGCGACCAGTTGGCGAGCCAGCCGCCAGGTCACGCCGATGTCGCCAAAGTTGTCGACGACGTTGCAGAAGATGTCCCACTTCACGGTGCGTGATTTCCCAGGAAAAAACGCAGTTTAACCAAGACCGGGGAGACAAAAACAAAATCGAAGTGATCCACTGAGATTTGGAATTTTTTCACTAAGAACTGGAACGGATGCATCGAAACAGCCTAGTGCCGCTGGCTTCTAGCCAGCGGCACTAGGCTGTTCACGGGCGGCCTTCGCCAGGCGGCCGAGGCCTCCCTATCTTCGGAAACGGAGCAATCGGAAGCAACCGAACGGGTCGTCCCTGTAGAAGCGCTTGGTCGCCTCAAGTAGAAGGCCTCAAAATCCTACGTTAAGATAATAGCTGACCATAACCCCCACGCCTCGGACGGGATCTTTCCCGCACTGCGCACCAGGGGGTTTGTTTTTTTCCTGAAGCAAACAAATCGGTAAGCGGAGGTTGTCGTATGACGATGCCGCATGAGCGAACCCGCGCAGTCATACAGACCCACGAGTTCTTGAAGCAGCTAGAGCGGGACTTGTCGGTCAGCGAAGAAATGCGGGGCATGGCCAACCAGTTGCTGCGGCATTATCCCAGCCGGGGTGAAGTGCTATTGCAGGGATTGCTCGAAGAAAAGCTCCTGGTAAAGTTTCCTACCGCTCCATTCTTTTCTTCGACGTTGACTTACCAGCCCACAGCTCTTCCTCCGAGAGATCGCCTACGGCGCAAGTTGTGCGAAAAATTGGCGGCCATCTTGTTGAGCTGCTCAAAATGATCGCCCGCAGCGCCACACCTCCGGCCACAATGAGGCGCTTTATTGGACGGCCCTAGTGCAAAGCACTGACCCCTCTGATGAAATGTGACTAGCCACCCCTTTGCCCCTGCCCGTCGAGGGAGTTATGGACTATGTGCACCTGCTGGACCAAGTGGTCGAAAAGGTACTGCTAGCGGGGAATTTGCTGGAAGCAGAATGGAACCGCCCTGGTGGCCCTCGCGGTCACGGGGACAAGGCGGAAGTCGACGTCGAGATCGAGCAACAGCTACGTGTAAGCCTGCTCGATTTAGTTGACTGCGATTACTGGGGCGAGGAAACAGGACGCATCCTTACCAGCGCCGAATTTTGTTGGGTGGTGGATCCGAACGACGGAACGAGTGATTTCCTCCAAGGGCGTCGCGGCTCGGCCGTATCGGTTGCTTTAATGCGCAATACAGTTCCGGTGTTAGGAGTGGTCTATGCGCCAGTCACTAGCGATCGTGGGCCCGACTGCATCTCGTGGACTAAGGGACTCGGAGGCATCCTGCGCAACGGCGAATTGCTACCAAGTCGATTGATCCACCTCCATTTGGAGGCGGGCAGCAAAGTTTTTGTGAGCACCGCCGCCGCCAACAAACCCAAACTGAATTCCGAACTTTGTGCACCCGCTGACTTCGTGCCAATGCCGAGCATTGCTTATCGCTTGGCCCGGGTCGCCGCCGGCGATGCAGTGGCTGGCATTTCCCTTGTTCCGGTTTCAGCACATGACATTGCTGCCGGCCATGCCCTGTTGATCGGGGCCAAAGGCGTCCTGCTCGATGAACGGGGCGAACCCATCTGCTATGGGTCCCAGGCGCTCCTTTCCACTTCGGCACATAGGTGTTTCGGTGGTGCACCTCGTGCGTGTCAAGAACTCTTCCGAAGGAAATGGGAGCGCATCTTCACTTCATGATCGTCTCTACGTGTGGGCCGTTCAGACTGCCCCCATGACGATTGCGCTTGACTGGCTTGTATACCTCGCGACCGGGACCCAGTCAGTCCATGCTCGCTCGCGACGCGGGTAGCGCCGCGATGATCTCCGACAAAGCTGCATTCTCCTGCTCGAGATAGCTTCCACCGGCCCAACTAACAGCAAAATGCTGATCGCCGACCTCGATGACGTCGACACAACAGATGAGCCCCAGGAGATCGCGCCCCTTTATCTCAACAACCTCCGAAGGTTCATCGTCGGGCTCCTGCCAGACAGCCAGCCGCTTCTTGGCGTTTTCCTCGGACACATCCAATTCCAAAATGCGAACTGAGCCCCAGTATTTGCCGCTGGCGCCGACAAGATCAGGGATACCGTCCGTGGTCGAAAGGAATGCGCTTCGATTCGCTATGGCGACCACGTCTGGATGGGCTGGCCCCCTACGCAACAGCCACGCCCCATTGGGACCTCGAGCACTGTGGTGGGGGATAAGGGCGAGCTGTCGAATCGCTGGTGACTTGTCGAAGCACCCCACATCTAGCTCGGGCCTACCAAGGCGAATCCGGCTTCCGCCACAATGTAGGGTCGTGACGTCTTTGTATGACCACTCCCCCAACGGCTCATGCCTTCTCATCAACCGCACCAGTGCCGGCAGCAAGTCACGGGACTTCTTGCCCAGCCCCGCAAAGCGACGCTGCTCGGTTTCGTCAACATCTTCCTCAGGGAGGGGACTCAGCATCGCGCTATCGAAAGCGACGAACTCGCTCTCCAGTCGCCCCTCGTTGAGCAACCCTGCCACGGTCAACAACTCATCTTCGTATGTGCGCAGTTGCTCGTCGCGCAGCGGAATACAGTCAGTCTCTCTAGCCGCTCTACCCGCGCTCGGATCAATACAGATCGAGTTGATGGCACCCTTCCAATCGTGGCTGTCCCCTGACCAGATCAGAACTGCATCAGGGAATGCAACGCCAGAAGTATTCTTGTCCGGAGTTCCGGAGTAGTACCGAACCAGGGGAAGAGCGCCAAAGAAGGCCTTGCCAATGCGCGAAGTTAATGGCTCTCCGCCTCCCCGCGAGGAGAGTTCCATCACCACATCAAGATCACCGCACTCGGGCGCGCCACGGGCATAGGAACCAACGACCCACAATGAGGAAATGATGACAAGTGGAGACTGGGTGCCGCCCCAAAAATCCTTGTACTCAACGAGGCGCTCGGAGGCCTCGTCTAGCTTCTTGCACATACTCGTCAGCTTCTTGCTGAACGACGCTCTCGGGTAACGCTTTTCCAATGCGATCATGCTCAATCCCTGAACGCTGAGATGACGACTACTACGATAGTGCTTACTGGTTGAGACGGGAAATCTGAGCTCGTTGCGGAGCGTACTCGTTATCCAACGGTCGTTTGTCGTGCGCCATGACGGACTCAATGAACGACGCCTTACTCGCAAGGTACTCACCGATGCCGCTGGTATAGCTTGCTTCAAGTCGGAGCTTCAACTCCTGATATCGCCGTCGGATCCCAGAATCGCTCCTGAGCAGGTCGCTGAATCTGAGTACCATGTCGATCCGCGCATGACCACTGGCGCACACGTGCAGCTTGTGCTTTAGCCCCCCTCAATATCCCGAGGGTAAATATGGTGTCCCGATGAAAGATCGCTTCCTCGAACGTACACCAACGCGACGATGAAGCGGTCACCACCAGCGTGCACCTCTGATATGCAGAAGCTCCACCCGGGAGGCCGAGCAGACGCTTTTCTTTGTTTTCCATCAAGTGGTAGCGATAGCGAGGCATCAGTTATGCGACTCAGCGAAAGCCCGCGAGGGTGCGAAGACTTGGATCCACTAACTCCACCAGTTGTCGTGGCGGCAAGCGCTCTTCATCCAGACCCAAGTTGACGAGGGCGTACCAGAGCAATGCCCGTCGGCAACTGAACCGCGCGCTTCCGCCGTCCATGCAATAGTCCAGCGCAACCAATTCCGCCTGCTCAACGGTCAGTTTTCGGTGCGGTCGAATTTCCACTTCAATCAGTTGCTGCCAATGCACATCGCTGTCCGGGTCAACTGTCTGCACGCCAGTTTCATCGGCACGCTCGATACGGCCCAGGACAAAATCGCGAAACGCACCACGCTCTCGACAGAAGGCCCGCACATGCCAGCGGAAGCCGTCGGAAACCAAACTATGCGGTTCAATCCAGCGCCATCGTCCCGCCGGCGTCCCCATTGACCGGTAGAACACCCTGAGAGCAAACCCGCGCTGGGCCGCAGCGATGACATTGCGAGCGACCACGGGGTCTGCCGTCCGTCCTGGAACGGCAACCGTTTCAAAGGGAGTTCCCGGGTAAGGCAAACCATCGCCCAGAACGCTGTGCGCCAGCAGTCCCACCAGGGCTGGTGGGCCGAACACAGGAAGAAATCCCCTCCCCGCTCGGTAGGCCTTGCTTCGTCGATCGTACACAGCATTGCGCGGTGCAACGCGTCGATACTCAGCCAAGTCTTCCGAAGCCACCGATCGGTGAATCGCAAAATGGTCCACCAGGTCCGATCGGTTGACCCGGCCGTGCCAGAACAAGCGCGCCTCGATGAACCGAAGACGTTGCTGGCTAAACCAGCTTCCCCGCGATCCTTCAGGAAGCACTACCGGACTCGCTCGATGCCGCAATGGCGTCTTGATGGTAAGCAGCACGGGTTGCTCGACCACGATTCCCCCAGAAGTCGGTCGGTTAACCAACAGAATAGGCCCATCGGGCCCAGGTCTCTTGGGAAAATCTGTGCACGTCGTCTACTGTTAATCCGTCGGTTAAGACGATGCATTTGAGAGGAGCGTCTTCCATGGACGCCATCGATCTGCCTGTGGATGTTTTGGTGACCGCCCTGACGTCGCGGCTGGCCGATTTGCAGTGTGCTCGGGTCGACACCGACTCCACCCACATCACCTCCCCTCAGCCGCAGGAAGGCGCCGATCGCCGAGCACTGGTGGCAGGCCACCTGCTTGGGCATCTTGAAAGTCGCTTGATCGATGGGAGCAGCGAGTTCGTCGCGATCAGTGTCGTCGCCGAACACATGCGCGAAAAACTCCCTGGCCTCGAAGTCGAGGAAGTGAGGTTCTGCACCCGCTTCCTTGATGTCGACCGTGAGATTCGATTTCAGACCGCGGCCAACACGGAGACACGTCAAACACGGGCCTGGTCTCGCCTGGTTCGCTATCACGCCCGACATGACCGGGTGAAGCTCTCGGAGGCCGGCCGGCTTTTCCTCAAGATGCTTCGGCACCGTCGTGATTGGTTATATGAAGACAAGCACGTCGAGATGCTGGTTGGCGCCATACGCGGCAATTTGTTCGATGACGTGCCTAGACTGTGCCAAGAGATTTTGTCGTCCTTGCGGCTCTTCAGTGAACAGCTCACGGCGATCCGAGAAAGCCCTTCGATTCATGCAATGGCCCAGCAATACGTGCAGCGTCGCCAGCATTTCACCGACATGCTCAAGCGCGCTCTGGATGCCTCGCTGAACGCCCTTGATCTACTGCACAGCCAAGCTATTCAGGCCGAGTTGGAGCGGTTCCAACTCTTGAACCCGAATGTGGCGGTTTCGCTGAGCTCCCTGCGCCGCAACCTGCGCATCATCCATCAAGCAACCGAGTCGCTGAACCGGAACTGGGCCGGCCTCCTGGCGGACCTGCAGAAGAGCAGGCGCCAGCGGTTGGGGGTGCTTAGGTTCGACGACATCCTGACTCATTTCCTTGGAGAACCACTTTCGGCTAGTGCCATGGAAGGGCTCCTGGCCGGGTGTTGTGGCTGGGTACCACAAAGCCACGTGGCAAGTGTGACGTCATTCATTGGCTGTGTTGCCCCAATAGGTCCGCCAGTTGAACCGGAACTAGTGGTCTTCGATGACGACCCGCGCACCAGCTCTCCGAATGAGCAATTTTCCTCGTGGCTGAAAAGGCATGCGCCGGTTCTCCTTGTGGCACTGCAACAGGGTCCAATACACCTCGGTGATCTGCTACAGAGCGGGCAGCTTGGCGAGGGGGCATTACGATTCGACAAAGTCGAGGACCTGGCCGCAGTGATGGGGCTGTACGTCGTCACCGACCCCCTCGGAGCCAAGGTTGAACTTGAAGTCACTTGCGGGCCAGACCTGCAACAGCATCACGCGTTTGGCTACCACATCATTGCGTCAGACCTTGCCATTCACCTGCGGAGCGACCGCAAGGAGATCACATGACTCCCGAAGAAATGGGACTCGTGTTCAATCAGTTGGTTGCGCGCCGCACGATTTACAGCTTCGCCGCCAGCGGGCGTCGACGCTCACAGGAAGAGAAGGACGCCGTTGAAATCCTGGAACGGCAATATGGTCGGTCCGGTGACCTTGAGGAGTTTCTTCGAACCCAAGGGTTGCGGCTTCAGACCATCGACGCCTTTGCCCTGGGCTTGGCCAACACTGGCCGCATCTACGTGGCCGTGCGCGACCCCATTGAGCGAGCGCCGGAACACCTGGCTACCAGCGCCCTCTTGCAAGAGCTTATCGATGAGCGGCGCTCAGAGACGGCTGAAAGCTCCGCCATTTGGGCAACCTTCTTCCTCCTGGTCTTGCTGTATTTCCTCTACACCACCGAAGACCGTCCCATTGAGGCAATCAGTGCGTTCAAGGACAGCTCGGTCGACCTGGAGCAATTTCTGGAAGAAGTGCGTCACCGCATTGAGCAACTGCGGGTTCAATCACCACCTGCGGCCGACTCGCCCCAAAGACGGATTCATGATGCGCTGACCAACGTTAGTGATGCAGCCATTGAATCGCGGGTGAAGGCGTTTTTCAGCAGCATGCTGGGGCTCGGTGTGCTGGAGCCCATTCCGGGTATCGAGGGATATCGCCAGACCCTCTGGTCGGCTGTCGATATAGCGACGAACTTCCAACGTCACGCCGGCTCACTGGCAATGGCAGGATTGGACGGAATCACCACGGTGGCCGTACCCGAGGCTGAAGCGACCCCAGATCAGGCGGAGGGCTAGTGCCATGTCGGTCATCAATCGCATTGAGGTCAGCAACTTCCTCAACCTGGAGAATCGGCGCCCATCAGAAGCCGAGTGGAAACCCAACTGGCGGCACGTGGTCATCAACCTACGCGGATTGAGTTGCGCAGTGGTGGCAACCAACGGCCTCGGCAAGTCCACTATCAACAAAGCAATCTATGCCCTCCTCAGCCGGGATCGGAAATGTGTAGCCGACACCCGTGATCGGGCGGCTCCCAAGCGCCGGGGATTGTGGAGTCATGTGCGCCTGGAGGTCCTGTACCAGGATACGACTGATATCCTCCAACCCGGGCTGCTTGGTTCGGAAGTGCGCGGCGAGGCATACGTGTTGGGCCTCTATGGATTCTCAGACGACGAGCTCCGTTTTTACCTTTATCGGGGCCACCTCGAAGATTGTCCCGTCGCCCTCATTGATGGCCATCGCAAACAGATGGTCCCGAACAGTGAGTTCCAAGCCACGCTGAAAGAACGTGCCGGCCTGGCCCAGGGCCTATCGATACCGGACTGGAAACGTCAGGTCCATCGTCATTTCGATCCCAGCCTGATCCACCAACTACTGCTCTACCAGAAGGCAGGCGGTGGCGACGGTGCGGAGAACTTCTTCAAAGTGAAGCGCGACAGCGGCGAAGACTACGACTCGGCGTTCTTCTACGCACATATCGCCCCTGAGGTACTGGTCAATTGCATGGATGTCTACGGCGAGGATGGCGAGTATCGATTCGAAGATACCTTGCTCGCCAGTGCGCGTCCCGTGCTGATGGCTCAGCGCAAGTTCGAAGATCACCTCAAGGCGGTTCAGGCGGCTCAGAAGGTGTTCAATGGGCTGTCGGCGGCAAACGAAAAGGCCGACCGCTACCTGACTACGCAGGCCGACATCAATCGCATCGTCGGGCAAACAATCGCCGAGATCGATTTCCTACGCGACATCGTAGAGCAGCAGCCGCTCCCCGGCATTCCACGGCCAATGCGCGATCAAGGGCAGCACACGACGCTAATCGCAAATCAGATGGTTTGTCAGAGCGGCGAATGGCTGGTGCCCGACCGAGTCATTGCACAGATACTGGGCTGTGAGGCGAAGGAAATTAATCGAGATGCACAGCAGCGCGGTATCAAGTCTACCAAGCTCATACCGGGACAAGTCCTTGAGAAACCTACCCGCCTCGGTGCACTGGAGCGCGCCCAAGGCGGAGGTACCGCTAACAGCGGCTACGCCCTTGAAGCGGCCCTTGCCCTGACCGACAGGCGTACGCGATTTGCCGAACAGTGGAATACTGATGATGCCTCACTTGCCCTTCACTGTGCGTTTGAATGGCATGAGAATGCGGGCGATCCCAATCCTTCCAGAGTGGCCTCTAGGCGACTCGCACGCGAGTTGGAATCGCTGCGGGAAAGAATCCGCAGCAACACCCAACTGCGACAATCCAAACAAAGCGAACACACTGATCTGGTAAACCGCCTGGAGGGTATTGAGGCCGCCGAGTATGTGCTGTCAGCAATGCGGCAAAGCACCTTGTTCACGGATGAGGAGTTGGCGGCACCTGCCGCGACTGGGGCAACTGCGGAGAAACAAGCGGAATGCGCGGAGAACGATTGCCTTCAGCACCGCGTACGCCAAACGGCCCTGAACGAGTTCCGCACAGCCTACCAGCAAGCCTGCGCCGAGTTTCCTGCACTCACGCCAACCGCGGCGCAGCAAGAGTTATCCGACGCTCTCGAGGCGGCTGCCACGGATGAAACCCACGCCCAGAACGAGTTGGTCGCCGCAGAAGAGGCTGCCGCGCAAGCCCAGACAGAAGCACAGGACGCTGACAACGCCGTATTAACGCTGGAGCGTCTGGGCGTTGAAATCGCCTCGCTGGTTCCCAAGGTACGGGACTTTGAGGCGGTCTTCCCCGGCGAGCCGCTCGACGGGCTTCAGAACCAGGTCCAAGCGGAACTGACGCAGGCGCAGGAGCGTCACGCTGCCTTGCAATCCGCGCGGCAGCAATTGGGGTCCAGATGTCGAGAGCTCGAGGACCTGCTGCCCAGCGCCGCCCTTTACCGAGACAAGTTTGGTGAGGCCTCCCCTGGTCAGCTGGAGGCAACAGTGACGCGGGAACTGGCCGAGAAACAGGAAGAGGAACGGCGTCTGAAGCAGGACCTTGCGGCAACATGCGAAGGATTGGCCATACTCAGGTCCCACCAGACGGCACTCAAGACCGTCCATCAGCGCTTCGGCCTCTCGATCAATGTCACCACGCTAGAACGCGAGCTCGCCGATCAAGTTGCCATCCAGACACGCGAGAAAACGCAGGTCGAGGGAACGATCAAGCAGCTCACCCCGTTCTGTGAGGCACTAGATGCGTTTGAGGCCAGATTCGGTCGAGACCGTGACGCGTTGGCCATCGCCGCTGCCCGATCCCTCCGCTTACCCGAGTGTGGACGGGAGCGCGATGAGCTGAGTACGCAACTCAGTGAACTCCGTCAGCAACGTGAAGAGCTTGAGGGCGCCCGCGCGACGGCAGGCAGGCTCGCACGACAAGTGCACACTCAAGTGGGGGCATCACACCCACGGGTCCATGAGGTCATCGACGCACTTCAACTTCCAACTCAACGACGCAGCTTACTGCTTACGCACTTCTCTCATGTTCTGCACCTTCCCGTGCTGGCTGACCTTCAAATGGCCCAGGAAGCTTTGGAAGCGCTTGATCGAGCAGGTATCGAGGCGCCGCTGTTCCTTCGCCCAGAGTTGGAAGGATTCTGTCGCGAAGGTGAGCTGGGCTCGCAGAACCAGTTGGCCTACTCCTTCCTGGTGGGCGTGGTAACACTTCAAGTACAGGCCTTGATCGACCCAGAGAAGTTTCTCGAACTGAAGGCAAGTCTGGCCGCGAAGCTCGAGGCGCTTCTGCCGAAAGTCGATCAGCTCGAGCGCGAGTACAACGACCTCGTGCCTGAATCCGCCACCAGCGAATTAGTGAGACTCGCCTGTGATGCGGTACAGCAGCAAGCACGGTCGGCCCTGTGGGGTGCTCAGGTGCAATTGACCGCCATAGAGGAACAGCTCCGGATACTCAAGGAGCACCGCAGCGACGCAGTGATGTCCTTCATTCGCCAAGCTGTCGCGTTTCTCGAAGCGGGCGGAGTACATGAGCTTGAACGGCAAAGCTGCATCGAAACAGATTTGAGCGCTCAGCTAACCAAAGTGCTTGAGCAGCTACCTAGGCTCGAGGACCGCGCATCCCGCCCAAGCCTTGACCTAATCCAGGCAATGATCCGTTTCCAGGATCGAGGCGGGGAAGAGGGATACGCTGAACTCACACAACAGATGGCGGCCACTGACGAGGCGCTGGCACAGATCGCGGCCGAACTTCCACGTCTCCTGCAGCGCTTCAAGTGCCAGCCGCTCATTCAAGCCGCCGAGGACTTCGAAAAACTTGGCGGCTGGGCGATCGCCAACAGCATCGCCCAAGAGATTGACGCTGCGCGTAGCACCAAACAGCGCAGTGCTATCGCTGCAGGTGAAGCCAAGCAAAGTCAGATTGCCGCCACAGCAGCCAACAGCGAAGCTCGCGAACGTCATCATACGGCACAGCTTCAATCGGCAAACTGGCACCCCGTGCTAGTCAGGGCGACAAGATTCCTCTCGGAAGATGGCCCGCGCTTCGACGCCACGTATGAGCCACGGCTCAAAGAGCTGCTCGCCCAAGAGCAACGCGCCCGAGCACGCACGAAGTTCGATTTCTCGCTCGCGCAACAAGCCGCAGATGCCGAACGCGATCCAAGCGAACGTACTAAGTTGCTCAAACAGCGTGACGTACTTCGCCAGGAGCTCGATCGGCTTGAAAGGACTATCCAGGATGACTCTCAGTTTCTGCATCACGAGCAGCAGCGTGTAGGCCCGCTCAACGCCGCCGCATCGGCCATAGATCACGCCGTGATTGAAATTCTCAAACAGTGGCGCGTGGTGCAAGAACTCAGTCTTGCCCTCCCTCCCGCGTCGATTTCAACAGCGTCGCCCCCAAGCCAGCATCTGCGCGCGGCAATGGCATTGCTCGATGAGCTTCGCGATCGGTCCGATGCCAATGGGTCGGAGGGATTGTCTGAATTGCTCGGGGATCTCGCATCCAACGTCGACGAGTTCCCGCTCAAGTCGAACCAATCTCAGCTCAAAAGCTTGGGCGACACGATGGCGCGTGACTTCAACGACCTCGTCCGCGAACTGGACCGTATTCGCAAGGAGCACGACGGCCAGCTGACCCGTGCGGAAGAAGATGATCTGGTAGCCGGAGGGGATCAATCGGCGGTAGTGATCAAAGTGAAGAAACTACACCGACACTTTGAGCACTACTTGCTTCAAGCCGAGGATCTCCAGAAGCGAAGCGAAACAGACCTGCAGAAGGCGCGCGAACGTCTAGTCGAATCCATCTCCGGTTTTACCGACAGCTTGGAAGACAATTTCAAGCTGCTCAAAACCGCGCTTGGTCGTCGCGACTCCGAGGGTGCAGCCGGACTTAGGATCGCGGGCGAGCTTATCGATCGTCATGCAGTGCGAAACGAAATCGACGCGGTTATCAAGGTGATTGACCTTCAGCAGAGACGCCGCGATGAAGACAAAGCCGCCGGCAAGATTAAGGGTAGTGACGCTGAATTTGAGGAACAGCTGAAGCAGGAAGTCCGTTCGACCTTCTACCGAACCGTATTCCGAGCCCCACCCGACAGCAATGCCTCAGGCCCGACTGTAACCTTCCAGCATCCGGAGATTGCCGGCGGACGGCCAGTTCGGCTCACCCCCAGCCTGTCCACCGGACAAGGCAACGCATTGGCCCTTCTCATCATGACCAAACTGGCGGATTTTGCCCTTCATCGCGACGCCCTGGCCGATGCCGGAAGCCTCGATAGCAGGCGCCGCATCAAGCCATCGGCAACCCGTGTGGTGATGATCGATGGCTTGTTCTCGAACCTGAGTGACAAACGCATGATCCGTCACTCCCTCTCTGTCATTCGAACGCTCAAAGGATCTTTCCAGTTGATCGGCTGGATCCATAACGAACTGTACGAGAACGATCCCAACCTGTTCCCTTCCTATTGTGCGCTTCGCCGTGCCGGCGGCGCTTGGGGCTTCGTGCTCGTTGCAGAAGAGTCAGATGCACACCAGGGCGCGCCCTACGAAGAGGGTGAAGTGAAAGCAGTGGAATTCCATGCTGATCGACTGCTAGGTAACGCCGATGGACAGCGTAAGGAAGGTTGAGGTCGCCCTACTCCGTCTCATGACCGGAGGCAAAACACTCCGCCCTACCCGGCTCATCGAGCGTATTGCATCCCGAACGGGCCTGGCACGCCTGGAGGTGAGGGACGCGCTGGCAGCACTCGCCAGCAGCGGGAAAGTGCGCGGTATCGCCCGGTCCGGAGAGCCATTGAAGATGGTCGCTTGGACGGGCGAGCCTGACGCCTTTGTAGATCCCGTAGCCCACCAGCTTGCGGAAGTGCTCAAGCACCACCAGGACCTCGCAGAAGTCCCCTCACTCGCCGCTCTGCTCGACCACGCGCACTTGTTCGACGGGCTCTCCGCTGATGACATGGCGAATGTTGTGCGGGGCCTCTTGCAATGCAGGCAAGATGGGGCACTCAATCAGGATCCCATTTTCACCTCGGCAGCCCACATTCTTGGATCAGCCAAGGCGCTTAAGAATCTGCGACGAGGCATGCGTAGCCTGGGCGAAACCGGTGGCGAGGAACTGGCCGGCGAACTCTACGTACTGACTGCAGGACCGTCCCAACCAAAGGCCGTCGTGCTGATCGAAAACATCAGGAGCTTTACCGCCTTCGCCCGCTCCCCGCATGCGCAGGAAGCGGTAGGCATCGCCGCCTATGGCTACGGTCTCACCATGGAGAACTTCGGTGCACGGCTTGCGGCCAATCACGTTGTCGCCTGTCCAGCGTATGGCGATGCAATCAACCTTAAATCGGCTATGGATCAGCTTCCGACTTTTTTCTGGGGGGACCTAGATCGTGAGGGGCTTCGGATCTTCGAGTCGCTGCGCGAACAAATCCCCGGCTTGGCCCTGAGCGCAGCTTACGAGGCCATGGAAAGCAGATGCTTCAACCCCATGCTTTGCCATCCCTACCACAGACTCTTCGAAAAGGACGGCCAGCGCTTCCCGCGCGGCTCTACCCCCGAAACCGCACACCTGGCGAAAAGATGTAGCAATCGCGCAGTAGATCAGGAAGCCCTTGGGTTCGATTTGGGAGCTGTTGACATCGTTGCGCCCTATCGCCTTCCGATCGGCCACTGATGGAGCCAGGCTCCTTTCTAACACTGACCGCCCCCTTATTCCGGTAGCTCGCTCGAACGCAATTTGAAGCCTGGCGACAGGTTTCAGGAGCAGCGGCGTGAAGTCGCGGCAACAGACCTCACACCACTTACCGTCACTGGAGCCAGGACTGAACGGTCACCTAATGTAGTCTCACTTGAGCACTCGCATCGGCACCTTTCTCAGGGCATTGATAAATACCCCGACGGAACGCTCCGGCTCGCCATCCAGCTCCAAACGAAGATTCCTCTTGTTCATCTCCTCCAGCAGAATTTGGCCCTCCAGTCTGGCCAGGTGGGCGCCCATGCACAGGTGCGGACCACCACCTCCAAAGCTGGCATGACCAATACGAGGCCGGGCAGCGTTGAAGAGGTGCGGGTTCTCGAAAACCGCCGGATCACGGTTAGCAGCACTGAACCACATGAGCACAAAGTCACCCGCCGAAATCTGCTTACCGTGTAGCTCGAAGTCCACCTTCGCAGTCCGTCCCATGTGCATCACCGGGCAGGTGTAACGGAGCAGCTCTTCTACCACGGGGCCCATTTGGCCGGGCAGCGTGGTTTCGACTTGTCGGCGAACGTTAGGATCGCGAGCCATGAGCACGAGGGACTGTGCGATCAGCGTATGCGTTGTTTCGTAACCGGCGATTATCAGCGAACTGACCATTTCCTTGTACTCGCCATCGGTAATCCCCATCCCGCCGCGTGACGCATGCGCCAGTTCGGTCGCCATGTCGGTACCGGGCTCTTTCAGTTTCCGATCCCGAAGAACGAACGCGTACTCCTCACACTCCTTCACTGCGGCGATCGACCTCTCCATACCAATCGAGGGGTCCAGGCGACCAAAGATGTCATTCGCCCACTTGATGATCAGCGGCCGTTCATGATCCGGCACCCCCATAACTTTGGCGATGACCTGGCCGGGCAGCTCTGACGCAATGGCTGGAATGATGTCGACCCGATCCTGCTGAAGCACGTCATCGACGATCTGTACGCACAGCTCACGAACCCAGCCCTCGAACTTGGCCACCACCGGAGCCGAGAACGCCTTGGCGGCGAAGGTGCGCAACCGCGTGTGGGTGGGCGGGTCGTTGAACATGATGTTGTCGCACTTGTGCTTCGCGTGATCACGAAGGTTGGGGTAGTGCATACCTTCGGCAGAAGTAAAGCGCTCAGTATCTGTGCCCACGGCACGGATGTCGGCGAAGCGAGTTAGAGACCACGCCGTTCCCCCCATCGGATTGGGTTGACCGTAAACAGGCTCTTCATTTCTCAGCAGGTCAAAGATCTCATGCGGCGGCCCATCCACAAAGGTTGCGGAATTCAGGAGGTCCACATCGAGGTGCGAGCGAGGATTCATTGTCATGGTTGTTCTCATCGGTTGCAGTCGATTCAGGGAGCGAAGCCCGCTAAAAATATAATACCTTTCAAATTTAAATGTAATACCCTTCGAGCGGTGACTGCTGCCTCTGGGGATCGACCCATCGCCCCTCCTCCCCTCATAATTGGCAGCCCCCATCCCCAAAGCGACGATGAACGAGACCGCACATGGCGAGCAGCCCTCTACTCAGCTACCTCGAACTCAGTGGTCGGACCCCTACCGAACCAGCAAGCAAAATGAAGCTGGCCGAGCGAATCGCCAGGGTCATTGAGGACCGGATCGTTGTCGAAGCTTGGCCTGTGGGCTTTTCCCTTGGACGCGAGGCTGACCTTGCAGCTGCGGCAGACGTGAGCCGCTGGAGTTTTCGTGAGGCGGTTGTACTGCTGGAGCAAATGGGGATGGTCGAGTCACGCCGCGGGCGTAACGGCGGTCTGTTTGTCGCCTCCACGCTTTTTGACGCAGTCCGTAACGGACTGAGCAACTATCTCGAGTTTCTGGGCTCAACGCCGTCCGAGATTCGCGCCGTACGGAAGGCCCTGGAAAGTGTGATGATCAACCAGGCCGCCGCGCGCATGGACGACGTCACCCGCATACGGCTTCATCGATCAGTCCAGGCCATCGGAGATCAATTCAGCTCGGAAATGCTTGCTGCCACAGCAGACGTCCGTCGTACGCTTTTGGATCTCGCGGGGAACTCTGCGCTAAGCCTGTTTGTTCATGCTATTGGCCAGGCGCTCATACACGCATCTTGGTACTCGTCCTTAGATGATGAAACCTTCCGAGGTCTAATGGGGGCAATGGCGCGCTCGACCAGGAAGACTGCAGAAGCATTGATCGACGGCAACTGGGAGCAAGCCCTGGCATGGGAAGACGAGTTCCTTGAACACTTCGAAGATGTGTTCCGACACTCTGCAGTGACAGGCGGCGTATCCAGCCGAGAGGGTGCAGTGGAACGCGCAGACCAACTCTTCCCTGCCGGCCGGCCGCCCAAGAAAGCGGAACAAATAGCTCGAAAGCTGCGCCAGCAGATTCTCGAAAGCGACTGGCCGATTGGCATGCTTTTGGGGTCGGAAGCGGAATTGATGGAGCGCTTCGACGTTGGACGTGCAGTCATTCGGGAGGCCATACGTTCACTTGAGCGCCTAGGGGTTGTAGAGATGGGTAGAGGGGGGGCAAGTGGCCTGAGAGTCGTTCGCCCAGATCCCGCCCAGATGATTCTGGCAAGCACCCGCTATTTACGGCGCACCGGACTTTCAGTGGAAGAGGCGGCCTGCGTGCGCACGGCCCTAGAATCCATTCCTCATACCAACAGCGACCATGCTCGGCGACACCTCGGAAGCAACCCCCTTGCCGAGACATTCGTGAAGATCCTGTCGGAACTGTAACGTCGAGATAGCTTCATCTCGCTTCGCTAGCATCCCCGCCCCTCCAGCCCGACCTGAAGCCTCCCTACTGGCTTCGGGCCTGCTGTTTTCTCGCCTCGCGAAATATCCGCTTACCGCTCTGCAGAGCCGTGCAGGGCGGACGCTATGCACCTGATCAGCAACAATTTTTCCGTTGCAGCGAGGCTTCGGCTGCTGCTGATTCGTCCCAATTTCGACCAATGTGCACGAGCTAGCTTGTGAACCTTCGCCAGACGTTAATATACTACTCTTCAAAAAGGAGGGTAGAAATGGTACGTCTGTTCGCATTCACCTGTGGCTGGTTCCAGGCGCCCATGGGGTTCTTTCTTGAAGGTGGCGAGAAAGAGGTGGTGAGGTCACCCGTTCCTGCCTACCTGATTGAGCACCCCAAAGGCCTGGCCTTGTTCGATACCGGCCTAGGCAGGCGATTCATGCGCGAAAAGGGGTTCCAGCTGGGGCCGGACCAGACGGGATATGAATTTGACGAGAGTGCGGACATTGCTGCGCGGCTTCGCGCGATGGAAATCGATCCGGCCCGCGTTAACTGGATCATCAATTCGCACTTTCATGCAGATCATTGCGGCGGTAACGCCTCCATCCCCAACGCCACCATTATTGTTCAGCGCCCGGAAATGTCTGCGGCTAGAAACTCAGAAGACAGCAATCTTTACAACCGAAAAGACTACGACACTGGTCACCCTGTACTTCAGATAAGTGGTGAGTACGACCTCTTCGACGATGGGACCGTGACCATCCTCCCCAGTTATGGGCACACCCCCGGCCACCAGTGCGCGCGAATCAAACTGCCTAAAGGCGACGTCGTTCTTACCGCGGACTGCTGCTACCTAAAGCGCTCCCTAGATGAGATGCGACTCCCCAGCCACGTCTATGACAAAGCACAAAGTCTAGAGACTTTGAGAAGGCTGAAGTCAATGCAAGAGAAAGGAGCGCGAATCTTCTATGGCCATGACGGCGAGTTCTGGAGCTCCGTCCCTCAAGGTATTTCAATTCTTTAGACCTGACCGCGTGTCGCCCATACGAACAACAACGGAGACGACCAGCAATGAATAACTTCAATAATACTGTCGCAGTGATAACCGGCGGAGCTAATGGCATAGGAAAGTCACTTGCTATCGCACTTTTGGAATCCGGTGCTTCGGTAGCGATTGCCGATGTGAACCTATCCCAAGCCACCGAGCTGGCTAGTAGCCTGGGTGAAAAAGCGCGCGCTTATCAGTGTGACGTCACCGAACGCTCGCAAGTCGAAGAACTCGCCAAGAATGTGCTCAAAGACTTCGGGAAAATCAATCACGTATTCGCGAACGCCGGAGTCGCCATCGCCGGATCGATTCTGAGTACAGCACCCGCTGAATTCGATTGGTTATTGGACGTAAACGTCCGAGGCGTATTTTCCACTATCCAAGTTTTTGTACCGATACTAATCAAGTCGGCTGAAGCAAACGAGGCTGCTCACTTCATTATCACCGGCTCCGAAAACTCGTTGGGCGTACCAAAAACGGGACCATGCAGCGCATACACCCTAACCAAGCACGCAAGCCTGGCCTTGGCCGACACATTGCGCCGAGATCTCTCTGAAACTGGAGTGAAAGTCTCGATTTTCTGCCCTGGAGTGGTCGATACCAAGCTCTATGACGCCCGACGTACACGCCAGGCGAGATACGGTGGCGAGTCCGCGATGCCCCAAGAATATGCCGCACGAGCGAGCGCAGCAATGGCGCAAGGCCAGAGTCCTGACGTCACCGCAGCCCTCTGCCTCGCCGGAATATTGAACGGTGAGTTCCTGATCATCACCGATCCCAAAATTCGTGATTTCTCGAGCAAAAGAAGCGCCGAGGTAATTAACGCCTTGGATACCGTGGACACCAGACTTGCTAACTGGGTGAGCAAACAATGAAGTACGTACGAATTGGAAAAACTGGACTCAAGGTTTCGAAACTCTGCCTGGGCTGCATGAGCTACGGAAAAGGTCAAACTCACTCAGATTGGACTCTGGATGAAGAGCACAGCCTTCCCTTTTTCAAAAGAGCCTTTGAACATGGCATCAATTTTTTTGATACCGCAGACGCCTATTCCGAGGGTGCGAGCGAAATCGTGCTCGGCAAAGCAATTAGGGAATACTCGCGCCGGGAAGAGGTAGTCATTGCCACCAAGTTTTTCGGTACCACCGGCCCCGGCCAGAACGAACGTGGCGCGTCCCGCAAGCATATTATGAACGCGGTTGATGCCAGCCTTAAAAGACTGGGAACGGACTACATCGACCTTTATCAGCTCCATCGATGGGATTATGAAACTCCCTTCGAAGAGACGGCAGAGGCGCTCAATGATTTGGTACGAGCAGGAAAAGTGCTCCACCTTGGAGCCTCGTCCATGCATACATGGCAGTTCGCAAAAGCGCTAGGTATCCAAGAGCGAAATGGCTTCACCAAGTTCTCGTCCATGCAGCCTCAGTACAATTTGGTGTATCGCGAAGAAGAACGCGAAATGCTACCGCTCTGCCTGGATCAAGGCATCGGTGTAATACCATGGTCGCCGTTGGCTCGCGGTTTTCTTGCAGGTAACCGTAACAAGGAAGGCAGCGGAAACACCGCTCGCGCCAAAAGCGATGCATTCGCCCGCCATCTTTATTTCCGAGAAGATGATTTCGAGGTTCAGCAGCGACTCAGCGAAATTGCAGCCGCGAAAGACCTTCCGCCGATGAAAGTAGCTCTGGCGTGGGTTGCGTCCCGTGCAGCCGTTACCTCACCCATTATCGGCGCAACGAAGCTCGAACAACTGGATCAGGCAGTGGAGTCCTTGGACGTGATTCTCAGTGACGAAGAAGTCAAAAAACTGGAAGAGCCTTACAAGCCCCACCCTGTTCTTGGCCATAACTAACGGCTTGTCCAAGACTTCACGTCTGCCGAGAGAGTAGAACATGCCAAAGATCATCATGCTGATCAAACGGAAGCCGGGCCTGACTCAGGCCGAGTTCAAAGAATACTACGAACGCGTGCATGCACCTCTTGCCCGAAGGGTCTTGGTGCACATGTCCGACTACACCCGAAACTACTTAGCCGCTTTTCCTGGCCAGCCCGAGCCGCCGTTCGACTGCATTACCGAACTGTGGTTTGAGGACCAGCAATCCTTGAAAGCCTCCCTCGAATTTGGACGCTCATCGGAAGGCGCGGTTCTGGCGGAGGATGAAGTTAACTTTGTGGACCGAGAACAGACCAAGGTCTTCTTAGCAACAGAAGCCAACTAATGACCTCCCACAACAACAAGTTTTATTTTTCATACTGCTGAGGCACACATGAAAATAAATAAAGATCACTTTATTTCGATTGCCCAATCGGATGCCGAGTTACGGTACAAGCTGCGTGAACTGACCGCGCTGATCCGTCTTGCCCTGGGTGAATTTACCTTCGAACTCTCCGTTGAAAATGGAGAGCTTTCCCTCGCTACCGCCGCAGGGGCGAAAGCCGATATCACTATCTCTGGCCCAGACAGCTTCTGGGAGCGCGCACTAGTGGCCCATCCAGAGGTTGGTTTTGAAAGCCTTTCGGTAGGACAGATGCACGGTGTGGTTGTCGAGGGGGATTTCGAGCAACTTCTTGCCCCTTACCAAGGGGCACTTCAACGCCTGTTCCTCGTCCTGCGCAAGGCCGTTGCCGATGCACTTCCACTTCCGACTGAAGAGTTGGAGCCGTACTGGGAAACAGATTGCGCAATCGGCCGATATGTCTTCGTCCAGAGCGGTGAAGCAAAAGCCCGCGTTTACTACGAAGAAGCTGGCCATGGCCCGATCACACTGGTGCTTCAACACACTGCCGGTGCCGATAGCCGCCAGTATCGCCACATGCTCGCGAACCCAGAATTGCAACGACGCTTTCGGATGATTGCTTGGGATTTGCCCTCTCATGGTAAGTCTTTGCCGCCCATCGGATCCCGCTGGTGGGAAGAAGCATACCGACCGACCAAGGTCGAACTACTCGACTGGAGCACCGCCATCGTCAAGGCCCTGCAGCTGGATAAGCCGATCTATCTTGGTTGCTCTGTGGGCGGGCAGCTCGCGCTGGACCTCGCAGCACACCATGCAGATCACTATCGGGCATTTGTTGCGCTGAATGGCTGGTATGAGATCCGCTCTCGCGGCCACTACAACAATGACCTCCATCGTAAGCCAACTACTTCAACGGACTTCTTCGCCTCGCGAATTCTGGCAGCAACCGCTCCAGGGGCGCCCGAGGCATCCGCCCAGGAAGTTTATTGGGTTTATCGTTCGAACTTCCCCGGGGTGTATGCGGGTGACAACGATTACTTCATGAATCAACACGATCTTCGTGAAGACGGCCACCTGATTGACACGACAAAGACCCCGGTACTCGTTGTCACCGGTGAATTTGACGGCAGTCAACTTTACCCTGAGAACGGCGGTGCTGCTGTCGCGCGACATATTCCTGGCGTAGAGCACATTGTACTTCCCGGACTTGGCCATTTTGCACCCTCGGACGATCCAGTTCGTTTCTGCGAAGCCATCATCCCAATACTTGATCGCCTCGCCCAACAAAGTGAATAAGGCTATGGTCAAGCTGATTCTTCTAGTGAAACGAAAGCAATCGTTAAGCTTCGAGGAGTTCAGGAGCTACTACGAGTCCAATCATGCACCACTTGCTGCTTCGACGCTCCCTTACCTCCGTAATTACTGCAGAAACTACCTGCAAGCCTTTCCAGGCCAAGATGAACCGGTTTACGACTGTGTTACGGAGTTTTGGTTCGATGATGCTGAGGGGCTCTCAGAAACGCTGAAGTTCGCCCACTCCTCCGAAGGCCAGTTTCTTGCTGTCGATGAGGATAAGTTTATGGATAGAAGTTCCATGAAGACCTACATCATCGACGAGTCCAAGACAAATCTTACAAGGTAACTAACAATGTCTAAAAAAGTTATTATTGATTTTGATCATCATACCCCTAGCTACCGCGACGACTGGGATAAAAAGGCCGAAGAACGCGCCACGCATTGTCCGGTGGCCTGGTCGGAAGCCCATGGCGGCTACTGGATCCTGAGCAAACACGAAGACGTCGCACATGCGGCCGCAAATCCGGACAGCTTTTCCTCCGCCCACAACTCTCCCGACAAGCCCTGGGCCAAGGGAATTCTGATTCCCGAGCTGCCCTACACCCTTGCCCTATCGGAGTCCGATCCGCCCATCCACCCGGCTCGTCGCATGATTGAAGCGCCCTACTTCGCCCCGGTTGCTGTGCGTCAGCTTGCTGAAGTGGCCAAACGCAACGTCGAAGAGGCACTGGATCGAGTGATTCATCTGGGTGAATTGGACTTCGCCTACGATTTCGCCATGCGTGTTGCAGCCAAGACGACGATGGAATTGGTGGGGATTGATCCTGAGCGCTGGGAAGAATTTATGCTCGCCGCCCACAAGTCTTCCATTCTGCCAACTGATCATCCGGACTACCCCATCAACGAGATCCGTAACGTCCAAATGAAAATGCGAGAGTTACTCGCTGAGCGGAAACAGAATCCGCGCAAGGACATCATCAGCGCACTTGCTACCAAAACTGCCATGGGTGAGCCTCTGACGGATGAAGTGCAAGTAGGCATGCTTTCCGCCGTTGTATTCGGCGGTTTCGGTACAGTGATGGCGGCAACCCTGAACGTGCTGCTCTGGTTAGAGGACAACCGCGAACTCTACTCGCAATTGCTTGCCGACGATGCGCTGCTTGATCGTGTAGTCGAAGAAACTCTGCGTCTAAACCCGCCGAACCATGGCACAGCCCGCACCGTGGCCCACGACATGGAGCTCCATGGCCAACTATTGAAGAAAGGCGACCGTATTCTCCTGTCGTGGGCGGCAGCCAACCGTGACCCTGCGGTGTTCGAGTGCCCTGCCGAGGTGAGGCTTGATCGACCCAATGGCAAAGACCACTTCTCCTTCGGTGGCGGCGAGCATCGTTGCCTGGGAGCCCCCTTGGCCAGGGTAGAGATTCGACTGATGGTTCGGGCGGTCATCAACCGCATGCCGGATTACAAAATTGACCGGGATCGGTTGCGTTACTACCCCTCCTTTGCCAATACGGCCGGGGTATCCAGCATGCCAGCCACTTTCACACCCACTTCGCGCGAGAGTTGATTGAAATGACAGGTTTCGGCGCAGTAGAACGCACTGACCTCTCCGACAACATTTCCCGCATTCGCGCATCACGAGATCGGGGTGTGCGCTGGATCCTTGACCGTGTCGACTCCTCGGGAAAACCTGTAGGAGCTGACGAACGCAACGGATGGGCGCGGGTACCATGGGCTCTCGCTGTTTCTGGCGAGGCCAGTGCCGCAGCTCAGGTAGTGGCCTGGGCCGAGAGGACACAGCTCACTCTGGACGGAAGCTTCGCTCCCGGCCCCGCATTGGGCACGGGACGATTCCTGGCCTACCCCCTCGCTCACTTCGCGATTGGGGCTTGGTTCACCGAGCGATTTGATGTCGCCACTGCTGTGATGGGGGCCTTGCGCCAAATCCAGGACCCCAACACAGGTGGGTTCCCTATTGCACCGCCCCAGGATAGGAGTACGGATTTCTATGACCTGCTTTCCACCGCCCAGGTGGGCCAAGCTGCGGTCATTACGGGCCAGGACGACATCGCCGACGGTGTGTATCGGTGGGTCACCGATCTCCTTGAGCTGCAACCAGCCAATGCAGGGAATCGCCTTTACACCTTCCGTCACGGGCGCAAACTTCTGGAGCAACCATCCAAGGAACTGGAATGGTTGGCAATCACCGACTTCAATCGGGCGCGTCAGACGTATTACACGCCAGGCATGGCAGCCGTCTTCCTTTCAGCCTATGCACAGCGAAACGGCCTAAAGCAGCCGCTTAACCTGGCATCTGACCTGCTAGCGAAGAATCTTTCTGGAACCCCAGAGCAGTTTAACGACCTGGGTTCGGTGCAGCTCTGTAAGTTTGGCTGGGGCGCCGCAGCACTGGCCGCGGTGGATATCAGACGCGATTGGACTGCGCACCTCACTCGAATGGTCAATTGGTTCGAGGCTCGGCAAGCCGCGGATGGGTCCTGGGCTCCCTCGTCCTTCCTGCAACCGTCACCCACTGACATCGATCGGCTGATCAAGACCGCCGAGCATGTCATGGAGGTCAATGCCATTCTGGGAGCACTGGGAGCGGCCGGCGCCACTCGGGCCGGACGCTGACTTGGAGTGAATAGCTCGCAGCAGTCGCGACGACTGGCTCGTAGCGATTGCTGTGAGGGCTTGACGGAGAAAGGCGAACAGCTCCGCTGTTCGTCGGTGCTTCTGGGTCACGTAATGTCTCGACGGAGGAGCGCACCCCTCGACACGACATCGTTACCTAGGCCTATACATCCCCCCCACTGAGATGGAGCAATAAACCATGGCAGGCGATCCTCGCCCAGCGGCAGAACGCAAGATCATCACTTTTGACGAACTGCGCACGCTGCAGGGCCAATTGCGGGGCACATCCGACTGGATCACCGTGGACCAGGCCAAGCTCGACGATTTCGCCCAAGTCACGGGGGATGATGCGTTCATTCACACAGACCCCATTCGGGCCTCCCATACACGATTCGGCGGAACTATCGCCCATGGATTGTTCGTCTTGTCGTTGCTTCCACTGATGATGCGCACAGCGATGCCTGCAATCACTGACAAGAAGATGGCCGTCAACTATGGCTACGATCGCGTCCGTTTTACGGGCACAGTGCCGGTGAATAGCCGCGTACGTGGCAGGTTCTCCTTCGAGGGGATTACCGAGCGCGCTCCAGGATTCCATTTGCTCAGCTACGAGGTAACCGTCGAGGTCGAAGGACGCGACGGCCCTGCCCTAGTGGCCAACTGGCTGCTCGGACTCTGGGTGGCCACCGGCGCCTGAACTCGGACGAGCTTGCTGCTTGCTAACGTCGCCGCTATCGGTTCATCCCGGTTGCCAAGGCCGGATTGCACGCTCCCACCTTCTGGACGAAGAGCAGTCCGGGCGCACAACACGCGATGCCTGGCGAAGATGCCTGGAGGGGGGTGTCCCGCGCAGCGAAGCCTCGTTCGCCACCCAATGAGATAAGGATCATCAACGACCAGGCCAGCAGGAAATGGCAGGCCACTCGGAATCGGGAATAGCGGCCAGGAGTAAAAGATACGTTGCTTACCCGCCTCAGCGCGATGGGCGCGAGGACGGGGCGCGGCTCCAACGAATGACGAGGGCTGACGACGATGTCTGCCCTCTCATCCGGCGAGCATCCCTGGCTCGTCATAGTCATCAGCTCAGTCAGAGTGCATCCGCTTCACGCGCCCAACGCGGTAGCGGAAGCCCGATGTCGTGGTGCCAGAGAACGCGAACTGCATCGCGGCGGGCCGGATTAAGCATCGCCCGCGCCAGATCTGCCAACTCCTTGCCGGGGCGATGACCACGATTAGCCCAGCTACGCAGCCGACGGCTATAGAGTTGCACGTCGTACTCCATGGAGAAGCCGTTGCCACCGAAGACCTGATGGACAGTGGTGGCCACCAGTCGAGCAGCGTCTATTGCCTTGGCCCGCGCCATAATGGCGAACTCTGCCGATGGTGCGCCGTCACCTCCAACATCGGGCCCCGAGGTAAAGGCTGCCTTGCGTACCAGCAGCTCGGCGGAGTCCAGTAGCACTGCGGCATTGGCCAGCCGATTCGCCACCCCTTGGTAACTCCCGATGATCTTGCCGAACTGTTCGCGTTCACGGGCGTATCCCAACCCGTACTGCAGGAGCGCCTGCCCAGCGCCCGTCATCCGAGCGGCGTCGATGAGTGCCGCATAGCGACTGATTCGATCCGCCTGCTGGCTATCACCCAGCTTCTCGCCCGCCGATCGTCCAGCTTGATGCTCAACCAGGATGTCGCCAGCACTGGTGCGTCTGGGCTCACCGACAATTTCCTCGATATAGACCCCATCCTGGCGCTTGACTGCAACCCGCCCGATGGACGCAGGTACCGGTCCATCGAACCCGACGGATACACCGGCAATACCGGTAACCGCGAGCACGGGAATAGTCTCGACATAGTCAGTCGGCGCTAGTGCCCGACCCAGCTCATAGGCGATTCGGGCAAAGAGCTCGGGCTCGGCCTGCAAATCATCTAGCCCGAAGGCGGTCAGCTCCTCGGACAGGCCCGGCGAAAGCCCGGTTTCTGTAGCCTCCGCGTGACGAATCTGCTCGGAACTGCACTGTTTGGCGAGAACCTTGCGCAGGGTATCGCCAATCTCCTCGACTTCGTCGCTCCAACGTTCATCCAACATGCTCAGTTACTCCTCGGCAGATCGAGTTGGCGATTGGCGATGATGTTGCGCTGTACTTCACTGGTACCGCCGATGACGGTCAGGACCGTTGCCACGCGCAGTTGCTGCTCAAGATCTGCAGCGAGCACGTCATCTCCTTCCGGATAGAGCGTTTGATGGCCGAGCAGCTCGCTGGCCCACTCGATGAAGCGCTGGGCGAGCTCGGAGCCGTGCACCTTGCTCATCGGACCGGTACCGGACGTGTCCTCACCTCGAGCGGCGGAGAGGCCGACGCGCAGATAGAGAAGCCGATCGGCTTCCAGGTCCATGATGAATCGGCCAAGCGTTGTGAGATCACTTTCACTCAACTCATCGGCCTTCTCTGATAGGCGATGGATGAGTCGAGCGCACAGCAGGCGAGTTTCGGTACCGCCGAAACTCATGGCACGCTCTTCATCCAGGTTACCGGTGATCACGCGCCATCCCTGGTGCTCGTCACCAACCAGATTGGCGACGGGCACTCGGACATCGTCGTAGAACACCGCATTCACCCGCCAGCCGCCCATTACCCAGACCGGCTGGATGGTCACCCCAGGCGATTTAAGGTCGACCAACAGAAGAGACAGGCCACGGTGTCGAGTCTGCTCGGGATCAGTGCGTACCAGCAGGCTGCACCAAGTGGAAACATGGGCAGACGAGGTCCAGAGCTTCGCCCCGTTCACCACGTAGTGGTCGCCATCGCGCACGGCGCGGGTTTTCAGCGACAGCAGGTCACTACCCGCACCCGGCTCAGAAAGCCCCTGGCAATAGGTCCAGCTGCCGTCGACCACATGAGGCAAGTGCTCAGCGATCTGCTCTGGGGAACCACTACGCAGCAGCATGCCGCCGCCGCGCTGGTTCGTAGTCAAGCCGTACCCGGGGAAGCCCTGGCACTCCAGCTCCTCAGCCATCAGAAATTGCTGATCGACCCGGGCTTCCTGTCCATAGGGCTTGGGCCAAGTGAGTCCAATCAGCCCACGCGCCGCCAATTGGCGCTGGAAGGTCATCGAGTAACGCTCGATTGCCAAGCCCTCGATTTCTTCCCGCAGCGCTTTCATTTCCGGCCAGCCATAACTGTCAGCCAGCTCCCGCATCTGGTCGCGGTAGCGGTTCTCCTCGTCGCCAGGATAGAAATTCATGGCCCCTCCAGTATGTAGATAACGTCGTTAACCTAGTTAGTATAGATGTGTGCATGCACACCTGCCTAGGCCTACGCACCTAAGAAATGAAAGCACCTAGATAGACGCATTCGCATCGGACTGCCCAGTGAACCAGGAGTACTGTGACGACGAGTTGACAAACTTAGGTATATAAGTTGACTATTATCCACACAAGCCTCAGGGACAGCACAGCCCCGAGGCCAATCCCGTAGAAGACCTTGGCGCCCCGTTCGTGGCGCCAGGCCCCAACAAAAACTCGAGGAGCAGGCAGCAATGGCCCGAATTACCTTCATTGAACACACCGGCAAGAGCATCGAAGTCGATGCAAAGAATGGCGACTCGCTGATGAAGGCCGCGCTGGCCAGCGGCGTCGAAGGCCTGACCGCTGAGTGTGGTGGCTGCCTGAGTTGCGCCACCTGCCACTGCTATGTAGATGAAGAATGGACCAATCGACTTCCATCTCCGTCCGATGAAGAGCTGGTCATGGTCGAGTGCGCCGTCGATGCTCGCCCTAACAGCCGCCTGTCTTGCCAGGTCGTGGTTTCCGAAGACATGGACGGCCTGGTGATTCACATCCCGGCATCCCAGTACTGATTAGCTAGGAGTTGATGATGTCCAAATCACTCGCAGGCTTGCGCGTACTGGAAATGGGGCGGATCGTTTCTGCTCCCTGGTGCGGCCAGACCCTGGGCGACTTGGGCGCCGACGTGATCAAGGTGGAGCGTCCCGGCGTCGGCGACGACATGCGTAGCTATGGCCCTTCCTATGCCGTGGATGCGAACGGTCAGCAGACCCCCGAGTCCGGTCACTACTTGTGCTCCAACCGCAACAAGCGGTCGGTCACCGTGGATATCACCACGCCGGAAGGTCAGGAGATCATCCGCAACCTGGCAGCCGAGTCCGACGTGCTGATCGAGAACTACAAGGTCGGCGACCTTGCGCGCTACGGTCTGGACTACGACAGCCTGGTGAAGATCAATCCGCAACTCATCTACTGCTCGATCACAGGCTTCGGCCAGAGCGGCCCCTACGCCAAACGCCCCGGCTATGACGCCGCGTTCCAGGGGATGAGCGGCATGATGGCGGTTACCGGCGAGCCGGACGGCGGCCCGCAGCGGGTCGGGGTATTCATCATCGATGAAATGACCGGGCTCTATGCCACCGTCGCCATCCTCGCCGCCCTGCGCCACCGCGATGCCGGTGGTGGCGGCCAATACATCGATCTGGCGCTGCTCGATGTCGGCATCGCGGCGATGGCGCCCCGCACCATCGAGTGGACCCTGGAGGGCAAGATCCCCGAACGCCTCGGGACCAAGTCGCCCGGCTCGTGCCCAGCGCAGGTGTTCGAGTGCGCCGACGGCTACCTGAACATCCAGGCCGGCGCCGAAGTGCACTACCGCAAACTGTGCGACGCCCTTGGCCTGGAAGAGCTGAAGGAAGATCCGCGCTTTGCCGTGCGCAAGGACCGAGTCATTCACCAGGATCTGTTGGTGTCAATCCTCGAAGAGAAGATCAAGCAGCGCGGTACCCGGGAACTGTTCGACGAGCTGGTCGCCAGAGGCGTGGTGGTCGCACCGATCTACCGTGCCAACGAGGTGGTCGAGGATCCGCAGGTGCAACACCGAGAACTGTTCTTCGAGGTGCCCCACCCCACCGTCGGCAAGGTACCTCTCGTGAAGAGCCCGATGAGACTGTCGAAGACGCCGGTCGATTCTTTCACTGCTCCGCCGACCATCGGCCAGCATACGCAGCAGGTGCTTGGCCAGGTGCTCGGCTACAGCGACGAACAGATCCAGGCGCTGTCGGCCAAAGGCGCGATCTGATCCAGACCATGCGGCAGCCCTGCCTGGCTGCCGCTCTCATTCTTCCGTAGAGCGCGCGGTTTCGCCCACGAGAGACCCCATACAAAAACGGGATAACCCCCCTACTACAACAATTACCAACCGAGGTATCCAGATGACTTCAGCCTCCCCTGAAAAACCGCTGTACAGGACGTACCCAGAGCTGACCGACCCGCCAGCGCATGTACCGCCGGAGCTGGTCTATGACGTGGACATCTTCAATCTGCCAGGCGCGAAGGAAAGCCCCCACGCCGCATGGAAAAAAATCCAGCAGGAGAAGCCACGCATCTTCTGGACACCCCGTCACGGCGGGTACTGGATGGTCACCCGCGGCGAGGACATCTTGGCGGTGCAGAATGACGCCGTCAGTTTCTCGATGCGCGCGGCCCTGGTACCGAACAACCCCCGCCCGTTCCCCGCGCCGCCGATGGAAAAGGACCCGCCTGAGCATGCAAAGTGGCGCATCCTGATTTCCCCGGCCTTCTCGCCGAAGGTAGTACAGGCCGCCGAGGACATGGTGCGCAAGTTCGCCGTCGATCTCATCGAGGGCTTCAAGGACAAGGGCGAGTGCGAGTTCGTCTCGGAGTTCACCTCGGTCCTGCCGATCGTGGTGTTCCTGACCATGATGGATCTTCCGCTGGAAGACCGGGAACGCCTCCTGCCGCCCGCCAGTGAGATCGCACGCTCGCCGGATCCCACAAAAATCCATCATGCACGCATGGCACTGAAGAGCTATATCGAGGATGCTGTCTCCGAGCGCGAGAAGAACCCGCGCGACGACCTGATCACCAAGATCCTCAACTCGAAGGTGGATGGCGAGCAGATCCCCCACGACGTAGCTGTCGGCATGCTCACACTGCTGCTGTCCGGCGGGCTGGACACAGTGAAGAACCTGATGGGCTTCTGCTGCCTGTCGCTGGCACAGGACCCCGAGCTCCAGCGCCGCCTGCGCGAGGATCCATCGATCATCCCCCACGCGGCAGAAGAGCTGATCCGCCGTCACGGCGTCTCGCTGACCGCTCGGCTGGTGACTCGAGACATGGACTTCCTCGGCGTGCAACTCAAAGAAGGCGACCAGATCCAGCAGTTCAGCTATCTCTACGGCCTGGACGATGCGACCGTACCCAACCCGATGAAGATCGACTTCGACCGACCGGCACCGATCCCCCACGCTACGTTCGGCAATGGTCCGCACCGCTGCCCCGGCTCGATCCTCGCCAAGAAGGAGATGCTCGTCTGGTTGGAAGAGTGGTTCAAGCGCATGCCCGAGTTCCGGGTTAAACCCGGTACCGTGCCGCAGCAGAACTCGAGCATGGTACTGGTGCTCTCGGAACTGTGGCTGTCGTGGGAACCAGTCTGAGGCAAGCATCAAAATTGCGACGTCTGAAGGCAGTGTGTAGATGAATAACCATCTGCAAGGAAGAGTGGCATTCGTCACTGGCGGTAGCAAGGGCATCGGACGCGCCATCAGCCTGGGCCTGGCACGCGCCGGAGCTCGCGTCGCGCTGACGGGACGAAGCGAAGAGGACGGGCCAGGTACCGCGCGGGAAACCGCGCGGCAGATCGAGCAGGAGGGCGGCACGGCGCTTGCCCTCAGCTGCGACGTCCGCGACGCCCTGGCCGTGGAGGCCGCGATCGACCAAGCGGCCAGGACGTTCGGCCGGCTCGATATTCTGATGAACAACGCGGGCCTCTATTTCCCCGGTTTCGACGCGACCGACATAGAGCTCGACCGTTGGCGCGAAACAATCGACACCCACATCAACGGCAGCTTCCTCTGCGCGCGATTCGCCGCGCGACACATGGCCGCGAGCGGTGGCGGAAGCATCATCAATATGTCGTCGACTGGCGGCGACGCGGGCTACGACTCGATGGGCAATGTGGCGTACGCCGTAGCAAAGGCTGGCATCGAGCAGTTCACACGTGGTCTTGCGAAAGAGCTGCTCGTGTCGAACATAGCGGTCAACGCAATCCGCCCCATGGCGCTGCTCTCGGACGGCAGCCGCCAGAACGCCGATTGGCTGACCCGCTATCGGGCGCGGTCCGGCGCGAAGGAAGTGCGCCAAGGATTGCCAGACGAGGAGCGCATGCAACAGTTTGCCGCCTCCTCGACGATAGTGCCCGCAATCGTCCACCTGGCCCAGTGCCGGTCGGAATTCACCGGCAACGTGGTCCGCAGAACCGACTTCGGAGGTGATCGCTTCCAGGCTCTTGTGTGGCGCGGCCGGGCCGGCTCGGAACTCAACTGAAGGAGAACTCATGCAAGCAGTGCTCACCGTTCTAATCAACCCGGTGCAAAATCGCGATGATGATTTCAACGACTGGTACACGAACGTTCACATCCGCGACGTGATGCGCTTCGCTGGTTCGATCCGGGTGCAGCGTCTCGTTGCCTCACCGGTGCAGATCGAAGAACCGCCCCATCGCTACTTCACCCTCTACGACACTTTCGACCCGGTGCTGCTTTCACGTGAGCATCGGGACGCAATGGGGACGCGGCGCATGGTCGTGACTCATGCGCACGACAAAGCGAACGTGATCAACGGCTACTACTATCCGGTAGCGTCGAGAACGCTGCAGCCGACCCACCTCACTTCGGACGACCAGCCGCTCATCCTCGAGCAGTTGAACGTGCCCGAATCGCAGCGAGCAGCGTTCGAAGACTGGTATGCCAGTGTCCGGCTGCCCGATTTGCTCCGGACCGACGGCCACGTATCAGGCACCCTGCTGCGATTCGAGCAGTACGGGCAGATGTTCAAGTTCGACCCCGCCTTTTCGCACGTCGCGCTCTGGCGTGTCGAAGATCTGCGCAGTGCTTTAGAGGCGTGGCGCCACGTCCCCGACCGGCTCGAGCTCAATTCACGTCGCGTCAGTTGCTTCGACCCGATGGGACCCTACCTGACGCGCGACCATGTACTGAACGCATCGCAAGATGCGCTCGCAATCGAAGAAGCCGCACGCCAGCGCGCCGAAAAGTCGTCGGCCACCACAGAGCAGTTGGGCATCACATGGAACTGAAGAGGAAACCGAAATGGTAACGAAATCGATGAAGGCCGTGCGCGTCGCCGAGTACGGGGACGAGAAGGTACTGAAGGTGGCTGAGGTTCCAGTGCCCACACCTCAACCGGGCCAAGTACTTCTGAAGGTGCTGGCTTGTGGTGTTAACCCCCTGGATGCCTGGTTCCGATCGGGACACCTGGCCGCGCGTTTTCCGCGACAACTACCCTACACACCAGGGGTCGACGTAATCGGCGAGGTCGTTGAACGGGGTGAAGAGGCTGTGCACTTCGAGATCGGTGAAAGACTCATGGGCATTCTGTCGGTGCTGTCCGACGGCGGCTACGCGGAATACGCAGTCGCAGAAGCCAACACGCTGATCAGACTGCCGAACGGCCTGGACCCCGTCCAGGCAGCTGCCGGCATGCTGCCGAGCGTGACCGGCTTTCAGTTGGTCGATAAGGCGCTATCGCTCGGCTCCTGTCGGCGGATGCTCGTTCTCGGTGCCCTCGGCAGCGTGGGCCGAGCCGCCGTAGCAGCGGCCCTGGCCAGAGGGCTCGATGTCACGGCTGTCGTGTTACCGCAACAGCGAGACGAGGCCAAGTCGCTCGGCGCGCAACATGTTGAAACTGATTCAGCGCGCAGTACGGTGCTCGCCGGCGAATTCGACTGCCTGCTCGATACGGTTGGGCCTCAGGTCGTCAGTCAATGGGAAATGGCCCTGGCAGAGGGCGGTCACGTGATTAGCATTGTGCCGCTTCCGCCAGCGTCGTTCACCCGTCAGAACCTTAACTTCGTACCCTTTGCTTTTCGGCCTGAGCCAAGCACGCTCGCAGAAGTCGCAAGGCTCATGCAAGACGGAAAGCTGCAGCCGCCGCCCATACGCACTGTCCCACTTCACGAAACGGCGGACGCGCACCGGGTTCTGCTCGGCGGTGCGAACGGCGAAAAGTTCATCGTCGTGCCAACTCCGAACCGATAGCGTTCGAAAGGGCACTGCATCAATAAGTTCAGCGGCAATAAACGCGATCGTCACTGACGGCATTACCAGTATGGTTCGAGCCTACGCCAAAGTCCTCGCCCACACCGGCGCCAATTTAGCGCTTGCCCACACCTCTGATGATCAGGTGCAGACGACACTCGACGATTTCAGCAGCTCGTCGTAGACGACCGGTCGACCGCTGACGGATTTCGGCGATGGTGCCCGCACGATCTCCTACCTTCCCGGCAAAATTACGTCCGACTCGTGCCCCCGCGCAAGTGTTCGAGTTCGCGGGCTGCTACCTGAATATCCAGGCCGGTGCCGAAGTGCACTACGGCAAGATGTGCGATGCACTTGGCCAGGAAGAGTTGAAGGAAGATCCGCGCTTTGCCGTGCGCAAGGATCGGGTGACAACACCAGGACCTGCAGGTGTCGATCCTCGAAGGGAAGATCAAGCAGCGCGATGCCCAGCAACTGTTTGACGACTTTGGTCGCCAGGGGTGTACTGGTCGCGCCGATCTACCGGTCGAGTGCGCGCAGTTGCATCAGCGTGCTGTTCTTCGGAGTGTCCCCCCACTGTAGGTAAGGTCCGCTTGTGAAGAGCCCAATGGAGCTATCGATGACCCCAGTCGACATCCTTACCAAACCTCCGACCACCGGCCAGCATACGCAGCAGGTTCTTGGCCAAGCGCTCGCCTACAGCGACAAACAGATCAAAGGGGTGTCGGCCAAAGGCGCGATCTGATCCTGCCCAAGGAAGCCCTGCCTGGCTGTCGCCCCCATTCTTCCGCGGAGCTGACCGGCCCCGTCATCGTATTACCGGCCATGCAGGTCGACGCCGTGCACATCCACAACCTGTCGGGCACGAAGGAGAGCCCCCAGCTTGGAAGAACGTCAAGTAGAAGAAGCCCCGCAGAGCCTACCTCAACACGTATGTCACCGTAGGCTTCTCGATGCTCCCCCCCAATTGCGTACAACCCGCGCCACTTCCACGCGTCGTCCATGGGAAAGGACCCACCGGAGATCGCTCTCCTGAAACACCCAGTTAGCCATTGGTCAGCAACTTACCCGGAGCATCAGGATGCCAGTTGGGACTAGGCCTGTCGGGCTCTCAGCGCAATGCTGCGCCCCACTTGCCCAGTACGCTCCACTCGGCTGAACCGCTCGACCAAAGTTTGCAGACGCATCCTCACATCTTCGGGAAAAGGTGCCGAGCGCCTCGTCGTGAAGTCCACGCTCGTACTGAGGTACTCAATGGTCGCGACCAGGGGTCCGTCCTTCCCCTTGCGCATCTCGTGGTAGTGCTGAAAGGACCGCTCGTCAAAGCCAATGAGCCAACTGCGAATTGAGATGGAATCTCCCAGGCGCAACTCTCTCTCGTAGGAGATATGTGCTTGCCGCTGAAAGACAGTGAGTCCGCGCAGCCTGTATGGCGGGCCAAAGCCCAAAGGCCGAAATAGCGCGGGTAGGGCCTGCTGGAAGACCAGGTAGTAATTGGCGGCCCCCATGTGACCATTCAGATCGATAAACGCCTCGCCCACCACGGCCTCCATCGACTCGATCGGCAATACCTCCGGCAGCGGTGGAATCAACACTTGCTCACTACTCATGCCATTTCCTCATTGAACACGATCTGCCCCACCGGCTCCGCCCCATCTGCGCGGAACTGATGCAGCCAGTTAGCAATATAGAATACTAAGTAATCTAGGTTTACTTTGTCTCCTACAGCGCGACCACGTGTTCGCAGAACGCAGGCCCATCACCACCCCAGAACAAGAAGAGCCAAACCATGACGCAGACGACTTTCGAAGAGAGACAAGAACTTCGCCAGGCCTTAAGGACAGTCCTTGGCCACACCTGGCCCATAGCGGACGCTGTAGCCCGGAGCGAATCGCCGGATGAGCTGATCAGGCTCTGGAGCGAGCTCTGCGAGAACGGTGTTGCTGAGATGCTCTCCCCTGCTGACCTCGCCATGATCTCGAGTGAATGCGGCAGAGCCGCTGCTCCAATCCCGCTGCTGGGCGCGGCGATTGCCGGAATGCTCCTGAGCGGCTCCGAGGCGGACGCTGTCGTCTCGGGGGCGATGCGTGTTGCCGTGGCTTTTGGAGCTTTCGATGGCGACATCCAGGCGGGCTCCCTGCGTATAGAGGATGGAACCGCCAGCGGCTCGCTTTTCGGGATCGAAGACTGGTCCACGGCCACTCACCTGCTAGCACTGGCCGACGACGGGCAACAGGCGGTGCTAGTCGACTTGCGGGCCACCGAACTCATTGCAGAAGCCGCGCCAGGCTTCGCAGTGCCTGCTTTGGTTGGCGTGACACTGAATGGCGTTGCCTGCCGCGCAATACCGCTCAGCCCCGCCTCCGCCGAGTCGGCGGCGATGCTCGCTCGCCTGATGCTCTGCGCGCGCGCCTGTGGCGCCGCGCGCAGAGGCCTGGAGATGGCCGTTGACTACGCGAAGTTACGGGAACAGTTCGGCCAGCCCATCGGGCGCTTTCAGGCAATTCAGCACAAGCTGGCGGACTGTGCCGTGACCCTGGATGTCTGCGAACTGATGATGGAGAACAGTGCCAGTGCCCTCGAGTCAGGCGGAGGAGCCTTCGAGACAGCCGCCCTTCTCGCCCTGGCCAGCCCCGGTCTGCGCAAGGTCGCACTGGAGCTGCATCACGCATTTGGTGCCATCGGCTATGCGGAGGAACACGAGCTACCGCGGCACTTCCGCCGTATTCACGCCGATATGCTTCGCTTCGGTGGCGCCCCGGCAGCCCGCCTTTTCCTTGGCAGGCAGCTGCTGGGCAACGAACATTCACCCCCTTCTCTGCAAAGCAACCCTGACGCCGAGCGCTTGCGCGATGACGTCCGCGCCTGGTTGGGGCAACACTGGAGTACCGAAGCCCGAGAGGCTGCCCAAAGACGTCCCTTTGCCGAGCGTGATTCGGATCCAGCCTTCATCCGCGAACTGGGCAAACAAGGCTGGCTTACAGTGAACTGGCCTAAATCCCATGGCGGCCTGAGTCTTTCGCCGCTGGAGCAGCTTGCGTTCGTCGAGGAGATGTATGGATCAGGTGCTCCCGTAGCCCTTTCCCAGGCAGGTAGCTGGCTCATCGCACCGGCCTTGATCAAGTTCGGTTCCCAGCTCCTACAGGACCAATTCCTGCCGCTGATCGCCAGTGGTGAGGCGCGCTTCTGCCTCGGCTACAGCGAGCCGCAAGCAGGTTCCGACCTCGTATCCCTACTTACACGTGCGGTTCGGGATGGCGACGAATACGTGATCACAGGCCAGAAGCTCTGGACCACCCTGGCAGAAACGGCCACCCATGTTTTTCTCGCCGCCCGCACCGATCCCCACGCGAGTCCGAAGCACGCCGGCATCAGTCTGTTCATCGTACCGACCGATACTCCAGGCGTGGATATCAACCCCAGCATGGCGCTCTACGGGCGGACGTTCTCGACGGTCTCCTACGACGAAGTCCGAATACCGGCGAGCAACCTGGTGGGCGAGCTCAACGGCGGCTGGCAAGTGCTTACGTCAGCTCTTGCCTCGGAGCGTGTACTCATGGGCGGGAGCGTCGCACGGCTGAAAGGCCTTCTGGAAAGCATCGCCTGTGCCTTGCAGGATCGCGGCGGCGACCCCGTCATCCTGGATCGCCTCGGTGCCTTGGCCGCCGATTTGCAGGCCGCCCGGCTACTGGCAATGCGCTCCGTTCAGTTGCTGCAGAAAGGGGATCCGGCACTGGTGGAAGGTGCCATCAGCAAGCTTTTCACGGGGGACTTCGCCGAACGCCTCGGCGAAACCGCTCTGGAGTTGTTCGGTACCCGTGCGACCTTGTCGGAAAAGAGCTCGATGGCTCCCATCGGCGGCGCGATCGAGCAGCATGTGCGCGCCTCAATCATGGCAGTCATTGCCGGCGGCACCGCAGAGATTCAGCGCACGCTGATTGCCCGGCGCGGGCTCGGCCTGCCACGCTGAACGCCCGCCCGGACGCGACTACCTGCCGTAGCCGGGCGTTTTCTCAGCGGCCGGTCCAGACCGGCTTGCGGCGCTCGAGGAAGGCACGCGTGCCCTCTTTGGCGTCGGCGCTTTCACGCACGAGCTTGCCGGCTTCGCGCATGGCCGCGAACAGCTCGGTTTCATCCGGGTCTCCTGCGAGCCTGGCCACCCGCAGGCTCTGCTGAACGGCGATGGGCGCGCACTCGGCAATCTGCACAGCCATTCTCAGTGCTTCAGCCTCGGCTTCACCAGCGGCCACCAGGCGATTCACCAGCCCCAACTCGTAGGCACGTTTCGAAGAAATTGAATCACCGAGCAGGAGCATTTCATACGCCACGGCCGCTGGGATGCGGCGCGGCAGGCGGAATACCCCACCGCCACCGGCAATGATGCCGCGCTTAACTTCGGGCAGCCCGAAGCTGGCGATCTCACTGGCAACCAGAAGATCGCAAGCCAGGCATATTTCCACACCACCACCAAATGCCGGGGCATCCACAGCGACGATCCAAGGCTTGGTGCGGCGCGCCTCGATGATGCCGGCAAAACCGCCTTCCTTGGTCAACAGAGCCGCATGGTTGCCTGCGGCTACCTCTGCCAGGTCCGCGCCCGCACAGAAGCTTTGGTCACCCGAGGACGACAGTACTACCGCACGGATCTGCGGATCTTCCTCCGCCGTCCTGACGGCCTGTCCTATTCCCTGAGCGATAGCGCCGTTGATGGCGTTGCGCTTTTCTGGCCGGTTGAGTTTCACCAGCAGCACGTGGTCCCCCACCCGCGAAATCTGAACGTCGCCCATCAACCATCTCCTGTTTTCGACGTGCGATATGGCTTGCCAGCCCTTCGCTATGTCACTATGGTTTAATAAGTGAATATAGTTAACTACGTTAGATAGGAGGTTGCAATGTCAAATCACGCACAAGCCGACCGAAGCCGTCGGCACTATATTGGCGGCGAATTCGTGGCCTCCACCAGCACCGAAGCGATCGAGGTCGTCGATCCGGCCAACGGAGAACGAATTGGCGAGGTGGCGGCTGGTACTTCCGAAGACATCAACCTGGCGGTGCAGGCGGCGCGTGACTGCTTCGACTCCCGTTCCTGGCGCCAGCTGAGCGCCCACGATCGGGCCAACACCATCTGGACCTTCGCTGATCGTATTGCCGCCCACGTCGACGAGCTCGCCGAGCTGGAAGTACGCGACAACGGCATGCCGCTCATGTTCGCCAAGGCCACGGTGTCCAGTCTGGTCAACGGCGTCCGCTACTACGCAGGCATGGTCACCAAGCTGCATGGCCAGACCGCCGAAATTTCCGGCAACGGAAGGGAAATCCATGCCTATACCCAATCGGAGCCGGTTGGCGTCGTGGGCTCCATCACCCCATGGAATGCCCCGCTCGGCGTACTCATCAACAAAATCGCCCCAGCCATTGCTGCGGGTTGCAGCATTGTCTGCAAGCCGGCGGAACAAACCCCGCTCTCTGCGGTGCGGCTGGGTGAGCTGCTGGACGAATGGAAGCTGTTCCCCAAGGGCCTGATCAACATCGTGAACGGTTACGGCCATGTCGCCGGCCAGGCGATGTCCGATCATCCCGATATCGACAAGCTGACCTTCACCGGCTCGACCGCCGTAGGCAAGAAGCTGGTCCATGCATCGGCTGACAGCAACCTTAAGCGCGTGACCCTGGAACTAGGTGGCAAGTCTCCCCTGTTCATCTTCGATGATGCCGACTTGGACAAAGCCATCACCGGTGCGGCCATGGCCATCTTCGCCAATAGCGGCCAGGTCTGCTTTGCAGGGTCTCGCCTCTACATCCAGCGCAATATTTTCGACAAAGTGATCGAAGGCGTTGCCAAGGTGGGCGCCGCAATGCGTCTGGGCAGCGGCCTGGACCCCCAGACCCAGATGGGGCCGCTGGTTTCCGCGCAGCAGATGGCGCGCGTCCTGTCCTACGTGGAAAGCGGTGTGGGCGAAGGCGCCGAACTCGTATGCGGCGGCCAGCGACATGGCGACAAGGGCTTCTTCGTCACCCCCACTGTGTTTGCCAACCGTGATCGCAAGGCCATCCGTATCGCCGAGGAAGAGATCTTCGGGCCGGTGGTTACCGCGATGCCCTTCGACGGACTCGAAGAGCTGGAAGCGCTCGCCAATGCTACCCCCTACGGCCTGGGGTCGGGTATCTACACCAGCAATGTCGGGACGGCCCACCGCGCCGCTAAACTGATTCGCGCCGGCAATGTCTGGATCAACTGCTACGGCATCCTCGACAAAGCCATGCCGTTCGGTGGCTTCAAGCAATCGGGCTGGGGCCGCGAATCCGGTTTCGAAGGTATCGCCCCGTTCCTCGAGACTAAGTCCGTTTACACCATGCTGTAACACTGGCGGCTGCCAGCACCCCTGCTGGCAGCCGCTTTAGCGCGTCGTCAGTCAATGCCCCTCCCCAACAAGAAGGAATGGCGGGATGATCGATCCTCAGCGCATACCCGTGATCGTCGGCATCGGTGAATGCATCGATCGCGACAACCTCCACGAACCCCGTGCACTGCTGGTTGAAGCTGCAAGACTCGCCGGCGCCGAGACAGTGGACCTATTGCAACAGGTCGATTCGATCGACGTTGTGGCAATCATGAGTTGCCAGTACGACAAAATCGGACAATTACTTGCGAGCGACCTGGGAATTTCTCCCGATCGCGCCGAGGAAAGCATTGCCGGCGGAGAAAAGCCCGTACGATTGCTCGGTGAAGCGGCGGAGCGAATCGCGGCCGGGACCTCGAAGGTCGCCCTCATCTGTGGCGCTGAAGCTATGCGCACGCGCGCACGGGCAGCCCAAGATGGAATTTCCCTCAGTTGGGGCCCAGTGGATCCGAACGCCAGGCAACTGACCGCCCTGGACTTCGTGACAGCCCATGCCGCCCGCTATGGCCTGGTGCAACCCACCAACGTCTATCCGCTTTACGAGAACGCCACCCGCCATGCCTGGGGTCAGACCTTCGAACAGGCACAGCAGGAGTCGGGGTACATCTGGAGCCGAAATGCAGACACTGCTTCGCGCAACTCGGCGGCCTGGCTTGGCAAATTCCATAGCGCCGAACAGATCATCGAGGACAGCGACAGCAATCGGATGATCGCCTACCCGTATCGCAAGCTGATGGTCGCCAATCCGCTAGTAAACCAGGCGAGCGCCATACTCGTGACTAGCCTGGGGCGAGCGCGGGCCGCTGGAATCTCGCCGAACCAGATCATCTACATCTGGAGTGGTGCCCGCGCCAACGAGCCAAAGGATTTCCTGGTGCGGGATCGCTTCGATTGCAGCACCGCCCAGGACGCGGTCCTGCACAGTACGCTCGCGCAATCCGATCTGCAGCCATCTGAGGTCGACCTGGTGGAGTTCTACAGCTGCTTCCCCACCGTCCCAAAGATGGCTCGCCGCACGCTCGGTTTTTCTTTGGAGAAGCAGCTGAGCCTGGCAGGTGGCCTGACCTTCTTCGGCGGTCCGGCAAACAACTACATGACCCATGCGCTGGCTGCCGCCGTTCGCGAACTGCGTGACCGCAAGGGACAGACTGCCCTGATCTATGGTCAGGGCGAGTTCGTGACCAAGCATGCCGCCGTCGTGCTGGCCACCACCCCGCCTCGAAAGCCGCCGCAGATGCTTGATGTGCAAGCCGATGCGGATGCTGCTGCGGGACCGCAGCCACCTCTACTGGAAAGCTACGAGGGTAGCGCGACAATCGAGAGTTTCACCGTTATCTATGACCGTAGCGGAGTCCCCTCGCAGGCTCCCGTCGTGGCCCGTACTCCCTCTGGAGAACGAGTCATCGCCCTGGTACCGGGCGATGATGCAGCAGCGATCAACCTGCTGCTGGGCCAGGACCCCATCGGTCGCGGCGGCTATATCACGAGCGGGGAAAAGGGACTGCTCCGGTTTCAGATCGAGGTACTGGCGCCGTAGACATCCAGGCATCCGGGGCGAATCGGCTGTCCCCTTGTAGTCACCCTCCCCGTACGCCACCAGGGCGGACATCGATTTGATGTGCCGCCCTGCGGGGCGATCTCGGACCAGAGACTCATTACCGCCAATTACTGGTATCTATCTCGATACCAGTGGCTTTCATGCCACGGATGCAGATGCCGTGATCCTAGGTCTCCACTTGCCTTCGTTGTGGACGATTGCAGACCAGTTCTGGCTAGACATTCGTACGTCAATTCCACGCAGTCCTCGATGCCGTATTTGGCACCATCAAGACCACGATCCGAAACCTACAAGCCACCGACAGACTCCACTGCTGTGGCAATCTGCCCCGACGCCCAGGCCACGCGGAACGTGGCCCAGGACAAGTGCGTAGAAGGAGTAAGCGGGATCCCCGATGGAGTCGGGTATCGCAGGCTTGCTCACGATCAGCAGCGGGTTGGGACGAGTTTTCTTGGCCCTCTTCAGGCTATCGTGAACTCGAAGCTGGAGTAGCCGCTCTCAGCCTCCGCATCGCACTTCTTGCGGAAGGGCCCTACACCGCCCACGTACGGCATGAATACCCGCGGCTTGCCCGGGATGTTTGCGCCGACGTACCAGGAGTTGGCTTGCGGGATCAAAGTCGAATTCGCCACCTGGTTGACGTGATCCACCCAGTCGACCACCGCCTGTTCCTTGACCTCCACACGCGACCAGCCGTTGTCCTGCATATGACTTACACAATCGGCCACCCAGTCGACGTGCTGCTCGATCGAGAGCACGACGTTGGAGAATACAGACGGACTGCCAGGCCCGGTGATCATGAAGAAGTTTGGGAACTCGGAGACCGAGACACCCAGGTAGTTCAGTGGACCGGCCGCCCACTTTTCCGCCAGGCGCCGTCCTCCTCGACCGCGAATGTCGACGTCGAGCAACGCGCCGGTCATGGCGTCGTACCCGGTGGCGAAGACGAGCGCATCGAGCTCAAACTCACGGTCTTGTGTACGGATGCCCTTCGGCACGATAGCGGCGATGGGTGACTTGCGTACGTTGACCAGAGTGACGTTGTCGCGGTTGTAAGTTTCGTAGTAGTCGGTGCCGACGCAGATACGCTTGGCGCCCACCGGGTAATCGTGGGAGCAGAGTTCATCCGCGACTTCGGGCCGGGTGACGATGCTACGGATCTTGCGATGAAGGAAGTCCACCGCGTACTGGTTGGCCTCCCTGCTGGCCAGCATGTCCTTGTAGGTGAACATGAACTGCGGCCCACCGACGGTCCACTGGTGTTCGAAAGCCTGCTCCCGTTTTTCGGGACTGACCTCTAGCGCCGATTCGGTCGGGCGTGGGTACAACCCCAGGCCCTGCTGGCGCGCCGCAGCCCGAATCGCAACGTAGTTGGCCTTGATCTTGCCGACATACTTGGCATCGAGCGGAGCGTTGCGAGCCGGCACTACATAAGCAGGCGTACGCTGGAATATGTACAGATGATCGGCTTGCTGGGCGGCAACTGGGATGAGCTGAACGCCGGTCGAGCCCGTACCGATGATGCCCACTCGTTTGCCCCTGAAGTCGACGCCCGCCTTGGGCCAGTCGACAGTGTGGTAACAGTCGCCCTCGAAGGTATCGAGACCCTCGATGTGAGGCAGGCGTGCGGAGGACAGACAGCCGCTGGCCATGATGAAGTAGCGGGCGCTCACTGCATTGCCCTCGTCGGTAACCACGTCCCAGCGGCCGGCGGCCTCGTCGAAGCTGGCCGAGGTGACGCGCGTACCGAATTGGATGTGGCGTCGCAGGTCGAAACGCTCGGCGACGTGGCGGATGTAGCTCAGGATTTCCGGCTGGGTCGCGAAGCGCTCGCTCCAGCACCAATCCTGCTGCAGCTCATCGGACCACGAATAAGAGTACTCCACGCTCTCGGCATCGCAACGCAAGCCGGGGTAGCGGTTCGCATACCAAGTACCGCCTACATCGGCGTTCGCTTCGAACACCTGGACACGCAGGCCGAGGCCTCGCAGCTTGTACAGCATGTAGAGACCGGCGAAGCCAGCGCCGACGACTACGGCGTCGACCTGGCCAGGCGTGTTCGATTTCGGGTTGGAAGAGAGTTGCTCGGACATGGTCTGACGGTCCTGATGAATTGAGATGGGCTAAAGAAATGAACAGCCCGCGGCACTGGCCGTCAGGCTTCTTCGTACCGAGCCAGGACGGCGCGGATAAGGGGAGGAAAAAGCTGCTCGGCCGCTTACGTGCATAGCGACTCCCCATGGCCGAGCAGCAAAATCAACATTCCAACCGATGGTCGATGAAGCGCCCGATGTGCTCGATGGCGGCAGCGCTTCCTGGAAGCATGTTCACGAACGAGACGAAACCGTGGAACTGTCCCGCGTATCGCTCGAACTGCGTCGGCACGCCGGCCGCGACCAGTCGAGCCGCATAGGCTTCGCCTTCATCGCGCAGTGGATCGTATTCCGCAGTGATTAGCAGGGTCGCCGGTAGCCCATGCAGATCCTCCGCCAGAAGCGGAGAGGCGTCCGGATGCTGGCGTTGCGAGGAGTCGGGCAGGTAGTGATCCCAGTACCAGCGCATCATTTCGCCCGTCAAAAGCGGCTGCAGTTGCGGGTCGAGATAGGAAGGCCGCTCGAAGTCGGCATCGGTAACCGGATAGAGCAGCACTTGGGCCGCAATCTCCGGCTGCCCCTGCTCCCGGGCCCGACGCGCCACTACGGCGGCGATGTTTCCACCCGCGCTGTCGCCGGCCACGATGAGCGGCAACGGCGCGCTCGCTCCGAGCAGCTCCTGCCCTTCGGAAGCTGCCCAATGCAGCGCATTCGTCGCGTCGTCGATTGCAGCGGGAAAGCGATGCTCCGGAGCCAGGCGATAGTTCACCAGCAGCACAGCACAACTGCTGCGCTGTGCCAGCTTGCGCGCCAGAACGTCAAAATCGTCAATGTGCCCGGTGACCCAACCACCGCCGTGAAAATAGACCATCAGCGCCTTCGGAGCCGACTGGGGTATGAGTAGACGGGCTTCGATGGTCTCGTCGCCGCTGCCCATGACCACCGCATGGACGTTGCCCATCTCCGGCCCCTGCCCATACATTGCCCGCAACTTGGAGGCTCCTTCGCGGACCTCCAGCGCGGTCATCTCGCTCAATGGCTTGGTTCGTGCCTTTGCAAAGAGCTCCGCCAAAGCGGCGCTGGATGAGTCTAGAGGCATACTTGGCAATCCTTATCGAAGTGACGGTGGGACGAGACCCGGGTGACCGGCGAGGCCCCTACCTGGAAGATGGAGCGCTCGAACTGCCCATCGCCCAAACGAGGGACCCGAGCACCAAAAAATGAACAAAATGGCCTTTTAGTACACCTATTAATTGGACAAAATGCAGCTTGCGTATATACATATACGCCAAAAAATACCCACACATCAATACAAAGAAGACAATATGTATAGAGAAGCGACCGAAAATCCCACCGAGCCACGGCGAGCCGCCGGAAGCCGCGAACTGATCCTTTCAGCCGCGATGAAGTGTTTCGAGCAACTCGGCTTGCGCGGCACCCGCGTGGAGGACGTCCTGCAGGAAGCAGGCGTTTCGCGCGGAACCTTCTATCGCCACTTCACTGGCATAGACGGCGTAACCGTTGAGCTGGCGGTTCGTTCCGCGCGCGATCTGTTCGCGGCAGCCGTCAAGGAAAACGACGGCACAGATATGTCGGTGGCGGCACGGGTGGCCCTGGTGGTGGCGCGTATGTCCGGCCGCGACTTCGACCCGCCGATCCTGCGGATGATCGAGGAAAGCGGCGATCTCATGCGGCTGTCCAACATGGTCGTCAATACGAATGAAGCCAGGCAGCTTCTGGCCGGCCCATTGCTCCCACTCTTGCAGGCGGGCCAGCGCGAAGGCTGCTTCCGCTCGGACGTGAGCGCGGAGAAGATGGCCGAATGGCTGGTTCGCAATGCGAGTTCCATTCGCCAGTTGCCGCCGCCATGGTCAAACGATTTCTCCGAAGTGCTCGCCTACGTCAGCGATTTCGTCATGCCTGCCCTGCTCGCCTGTCGCGACAACGGCATGGCGGAAGTCATCGCCCGGCTTAACCGGATAGAACAGCAACTCTCTATCAATGCGGTCGAACGGAACGCGGATACACGCTGACGTGACGGCGGAGGTCAGCTTGCATTCCATCTCGGGGCCGTACAGGAATCGAAATGGAGTGAACGCCGCAGAGCGCTCCCTATCAAGCGATGTAATAAGGCAGAGTGCGACTGCGGTCGCGAGGACGCCCCCCCCTGCCCAGGCTTAACCAACAAAGCTCAGCCCCTCAGGACTTGAGCACCGGACCGGCAGTCAGACCTCCATCACAGACGAATTCGGAGCCGGTGCTGTAGCGACTGGCATCGCTCGCTAGAAACAGCGCGAGTTCGGCTACTTCCTCCGGCAGCGCCACGCGCCCCATCGGGGTACTTTTGCCAGCGTTCGCCGCCATGTCACCCAGCATGGGCGTGGCCACCGCTGAAGGATGGATGGAATTGACCCGGATGTTGTAAGGCGCGAACTCGATCGCCGCCACCTTAGTCATGCCACGCACAGCCCACTTGGTCGCCGAATAGCCGATGGTTCTCGGCGTCCCGGTCAGGCCAGCAGCCGAGGACAGGTTGACGATGCTGCCACTGCCCGCAGCGCGCAACGGCTCGAACACGGCCTGCATGCCCAGAAAAACACCCAACTGATTGGTCCGGACCATGCGCATGTAGCGTTCGGGGGTTTCATCCTCGATCGCCGCGACGGTGAAGATGCCCGCAGAATTAACCAGGATATCCAACCGGCCGAAATCCCTCAGGGTGCTCGCCACCGCCCGCGACCAGGACTCGGGCTCGCTCACATCCAGCGGGAGCAGCAGGCGGCCCCGTTCATGGCGCTCCTCGCTGACGGCTATGTCCGCCACCACGACCGTCGCACCCTGCGACTCGAACAGCTCTGCGATGGCAGCACCGATACCCCGCAAAGCGCCGGTGATAAGGGCGACCTTGCCGCCTAGCGCGAGTGCTTTTTTCGTTTCCTGCATGGAGCACTCCTTGCCGAGGACAGCGCGACAGGGCGACAGGGCAAGACCGGGTGGGATCACCCGGTCCGCCCAGAAGGCATGTACTGCCTGTCAGCCAACGTAGCGAATGGCGAACACCGCGCCGTCGGGATACTTGAAGTTGCCCGAGGAATAGCTATGGCCCATGTTCGTCACGATCATCCGGTCGCCGGCGAAACCGATTAGGTTCTGCCCCGCCTGGATATTGGAAGCAAACACATGCTCCTTCCCTTCGGCGTCACGATGAATGATGGAGGTGGTATAGGGCAGCGCCGCACTGGAATCTCCTTCGGCCCAATGCACGGAGGACATGAAGCCCGCATACTCAGGACGGAACGCCTCACCCGCCAGCGGACCAAAACCCTTGGGCGCGCGCAGGGTGGCACCGCCCTGCAGAGCCTCGATAGGCTGCGAATGGACGGTGCCATTGGCGATGCGGTAGTGAGCGGTGCGGAACTCATGAGTCTGTTCACCGCCGAAGTTGGTGCTCCATTTTCCTTCGAGCACCAGCATGTTCTCTTCACCCACTACCTGTGGGTCTGCATAGAACAGGCGATAAGGCATGACCGGGCCTGGGCCTTGCTCTCCATCCATCACCAGCCAGGGGCTGACTGACCCATCCGGCCGCACGGCGTAGATGGTGCTGTTGTGCATGGAGAAGATAAGCAGGAGCCCTTCTTCCGGCGTGCCCTTGCGGCCGAACACACCCGGCAGTAGCGCCCCTGAAATCTGCTCCTTGCCTGAGCGTGGCGCGATGGCGAACGGATACGGAATGCTTTCACCCGGTGCCAGACAATAGATCATGTGATCCATCACTGCGCCGCGGCGATGGGGCACAACCTGGCTGCAGAAGAAGATGTGATTGCCCCAGTCACCCCAGTCCGCAGGGGCGATGATCGGACGAAACACGCCTGCCTGCCGCCCCACGCCTGGCGCCATCAGGGTTTCCCAGCGATTGTCTGCATGCAAACGGTAAAGCCCGCCATGCCCCATCGACCAGTCGGTTTCTGCCTGGGGCTGGCCACCGATTTCCGAGATGAGAATGGAGCCGTCGGGCTGTCCCCAGGCGCAATCTTCACGCCAATCCCAGAAAACTTGCGGGTCATAGAGGAACTCGCCACCCGTGACAATGGGCTCTACAACATAGCGCGGGTCATGAACCTCCACCTTGAAGCGGGTCAGCTCACGCAATTGGTCGGAGGTAAAACAAGCGTTGCTCATGTCCGTACATCCTCTACTTGTAATAGCCGCTGACGGTAGCGCAACAATTTATACTACGTCAACTTGGGTAACCATGTAAGCATTAATCGTCAGTACTGCCCGCACAATGGGCTATCGGCTGCTGATTGCAGGCGCCACCCACGCGCGAGATCGCCGCCCGCGGCTGCCGGAATATGCGACAGCGACGGCCTCAGCGATGGAAGCTCCGGACGTATCACTCGGCCGAGTAGACCACGACCGAACGCACGGCCTCGCCATTGCGCATCATGTCGAAGCCTTGGTTTATCTCGTTGAGTTCGAGGTGATGGGAAACCAGATCGTCCAGGTTGTATTGGCCTTCCACATACATGTCGACGAATCGGGCAACATCTTGGCGCTTGGCGCCACCCATCAGCGAGCCGGTCCACTTGCGGCCGCTCATCAGCGTGAAGGGAACGGTGCTGAGCTCCTGACCTGTCGGAATTACACCGACGCATACCGAGAGTCCCCATGCGGGGTTAGTGCTCTCCAGGGCCTGACGGGCCAATGCGGGAACCCCGACGCACTCGAACGCGAAATCCACGCCCATGCCAGTAAGCTTCTGAACTTCGGCAACGACGCTCTCGACAGCCTTCGGGTTGATGAAATCAGTCGCTCCGACCTTGTTCGCCACCTCGGCTTTCGCGGGATTGGTGTCGATCGCGATGATGCGCGAGGCGCCGGCGATCTTCGCCCCCTGGATCACGCTGAGACCCACGCCGCCTGTGCCAAACACAGCCACTGACGATCCCGGCGTGACTTTGGCGGTAATCATGGCCGCACCCAATCCGGTTGTTACTCCGCAGGCGATGCAGCAAGCATGGTCGGTCCGCGCTTCCTCGCTCACCTTGACCAAGCTGTCGACCGGCACGACGGTCATTTCGGCGAAGGTGCCGAGCCCCATGTAGGAGGCAATCGGTTGGCCATCTAGCGAGAACGGGGTTTTCGTGGACTGGCGGCGCACCAACATCTGCACGCAGAGATTGGTGCGTCCGGATTTGCAGAATGCACATTCGCCACAATCGGGAACCAGATACGGAATGACCCGATCGCCAACCGAGAACTCGCTGACGCCCTCTCCCACTGCAACTACATCACCAACCCCCTCATGCCCCAGCACCACAGGGAAGGATTGGGGAATCTTGCCCTCGAGCGCACTCAGATCCGAATGACAGAGACCAGTGGCCTTCAGCTTGACCAGGACCTCACCAGGGCCGGGATCGGCAAGGGTCACTTCGCGAATCTGCAGAGGTTCGTTCGGAGCAAAGGCAACGGCCGCTTTAACCTGAGTGGGCATGGGTACAACTCCTGTTCTTGTTGGTCTTAGTGGCGTAGGCCAATAGCCGGCCAGCTGGTGGTTCTAAATGTAGGGAGCAGCACTGGAGCCGCTCACTAGAGATAGTCGAGCAGCCCGCCAAGAGCCTGGTTACCCTCGGCTCACACGGCTCGGAGAACCAAGTCGTTCTTTTGGTAACCACGACGAACATCCTTGGCAAAGCCGATAACCGAACCTCTGCCTCTGGTCGCTGCTGGCATGCCTCCTACGCCCCGGTCATGCATCGGCGATCAAGTACCGAGCAGTCACCGCTGCGCCGTGTGCGCCATGGTGGCGAGGAAGATACGAACGCCCTGCTGGATGACTTTCGACAACCACGGCCGACTCCAACGTTTCAGCGGGCACTCCACCGTGTGAGGCATGTGATCGAACCGGGGCATGAGCGAGCTCCAGGCGGAAGTTCTTGTTTTTCCGAGGCGCCGGTCATGCGCCATGCGGCTATAGCGTCAAGCGAGTCGTTCTCGCCTGAGTCGAGCCAAACGTAGTTAACCTAGGTACCTATGTCAAGTGGATTTCCTCTGACCGGATCAACGAACATCACCTCTTGAAACGTAGATATAATAGTTATATAAGTTTGATTAGAAAGCGACAGCATCGAGGACCTGCAACAATGAGCAAAGAAGTCGAGTCTCCGGCCGGCGGCGAGGTGCCCAAGGCTCAGGCGGACAAAAGCGTCCCGACGAGAACCGAAACTAAGGACGAACTGGCACCGACCGCCGTACCGGATAGCGTGCCCCACAGCATGACGCGCATGACCATTGCCCGTCGGCTCACCGAATCGAAGCAACAGGTCCCGCATTTCTATGTGAAGGGCGCCTGCCGAATCGACGCCCTGCTCTCACTACGCAAACGCATCAACGCAAAGGCCGAAGTCAAAACATCCGTCAACGATCTCATCGTCCGCGCCGTTGCCCTCGCCCTGCGTGAGGTCCCGGACGCCAACGTGTCTTGGGGCGAGAAGGCCATGCTCAAGCACCAACAGGTCGACGTGGCCGTTGCCGTTGCCACACCGCGCGGCCTGGTCACCCCGATCGTCCGCAACGTCGAGCAGAAGCAGCCGCAGGAAATCGCCAGCGAGATTCAGGAACTGGCTTCCCGTGCACGCGCCGGCAGACTCAAGCCGCATGAATATCAGGGCGGTACCGTCACCGTTTCCAACCTGGGGATGTTCGGCGTCGAGGAATTCAGCGCCATCATCAACCCGCCACAATCGATGATTTTCGCCATCGGAGCGGGCAAGGAGCAGGTAGTCGCGAATGCCGGCCAAGTCGAGGTCGGCACCCTGATGAACGTCACCGTCTCGGTCGACCATCGCGCAGTGGATGGCGCCGTGGCCGCGCAAGTCTTCGCGGCCTTCAAGCGCCTGATCGAACAACCCGAAGCTTTGAGCGCTGCGTAATACGCAGGAAACCTCGCATCGCTTTTCGATGCGAGGTCTTTTTATTCCCGAAAGCGGCTACGAGTTCAGGCTCCAGCCGCTTCTTTTTTGCGTGCTGCGCTCAACACAGGGACGGGACGCGACATCAGGCATGGATCGGCGGCAGGCGCTGCTGCCAGGGGCAGGTATTTTCAAGTTGACCATGGGAGCGAAGCCGCCACTGCCGCCGCTGAGCCTCCACTGGAAGCCCCGTCGAGCGGGATTAGATCTCAGAGGGTTGCGAGCTGGCCCATGCAGTCTCGAATCGGTTGTCGGCGCACTGAGTAATTCCGGCACATTGGTACGTCCGACAACGATCATGCCGGCATTTTCTGCGCGCCGGACGAACTCGTCGGTTGCGTCCGAGCGAATATCGAGATCGGCCAGGAGTTGGCTGGCCAGGTAGTTCGCCGCTCCGGCTACGACCACATCCTTAACCAATACGGGAGCGCCCTTGAGAGGCCGCTCAGATCCTTGGCTTCCGCCCTCCGCAACGCCTTGTCGAACTGGCATTCAATGTTGGCGTTCAGCTGGGGATTTACGCGCTCAATCCGTCGGATAGCGGCCTCCGCCAGCTCCCGTGGTGACACATCATCGCGCCTGAGCAGTTCGGCCTGGGCGATGGCGTTCAGCGTCAAAAAAATCATCCTGTGCAGTGTGAGATGCCAATGAATCGTCATGCATGTCGCAGCCCCAGAGAACGCCAAAAAAAGGGCCGCGATCTCTCGCGGCCCTTTTTCACCAGTTCACTCGAACCGAGTGCTCAATAACCAGTCGATCACACGAGCGGCAATGACGTCGTTGTTGTCTTCCATCATCAGCATGTGGCCATTTCCATGGATACCCTCCTCAGGAAGGTAGTCCAGACTGATATTCGGCGACTGTCCCGACAATGCTCTCGCCTGCGCCACATCGCGGAGCGTCAAGGTGCCACCTTCAGGCGGCAGGTTGTCGCCCCAGATCAGGCGCACGGGGATTTCCGGGAACTCAGGGTCATCCAGGCCGGGACATGTCTGCGCCGGCTCGACCGAGGCGATCGCCATGACCTTGCACGGCCTGTTGAGCGCCGCCGTCCAGCCTAGATGCCCACCTTGGGAATGGGTGATCAATACGACCTTGCCGAGCATATCGATGAGTTCCAGCAAGGGCGCCAGTGCCCTGGGGTCACTGCGCCCGGGCGTACCACCGGCGATAGCGCCCGGAACACCAAAGTCAGGCCACAGTTGTGCGCCATAGCAGTGGGATTGAGAAAGCGGAAAGCGTCCACCACCGCGCGCGAAGCGTTCGCCCATCTCAAGGCCGCAGGTGAATGCCGATCCAACAGGTTCCGCTTCTTCCACGAAAGGGTTCAGTCCGGTCAGGTCCGGTGCCGAACGGCCGCGCCAGGCCTGGTCGATCACCAAGGTTTCGAAGCCGGCGCGCACGAAGAGCGTTTGCCATCCTTCCCGGCCATCCGGCGTTGTTTCCCAGGTGACACCGGAGTGCATACCACCGTGAACGAATATGACAGGAAACGGGAAGTGGCGTTCCTGGGGAACCAGGCGCTGCACATACATCGCCCCTGACACTTGGGTCTCCGTCCCAAAAATCCGATGCTGCACCTGACGCAGTGCGCCCCCCACATAGAAACTCTCCAGGGCGGCGAGATTCAGAGCGTTCATGTTTCCCCCTATTCTTCCAATGCCGTACACAGCTCACCGAATGCATCGGCGAATTCAAGTTTGAAAGTCTCCACCACTTCCCGCGAGGAGCGGATGCTGTCGACCAGACCGACGCCCTGCCCCACAAAATAGGTAACCAGCTCACGCGCCAGTGGGTTCCCGGCGTCCGCCGCGCGATCAACGGCAGCCAGGGGCTGATTGCTAAGCATGGGCATAAGCGGCATGGGCAGGGCTCCCGGGCTGTCCGGCCCTTCCCAGGCATCGTGCCAGGCAGAGCGCAATTGACGGCAGGGTTTGCCAGTTCGCGCGCTGGAGCGGACGGTATCCCGCGAAGTCGCCTGCACCATTTTTTCGCGAAATGTCTCGCTGGTTTCCGCTTCGGTAGTGGCCAGCCAGATCGAACCGGTCCAGGCACCTTGGGCTCCCATAGCCATGCAGCCGGCCATCTGCTGACCGGTCATGATGCCGCCCGCGGCCAGTACGGGGACGTCGCGAATGGGCTTGATCGCACGAATGACTTCGGGCACCAGCACCAGGGTCGAGACCTCACCGCAATGTCCGCCGGCTTCGCCCCCTTGGGCCACGATGATGTCAACGCCAGCGTTGACCTGGCGAATGGCGTGTTCCTTCGCGCCGACCAGGGCCGCCACCGGCACGCCATGTTTACGACCACGGTCGATCATGGATTTCGGCGCAATGCCGAGGGCGTTCGCAATCAATCGGATCGGATGCTGGAAGGCTACGTCCATCAGAGCTTCGCCTACATCCGACAAGGTCGGCGGACGACGGCGATTGATGACGTTTTCCGGGGCGATCTTTACGTCGTGCCTGGCGAGCAGTTCCACCACGAAGTCGCGATGCCTGGTCGGAATTCTCTCCACCAGCTCTTCGAAGCTGATGTCCGAGGAAACGGCCTGGTGCTCGGGAATAAGGATGTCGATGCCGTAGGGTTTGCCATCGACATGGGCATCGATCCATTCCAACTCCATCTTCAGACTTTCGGGCGTGAAGCTGCTGCCACCGAGCACGCCAAAACCACCAGCACGGCTGACCGCAGCCACGACATCTCGGCAGTGACTGAAGGCGAAAAGGGGAAACTCGGCGCCGGTCATGCGGCACAGTTCGTTATTCATGGAGCCACCTCTGCTTATTGTTGTTTGGCACGCCAGATGGCGAGGGCATCGAGGGCCTCGACGGCAGCACCATCGACACGCAGCGGATTGATTTCCAGGGCATCCAGTTCGCCGCCAAGTGCCAGCGCGGCATCACCGATCCTTGCAATGACACGGGAGAGTTCATCCAGATCGGCCGGCTTGGCGCCGCGGTACCCGGTGAGCAGCTTGTGGGCCTTCAAGCTGCAGAGCATGCCCTTGGCCTCGTCCGCCGACACAGGCAGCAAGCGAAGCTGCGTATCTCCCAGCAATTCGACCCAGACACCGCCAAGCCCCACCGCCAGCACCAGCCCCCAGACCGGGTCGCGCGCCACGCCCACCAACAACTCGACGCCACCCTGACGCATGGGCGAGACGATGACACCCTCGATGCGGGCGTTCGGCTTGGCCGTCTGAACATTGCCCATGATGCGGTCGAAGCCCTCGCCTACCGCCTCAAGCCCGACCAGGTTGAGTAGCACGCCGCCGACTTCGGTTTTGTGCTGGATGTCAGGGGACAGAATCTTGAGCACCAGCGGCCCCTCGAGCGCCTGTGCCGCCGCTTCGGCGTCGGCGCGGCAGCTGACGACTCGCTGTGGAATGACCGGCACCCCGACCGAATCCAGAAACGCCAGGGTTTCGCGTTCCGTGCCTGGTTTGACCTGGCTAGCGGTCGACCGGGACCGCTCGGCGGGCAGTTCACACCCTTGATTCCGCGACCACTGATAGAGATTGCCAATGGCGCGCACGGCATGATCTATCCCCCCGGTTAATGCCGGCAGGTCATTGGCCTTGAGAAGGTCGAGGCCATAGGCGGTCACCGGCTTGAGGATCTGCTGGATGAGGCAACCGCGTGCCCCGGAGGCAAGGAAGCCCTGGGAGACCTCGCGCATATAACCTGCCGACATGGGCGACGCAGTTTCTGGTGACGACGGTATCTCGACCACCACTCCAATGAAGCCTATACCGGGGTCCTGGCTCAGCGCCTTGATGGCGCCGGAATAGATTTCCGGGTTGCGCATCACTGCCCCGGTGACGTCCAAGGGGTTGTGAGCGGTCCCGAAATCCGGAAGCAGTCGCGACAGAGATTCGAGTGTCACAGGGGCAAACTGCGGGAACGAAATTCCCGCTTCCTCGCCCCGGTCGGCAAAAATCTCGCAAGCACCACCGGACGGGGAAACCAGCGCGAAGCCTTTGCTTGTATCGATGGGGCCAGTGGCGGCCAGCAGATCCGCAGTGACGACCAAGTCTTCCAGGGACGAGACCCGGACGATGTTGTAGGCATCGCAGACCGCCTGGAACACCCGGTCATCCCCGACCAGAGCGCCAGTGTGCGCTTGGGCAACGGTAGCCGTGAGCTCACCGGTACCGATTTTCAGAATGACGATGGGCTTGCCGGCGCAGACAGCAGCACGGGCAGCCGACTCGAAACGTTGCGGGTCGCGAATCGACTCCGCGAACACCGCAATGGCGCGCGTGGCCTGATCGTCCACTAGGAACTGGATGACATCGGCCATGTCCACCATGGCCTCGTTACCCATGGCAATCGAGTAGCTGAGGCTGACGCCCTGCTGATGGGCAAAAGCGCTAATCATGGCCGCCGTAGCACCGCTCTGACTGACCAGACCGACGCGCGGGCTTTCCAGAGTCGGCAGTTTGATCGGAATGGCGGAGAGCGAGACGTTGTCGACGAAATTCGAGAAGCCGAGGCTGTTGGGCCCAATCAGGGTAATGCCGAGCTCGCGCGCGCGCTCGAAGATCCGAGCCTGCTCGACCGCCCCCTCTTCGCCTGTCTCGGCAAAGCCTGAAGTTACCACTGCACCGAACCGGATACCGCCGGCCGCCATATCCTCGATCGCATCAAGCAGGGCAACAGCAGGCACTGCAATGAACGCGGCGTCCACATTGCGAAGCTCGCTGCAAGACTGGACGGTCTTCTTGCTCAGGGCGTCCGTCCCCCGACGGTTCACCAGGTGCACGGAGCCGTCAAAATTAAGCGCCTGGAGACTCTTGGCTACCAGGGCCGACCAGGGGTTCTTGTCAGACGCGCCGATGATTGCGACAGAGCGAGGCCGAAACAGCTTCTCCAGTTCCATTACCGACGCACCTTCTTATTAGATAAATTAGTTAGCTAAGTTATAGACCCCTAATCCGAACAAATCAAGCGTGCAGTGGGCGGTGGCATGGCTGCGAACCATACTCGGAATTCGGCACCCAACCGGTCGGAGCTCACACTCCAGAGCAGGAGAAACGCGGAAAGCACTGCGCATGTGGTTCCCGCGCGGCGCTCGTCTGATCGTCTGTTTCCACCAGCTAGGTAAAGGTTCTTTGGAGTTATGCCGTATCGCTGGAAGCAAGTACGAGGGAACGAAGATTCCGATATATAGCTAGTCCGGCAAGCTATCTCGCCATCAGCAGCGAGTGGGATCGAAGCAATGCCGCGCCAGATCGATGGTGCATTGTCGCCACGTGCCGCATCTACGCCGGACAGATGTGGACGAGGAGATTCTTGACAAATCTGGCCCGCGACATACCGACGTACTTCACCAGCATGACGAATGTCCATGGACGCGTTGGGGCGCCGGGACTGGCAAAGCGGAGCAACGCCGGCACCAACGTGGCCATAAAGCTCACGCTCAGGATAGATATCGCCCCTGCAGCACCTCGACGAAGTCGCTGGTACTGAGCGGCGCATCGACAGCGCCAATTTCCACAGTCAGAGTCATCGCCAGCCAATGCCAGCGAAGGGCTTCAAGTACAGGGGCGGACATTGGCCTACGAGGGATCCCAACTAATTTCAAGGACTGAAATGAATGACGCGGGAGCCAGCAGAGCTGGATGATTGCGCCCCCACACCAGAGGATCTGCATGGATTCTTTGCGGGGTTGGAGCACATGAGGAATGGTCTGCGGTATCGGAAGAGACCGCAGCAGCACATTTAGATTAAAACAAACAGACACACCGATGGATGTAACGAAACGGGTGCGTGGCACGCGCCACCACCCGTCCTCATCAGAAGTCAGGCAGGCCCGGCAGTCACAGAGTTGGAAATCAGCTTGCGCTCACCCAGTTTGGTTCGATCGAGGAAGTCAAGGGCGCGCTCCATGTAGCGCTGCCAGAAGGCAGCCGCCTCATCCACCTTGCCCTTCTCCAGCAGATTGCACAGGGCGTCGTAGCCCGAGACCGTCTTGGCCATGTTCTTGTGCAAGGCCTCCGCCGAATCACCGTGCTCGGTGAGGTTGATCGAATAGATGCCGTGAGAAATGGTCTGCAGCACACTCAGCAGCATCGCGATGGTCTTGTTACCCGATGCGCGCGCCAACAGATCGTGGAAGCGGTTGGTGCCGGTGACGATCTCGACATACTGCTTCTCTTCCAGGGCTTTCTGGAGATAGGTCACGCATGCTCTCAACTCTTCGCACGCACCTTTCAGCGCTGCACTGTGCCCTTTCAGCGAACGAATAACACCGGGCTCGAAGAACATCCGCGCCTGGTGCAGGTCACGCATGGTGACGCCGTCGGCAGCAAGCATGAAGTTCGCATACTGAGCGACCTTTTGGATGCTGGGCCCCAGAATCGTAGCCCCCGAACGCATGCCGCGCCCGATGCTGATCAGCCCTTCGGCCTCCAGGATGCGCAGCGCCTCGCGCAAGGTTGGTCGCGAGACGTTGAACAACTCCAGCAACTTGCTCTCCGGCTGCAGCATCGAGCCAGCCTTGAGATTGCCGGAAGCGATCTGATCGCGCAGCCGCCCTGCCACCATGTGTGAAAGCTTGGGAAGACGCAGGTCGTCCCCGATCGAGGACATCAGCACGCTGTCGCCGCCATTGTCGCTGGCCTTTCTTGCCATCGTAATCTCCTGAAACACGTTACCGTGACTATGTCACGTAGTAGATAACTTAGCCAGTTGTTTATCTAACTATACCAAGCCAAGGCCCTGAATTTCCTGCACTCAGCGCCCACTGCCCCATCAGAAAGGTCTCAAACGCCTGATTGGATCGCACGCCAACCTCTATTGCATCCCACCTTGTTTAGCACTACATTGCAAACATAGCTAACGAGGTTAGCCAAATAAGCGAGGATGCAGCGTGACTGAACCTGAACTGGCAGGCCAGGTGGCCCTGGTAACTGGCGCAAGCTACGGCCTGGGACGTGCGATAACCGAAGAGCTGCTGAAACGCGGCGCGAAAGTGATGCTGACCGACATCAGTGACCGCGTGGAAACCACCACTGCGGAGCTCGTTGCCGCAGGGCACCCGGTGGCACACGTGCGGCTTGATGTCACCGATCGCGCATCAGTGGATGCCGCGGTCCGGGAAACCGTTTCCCGCTTCGGGAAGCTCGATATCTTCGTCAACAATGCGGGCTGGTCGAAGGTGATGAAACCCATCCTCGAGCTCACCTCCGAGGATTGGGACGCCTATATGGACATCAACATCCGCGGCAATCTGTTCTGCATCCAGTCCGCAGCTGAAGCCATGATCGCCCAAGGCCATGGTGGTCGAATCATCGCCATCGCCTCTACCGCAGCATGCAAGCCCTACAGGCGTGCGGCGGCATACTGCACCAGCAAATCGGCCATCCCCATGCTGGCTAAAGCAGCGGCTCTGGAGCTGGGTGAGTTCGGCATCACTGTCAACTGTGTAGCGCCCGGCCCCACCACCACTGAAACCAACCTGGCACACAGTTCAGGCGCCATCGACCCGAAGATCGGCGAAGAGAAACGCCGTCGCGAAGCACTCATCCCGCTGGGCAAGAACGACCCCGTCGACATTGCCACCGCAGTCGCTTACTTCGCATCTCCGGCTGCGCGCCGGGTCACGGGCCAAATGATCGTGGTGGAAGGCGGCGGGTTGCTGTTGTCATGAGTCAGGCCAGCGCGCTCCCCGAACTTTTTGAGCTGGCCGGCAAGGTCGCCGTCGTCACCGGCGCAGCGTCTGGCATCGGTAAAGCCACCGCGCGCCTCCTGGCCGCAGCCGGGGCGAAGGTCGTAGTCGCCGACAAAGACTTGCCGGGAGCGCGAGCAGTGGCCGAGGAGCTGGGTAACAACAGCTTCGCCGTTGGCTTCGATCTGGCCAACGATGACTCGATTCGTGCCTTGTTTCAGGGCGTCAACGAAAGCTGTGGCCGACTGGACATCCTCATCAACAACGCAGGCATCTATCCCCGCTACGCGCTTCAAAGCGTCACGGAAGCCCAATGGCAGGACATGCAGAAGGTCAATGTCTGGGGTTGCTTCGTGGTACTTCGAGAAGCAGCCCTGCTGATGCGTGAGGCGGGCAACGGCGGTCGAATCGTCAACATCTCCTCCATCGGCGGGATACGCACCGCTGTCCATCATCAGGTGACCTACAACGCCTCGAAGGCCGCGCTGGATTCGATTACCCAATCCGCAGCGCTCGAGTTTGCCGGCGACAACATCCTGGTCAACTCCATCTTGCCGGGCGCAGTGGCGCCGCTGGACCCCAAACCCAAGCCGGCCAGCCATACATCACCGTCAGGCCCGCTGCTTACGCCTGGTCGAATTCTGCTCGGGCGCGCAGCCCATGCCAACGAAGTTGCCGGGCCGATTCTGATGCTCGTTAGCGCAGCAGGCGGCTACATCACTGGCCAGACACTCATCGTCGATGGCGGCTTTTCCATTTCCTGAGGAGTACACATGCCGGTTCAAACCCAACGTCACGGCGACGTGGTCGAGATCACGCTCGATTGGCCCGAGGTCCGAAATGCACTGGGGCCGACCGAAGGCCGCGAACTTCGTCTGGCGCTCGAAGCGGCAAATGCTGACGACAGCATCGCAGCCATCGTGATGTCGGCGAATGGCAAGGCGTTCTGCGCCGGCGGCAATCTCCCGGAGATCGTACGCCTGGCCAAGCAGGGTGCCGACGCTGTGAAAACCACCATCTACGGTGAGTTCCAGGGCGTGTTTCGCGCAATTCGAGAATGCCCCGTGCCGCTCATTGCGGCCGTCGATGGTGCAGCCGTGGGCTTTGGTTGTGACCTGGCGCTTGCCGGTAGCGCAACCTTCATTGGCAGCCAGGGCTGGATTGCCCAGGGCTGGATCAAGGCTGGACTGATTCCAGCGACTGGCGGCACCCATTACGTCATTCGCCGCGGCGGCCAACAGGCGCTGTGGCGTCTGTTGCAGGCCGACAAAGTAGATGGGCCGACGGCTGAACGCTGGGGATTGGCCATCGCTTGCGAAAGCGCCCGAGATGCTGCCTTGGAGATGGCGACCAAACTAGCCGCTTTCCCACGTGAGCCCCTAAAAGCGGTGACTCGTCTGGCGACCATAACTGATCCGGATGATCACCTGCGTTCCGCGCTGGAGTTCCAGACGGGCTTCATCACTGCCCCAGGCTTCGAGGAGATGACGCAGACCCTGCTCCGCCGCTAAGGCATCAATGTGTAAAGGGGTTCACTTGCCGGGCAAACCAGGTATCCCGTCGGAGTATCCAGCTCAACGATCAACGATAAGAACAAGAGGATCGAACATGGAACAGGATAAGGCCACCTGCGCGCTGTCAATGGCCACGCCCGAGACGATGGTTTGCCCCTTCGCCACCTACGATGCCATTCGTGACGAGAAAGCCATCTATCAAGACCCGTTGACTAAGTTCTACGTGGTCACCCGCTATGCAGACATCCGGGCGATTGCCGACGATCCCCAGACGTACTCCAACCGCACCGGGCAGTTGGGCAGTCGTTCCGCCGAGCTCAACCAAAAGATCGGCGCCATGTTCAAGGCCGAAGGCTTTGAGCACCTCGACACCCTGGTAACAAACGATCAACCCTCCCACACTCGCTACCGCTCGCTGGTCGACAAGGCCTTCAATGCGCTTCGGGTTCGGGCAGCGGAAGAAAGCATCCTCTCGGTCACCAACTCGCTGATTGAGGCTTTTCCGCAAGGTCCCTTCGACTTCGTCAGGGCATTCTCCATTCCGCTACCTATCCGCATGATTGCCGAACAGCTCGGGGTTCCACCGGAGCGCAGCAGCGATTTCAAACGCTGGTCGGATGCCCTGTTGGAGCAAGCCAATCAGGGGCTGAACGAAGAGCAACTGATCAATGTGGCGAAGCGTGTCATTGAGATGCAGCAATTCTTCGCGGGTATGATCCGGGAAGCACGCAAGGATCCGTCGAACACCCTGCTCAGTGACCTCGCCAATATGCAACTCGATGGTGAGCTCATGAGCGAGCGCGAGTTGGTTTCCATACTTCAGCAACTACTGGTTGCCGGCAACGAAACCACCACCAATGCCATCACGGCCGCCATCCTCCGTCTGGCCCAAGATCCCGCACTACAGAACGAGCTGCGTGCCAACCCGCAGCTGGTCCGCAACTACTGCGAGGAGGTATTGCGCCTTGACGCCCCCCTGCAAGGCCTCTTCCGAATAGCCACCCAGGACACCCAGGTAGGCGAAACACCGATTCCAAAAGGCACCGTCCTGGACCTGCGTTGGGGAGCAGGGAATCGCGACCCGCAGCAGTATCAGGACGCAGACAAAGTTGACGTAAATCGCAAGGCCGCGACTCAGCACCTGGCTTTCGGCCACGGCATTCACTTCTGTATCGGCAATCAGTTGGCGCGCAGCGAGATGCGCACAGCGCTGACGCGCATTCTGGCGCAATCGACATTGATTCGACTTGCCGAAGGCGAGGAAAACGTAGTCCGCCAGCCCCACTTCATCGCCTACGGCATTCGCCAACTGATGGTCGAGATCACCAAGGCGTAGCTCGTAACTGGCAATAACAACAATCAGGCTCGTGAGCAAAGGTAAACGTCATGCTGAACAACTACACGGACTTCTTCACGCTGGCTCATCCCGAAGCGTTCTACATCGACGGGCAGTGGGTACTGCCCACTGGCGACAAGCGCCTGGAAGTCATTTACCCCGCCAATGAACAGGTTATTGCCCGCGTACCCGAGGCATCTGTTGCCGATATCAACAAGGCCGTCAACGCTGCCCGCCGTGCCTTCGAGTTCGGCCCTTGGGCGCGCATGACCTATGCAGAGCGTGGCGCCAAGCTGCTCCAGGTTGCAGAAATCATGAAACGTCGCGCTGGCGAGTTCAGCAAGAGCTGGACCGCCGAGATGGGCTGCGCGGTAAGCCTGGCAGGCCCGGGTGGTTTCGCACCCTTTGGCCTGTTCAGCTACTACGGTAGCCTGGCATTGAACGGCAAGTTCGAAGAGGTGCGCCCGCAAAGCCGTGGTAACGGTGTGGGCATAGTGGTGAAGGAGCCCGTCGGTGTCGTCGCCGCTATCACGCCCTGGAACGCCCCGGCCTCCCTGTCCTGCAAAATCATCGCTCCTGCCCTTGCGGCCGGCTGCTCAGTGATACTCAAGCCCGCTCCGGAAACCCCGCTCTTCGCCTGGCAAATTGCCGAGTGCCTGGAAGAAGCTGGCATCCCGCCCGGCGTGTTCAACTTCGTTCCGGCTGGCCGCGAAGTCGGTGACCATCTCGTGCGTCACCCCGACGTCGACAAGGTCAGTCTGATCGGATCCACCGCGGCGGGGCGCCATATCGCCTCCGTGTGTGGCGACCGCCTGGCTCGCGTCAGCCTGGAGCTGGGAGGCAAATCCCCCGCCGTCATCCTGGACGACATAGATCCCGAGCAGGTCGTCCCCAACCTGATTCCCCACTTCACCATAAACGCCGGACAGATGTGCGCCGGCCTCACCCGAATCATTGTTCCCGAACATCGCCACGACGAATTCGCCGAGGCTATCAGCGCCGGCCTGAAAGCTCTCAAGGTGGGCGATCCTCTCGACCCGCAAACGGCCTACGGCCCCATCGCCATGAAGCGCCAGTACGACAAGGTCATGGGATATGTGCAACAAGGCAAGAGCGAAGGTGCCCGCTTGATCACCGGCGGTGGCCGTCCGAGCGACCTGGATATCGGCTACTTCGTTGCCCCCACTCTGTTCTCCGGCACCAATGACATGGTCATCGCCCGCGAGGAGATCTTTGGGCCGGTCGCCGTACTGATCAAGCACAAAGGCGAGGAAGATGCGATACGCATTGGCAACGACACGGCCTACGGTCTCAACGGTGCGGTGTACACCAGCGATCCAGAACGCGCCTACCGTGTCTGCCGCCAGATACGAGCGGGAAACATGACCCACAACACCTGGACCTATGATCCGAACTTCCCCTTCGGTGGCTTCAAGCACTCGGGTATCGGCCGGGATGGTGGACCCGAAGGCCTGGCGTCGTACCAGGAAACAAAGGTTGTGTTCATGGCGGATGCCCCCAAGTCCATCAGCGGCTGAAGGGAAGGGAATCCGAAGTGGAACAATACGATTACGTGATTGTCGGCGGTGGATCGGCTGGCTGCGTGCTGGCCAACCGCCTGAGCAGGGACCCGAATTGTCGGGTCCTGCTACTGGAAGCCGGGGGCGACGCAGTGAGCCTCAAGGTTCGCCTGGCGTTCGGCTTCGCCCTGATGCTAAACAAACCACGCTACGACTGGTGCTACGAGACGAGTAAGGAGCCTCATCTCAATGGCCGGCAGATGCCTTACCCGCGGGGGAAGCTGCTGGGTGGCTCCAGTTCCATCAATGCCATGCTCTATGTGCGCGGCCTGAAAGAAGACTACGAGGCCTGGGCCGCCGAAGGTCTAGTGGGCTGGGATTGGGTGAGTGTCGAGCCGTACCTGCGCAAGCTGGAGCACTACTGTGGCAACTCGCCGTGGCGTCGTGGTGAGTTCGGCCCGGTGAAGGTCAACCCGGCGCCCAACTTCCACCCCCTGAGCGCGCGAATCGTCGAAGCCGCGGGCCAGTCCCGGGTAGGCAGCACCGACGACTACAATGGCAGCCACGCCTCCGGCATCGGCCAGTCCCAAGTTTTCTACCACAATGGTCGTCGTTGCGGTTCGGCAGCGGCCTATCTCGAACCAGTCATGGATCGACCGAACCTTCGCGTCGAAACCCATGCCAAGGCGGAGCGCGTCCTGTTCGAAGGGCAACAAGCCGTGGGCGTGCAGTACCACCAGGCTGGGCAGACCTGCATCGCCCATGGCAAGGAGATCATTCTCAGCGCCGGTGCCATTGGCTCGCCGCAACTGCTGGAACTCTCCGGCGTAGGACAGACCGCCCGACTGCGCGATCTCGGCATCGAGATGGTCAAGGACCTGCCGGCGGTGGGTGAATACCTGCAGGACCACTTCCTGGTCTTCATCGTGCAGGCCCTGAAGGGCATCCGTGGCATGGGCGCCGAGTTGAGCGGCTGGCGCGCGGCGGTGAACGCAGCGAACTACCTGCTTTTCAAACGCGGCCATATGAACGGCACCCCGACGCAAATCTGTGGGCACGGTAGCGTGGAGGTCGAGGGGGAGGAAATCGGCCTGCAATTCATGGGCATGCCGCTTAGCTTTGTTCGTGACCCCGTGCGCAAGACCGTGGTGCAGAACCCTGATGCGGCCATGATGCTTGGCATGAATGTCTGCCACCCGAACAGCCGTGGCCATGTGCATATCCGCAGCAATAACGCCGACGCCGCACCCGAGATCGTTACCAACTTCCTGGCGGATGAGCGAGACCTGAAAGCCACCATCGCTGGGCTTCGTCTCTGCCGGGAAATCATCGCTCAGCCGGCACTGGACGACATCCGCGCAGAGGAAACCGCGCCCGGGGCCATGGCCGAGAGCGATGAGGCGCTGACGACCTACATTCGCGCCGCAGGCGCTTCCGCCTACCACCCGGTGGGCAGCTGTCGCATGGGTATCGATCCTGCGTCCAGCGTCGTCGATGCCGCCCTGCGAGTCCACGGACTCATAGGCCTACGCGTGGTGGATGCGTCCGTCATGCCTCGCCTTGTCTCGGCCAATACCCATGCTCCCACCGTGATGATTGCCGAGAAAGCGGCAGACCTCATCAAGAGTGAACGCGCCGGCTCGCCGGCATGATTTCGCGCGGGCAGCATCTAGGGCCCGCCTGACGTTTCCAATTGACCGGCACGCTGCTTGATCAGCGGGCTCTTCCACGACTACGGGAAATCGAAGAGGACGCACGATGCGAACCGACGAACCAGCAACTGAGCAGGCAGTTGAAGAGATAAAAGAAGCGCACTCCCAGTGGTACGTCTTGTTGCTGTTGATCTGTGGCTATGTCGTTTACTCACTGGACAAGCAGATCATCTCGGTGCTGATCGAACCCATCAAAGCCGAGTTCGGCATCAGTGACACAACGGTGAGCCTGCTCGCTGGGTTGGCCACCACCGTCCCTTTCGCACTGGCTTGCATTCCCATCGGCATGCTCGGGGACCGGGTGAACCGCAGGAACCTGCTGGTAGCGCTGATCATCGCCTGGAGCCTGATGACCGGTATCGCGGGGTTAGCAACGACGGTCTTCCTGCTATTCCTCTCGCGCATCGGCGTAGGAGCATTCGAAGCAGGATTCTCCCCCCTTAGCCTGTCCATCATCTGCGATACCTTCCCACGCAGGTTGCGCGCTACCGCCATGGGGCTGTATTCCCTGGGCCCGCCCATTGGTGCCTTTCTAGCACTCGGTCTGGGTGGTTACATCGCAGCCAGCTACGGCTGGCGTGCGGCGTTTTTCATAGCGGTTCTACCAGGTCTACTGGTCGCGCTACTCCTGCTGCTGACAATTCGAGAGCCCCAGCGCGGCCGCTACGACCCACCCAGTCCGTATCAGGATTCGATCCCACTCTCGGCCGTGCTAGTGCACATCTGGCGGGATCGGGCCTTGTTCAACATGCTACTGGCAATGGTGTTTTGCACGGTTCTGCCTGCTGTCATCACCGTCTGGACGCCAAGCTTTCTCATGCGTGTTCACGGGATGAGCATCCAGCAAGCAGGGTTGGCAGCCTCCCTTGCCCTGGGTTTGTGTGGTTCTGCTGGGGCTGCAGGCGCGGGCTTTCTTGCCGATTACCTCGGTCGTCGGGAGGAGTGGCGCAAGCTACTCAGCCCCCTGCTGGGCATCACCCTGTCGATCCTCTTCGCCGCCCTCACCTTCCTGACAGACCCCAGCACAACGACCGTGGTGGTACTGATCTCCCTGCTGGCCTGCTTCGCGCAGTTCTACCTGGGAACCGGCTACAGCGTGATCACCACCCTGTGCCCACCGGCCATGCGTGGCACGACGCTTTCAATTCTGCTGGTGGCCTTCAACTTCGGTTCCTATGGCCTTGGAGTGCTACTGCTCGGCATGTTTAATGACCATCTGGCTGGTTGGGCGGGCACCCACGCCATTGCCTACGGTATGTTCGCCTCCTCGCTGTTTAGCCTGATCGGCCTGGCATTCATCGCCCGCTCCACGCTCCTGATCCGCAATGGGCGTGGCCAACCTGCCTACGAGCACAGCCCGGCATGAGCCAGCCGCAAGACGCCCTGAACGCGGCGGTGCAACCCTATGCGCCACGCTAACCTGACGCCCTGGATCCTGGGCATTGCCGTGTTGCTTCAGACACTCGACGCCACGTCGATTGCCGTCGCGTTGCCCGCGATTGCCGCTGACCTAGACCGCGACATGCTGGCTGTCTCGGCCACCATCTCGGCCTACCTACTCGGCGCCGCCGCGGCGGTTCCGCCCTGCGGCTGGCTGGCTGACCGGTTTGGTGGGCGCAACGTTTTCCAGGCAGGCATCTTGCTGTTCGTCGTCGCCTCAGCGGCCTGCGCAGTGTCCACCTCGCTGCCGGCCCTGCTGGCGGCACGCTTTATCGAGGGCGCCGCCGGGGCGCTGCTGCTGCCGGTGGGCCGCCTGGTGATAATGCGCACCTTCCCGGCCGAGGAGCGGGTACAGGCCTACACCACCTTCGTACTACCCGCCTTGCTCGGTCCCATGCTAGGCCCGCTGATCGGCGGACTGGTGGTGGAGTATGCAAGCTGGCGTTGGATCTTCCTGATCAACTTGCCGCTGGGGCTGGCGAGCATGCTCGCGATACACCTGCTGTTGGACAACTTTCGCGAGTCCTCGCCTCGCAGAATCGACCCGCTCGGGATGCTGATCACCAGCTTGGCGCTACTGGTTCTGGTCTTCGGGCTGATCGCCCTGTCCAGAGCGGAATGGGCCATCGGCGCCCTGGCGGTGGGGCTGGGCCTGCTATTGGGGGCGCTCGCCATCGGCCACGCCCGGCGCCACGAACACGCCTTGCTTAAGCTGCCGCTATTCCGGGTCGCACTGTTCCGCCGCGCCCTCTGCACCGATCTTTGTTTACGGCTTCTGATGAACGCCGCCCCCTTCCTGCTATCGCTGCTACTGCAATCGGGTCTGGGCATCTCACCATCGGTCACCGGCGTCCTCATCGTCATGATCGCCATCGGCTCATTGCTCACAAAGCCCTTTACCTATCGCTGGGTCGATTTGTACGGCAGCCGTTGCGTCATGACCCTCGGCACCGTCGGCACCGTGTTCTCCTTCGTCGGTTGCGCCTTCCTATCGCCCTCCTCCTCTCACTTATGGATTGGCGCCTTGATGCTCTCCTTCGGGTTCTTCCGCTCTCTCGTGGCCAGCACCACCGCCGTAATGATCTTTCAAGGCGTGGCGCCCGAGGACACGGGGGCGGCGACAACGCTCGCAGCCATCGGCCAGCAGAGCTTTCAGGTTCTCGGCCTGACGGGCGTGACCGTGCTGATGCAGTTCACCAGCGGAGACCATCCGGACACCGCTTCGATTTCCCAGGCGATAGTCGTAAGTGGGCTGATCACTCTGTCGTCGCTGTACTTCATCTTCAAGATCGGGCCAGTGAAGACCCGGCCATGACCCGCTCCCGTAGGGAGCATTATCTGCAGAAGAGAACAACCACCATGAAGACCCGACCCCGGATCCCCGTCTGGCTGCTCATGACGGCTCTGGCTATCGCCGAGATCACCAGCACTTTCGAAGTCAGCATGGCCTTCGTGGCACTGCCGACCCTCAATCGGGCCTTCGGCGACCCGACGGCCGTCAGCTGGGTGCTCTCCAGTTTCTTCGTCGTCGCGGCAGGCAGTGTCGCCTTGTTCGCGCGACTGGGCGACATCTACGGCCGGCGACGAATGCTGATGATCGTGCTGGCCATCGCAACATGTGGCTCGCTAATCAGTGCTGTTTCGACCGACCTTGCTGGTGTCATTCTCGGCCGCACCCTACAAGGTGTGACGGGTGCCGTACTGCCCCTATGCCTGGGCTTGATGCGAGAGAACATGGAGCCCAAAACCCTGTCATTTAACATCGGGGTCATGGGCGGTGTCATGGGCGTCAGCTCCGGTCTGGCGTTCCTGATTGCCGGAGCCATCATCGACCAGTTCGACTGGCATGCCATGTTCTATTTCAGCGCATTGCTGGCCGCTATCGGTTTCGTCGCGGTGTGGACCTGCGTGCCGACGTCCGTCACGCAAAGCGAAAAGGAACCGCTGGACGTGCTGGGTGGCGCTCTCTTCGTACCCGCCATTTCCGGGTTGATGCTGTCATTGACCCTGGCCAAGTCAGGCTGGCTACAGCTTAAAAGCGGCGGGGTCCTGCTCGCCAGCCTGGTTCTGCTGGCACTGTGGATTCGCCATGAGCTGCGCCACCCCCACCCCCTGATCAATGTGCGCCTCTTTACCGAACGAAGGATTCTGCTGGCCAACCTAGTGTTCGCGGCAATCGGACTTGGCCCGATGATCGGAGCCTCGGTGATCCTTGGCCTCGCTCAGCAACCAGAATGGACCGGTGCCGGCCTTGGCCTCAGCGCAATGACGGCGTCGTTGCTCAAGCAACCCGCCACCTTCATGGGCTTCTTTGCGGGGCCCGTCGCCGGGCTGCTTGCTGCCCGGTACGGCGCACGAGCCGCGATGCTCGTCGGTGGCGCCATGGTCCTGGTGGCCTGGTTACCACCCCTGGTGACCTTGAATTCGATGTCAGTGCTGCTGGCCACAGTCATCATCTTCAGCTTCGGCATCACTGTACTGTTCAGCGCGGCGAGCAATCAGGTCGTCATTGCCACACCGGCGAACCGCACCAGCGAGGCCATGGGTCTGGCCCAAGTCTGCCGGAGCACAACCGCAGCGCTGGGCAGTCAGATATTGGCGATGCTCCTGGCCAGTTCCATGGTGAGCCCACCAGGCGAAGGAATACCGATGCCGAGTGCCAATGCCTACCGGCTGGCATTCCTGTTCCTGGTGGCGTGCAGTGTGATCGCCCTGGTCGCCGCCTGGCTATTGCCCAGACCGGTCAGGCCCCGGGAAACACACGAGGCAGAGCTCCAAGCAGGCCAGCACTGAGTCAGAAATCGGCCAATAGACGATCGACCCGCGCTCGCACGCGCGCTTCCGAGCCGGGGTTGGTGAAGAGATAGAGCTGACGCTTCCGAATGGCGTCCATCACCTGCTCTGCCACCTCCTCTGGCTCGATGTGCCCCGCTCCACTGGCTCGCTCGGCCGCCTCGGGCACCTGGACGCGGGCACCCGCGTGATCTGGGCGATTACGCGCAGCTTCTCGAATGCGCGTGCGTACCAGCCCGCAACACAGAACCGTCACTCCCACCTGGCTGCCCGCCGCACGCAAATCCGCATCCAGCGTTTCCGTCAGCGACACGGAGGCATGCTTGGTGGCGTTGTAGGCGGCATTGCCGGCAATCGTCGAAACGCCGGCCATCGAAGCAGTCGTCACGACGTATCCGCTGTCTTGGGCAACAAGCAAAGGCGTGAAGACGCTCAGGCCGTTGAAGACGCCTCGTAGGTTCACCTCGAGGATCCACTCCCAGTCAGCCGCGTCGATCGTCCATAGAGGGCCGAAAGGCACCACGACACCGGCATTGTTGCAGAGGATATCGACCCGGCCGAAGCGCTCCAGTACAGCATCTCGCGCCTTCTCCAGTGCATCGCGGTCGCTCACGTCGCACAACACGGGCAGTGTTTCCCCTTCCAGGCCCAGCGTCTCCGCGGCCCGATCCAGCGCCTCTCGCTCGACATCCAGCATGGCGACGCACACTCCACGCCTTGCAAAGGCCTCTGACAATGCCAGGCCGATCCCGGAAGCCGCTCCGGTTACCACCGCGACTTGTCCCGCTTTAATTTCCATGCAGTCCTCTCGGTTTCTCGGCCATTGATAGGCACACAACATATATAATATATATTACCTAGATAACCATGTGTAACCGGAGGATTTGGCTATGACGCTACTAAACAACCAGGTGGTATTGCTCTCAGGCGTGGGTGAAGGCCTGGGGCGTGACACCGCCCTGCTGTTCGCCGAGCACGGCGCCGATCTCGTCATCACCGCGCGCCGAACTGAGCACATCGAACGCATCGCCGAGGAGGTCCGCGCGAAGGGTCGCCGGTGCCTGTCACTGGTGTGCGACATCGCTTCGCTCGAGGATTGCGAACGCACGGTTGCCTTGGCCATAGAGCAACTCGGCCGAATCGACACCCTGATCAACATTGCCTACCGGGGCGATTGGCCCCAACGAACCACCCTGCTGGATTCGCAGCCGGACCTGTCCAACTACCGTGACTGCTTCGAAATCAATGTCTTTGCCACCCTGCAGCTGACCCGGGCGGTGGCGCGCGGCATGGTGGAACGGCGCAGCGGCCGGATCGTCATGATCAACACCATGACGGCGGAGAGAGTCCTGCCGGGCAGCGAGGCCTATGCCGGCTCGAAAATCGCACTCCAGCGCATGACCCGTGCCATTGCCATGGAGCTCGGGGAGTACGGCATCCGGGTCAACTCGATGCACCCGGGATTCATGTGGGGGCCACAGGTCAGGACGGTCATGGAGACCCGCGCCGAGCAGAATGGCACAACGCCTGAGCACGAGCTTCGCCTGGTCAGCGAGCAGGCGGCGCTTCGCTACATCCCGTCCACGGAAGAGTACGCCCGTACCCTCCTGTTCTTCGCCTCGCCACTGTCCGACGCCGTGACGGGCCAGTCTTTGCACGTGAATGGCGGGCTGTACATGCACTAACCCTCCCGCTCGCAATCATTCGCCACACAGGCTCGCGCCGTCGTTCACAGACTCACGCAAGAACAACAAGAGAATGCCATGGAAACGCTGATCAACCCCGCCATTCGCCTTATGAACCGCATGAGCTTCGGCATGAAGTTCAGCCTGATCAGTGCCCTCTTCACCATCGCCCTGCTCGCTACCAGTGGCTCACTCGTCCACACGGCATACGAGCAATTCACCGCGACCCGAACGGAACGCAATAGCCTCACCCTGCTCAAGGACAGCCTGCAGATACGCCGGTCACTCATGGACCTGGAAAGCCTGATGGCAATCCGGAGCAAGGCACCCCTTACCATCCAGAACAGCGACATCAACCAGCGCATAGCCCAACTCGAGGGACAAATCGTCAGCTCTCTGCAGGGTATGGTCGGCCCGGAGCATATGGGCCTGGATGGGTTCGGTCTGACGGGCCTGCATGCAGAAATCCTCACCGCCATGCAGTCGCTCAAGGCTGACGGCCTTCAGGCTACGAAGCGCGACACGGTGCAGAAACAGCTGGCCAATGCCCAGCTTCTGATCGACTCGATCGCAGCCAGCAGCCGGCTGAGCATCGATGAGCAAGTCGTGGTGCGAGACATCAGCGGGATCATGACGGTGCAGGGAGGCGAGATCGATTCGTCGCTGAACCTGGTTCGTGTCTTGGCATCATCAGCACTGGCGGTAGGTATGCTGGGTTCGGCCGACGGCGACCTTGTGCAGTCGCAATTGAGTCAACTGGAGAGGCTGGATGAGAACTTCACGGCAAAACTGGCGCGGCTGATGGAAGAGCACGAGGGCGCCCGTTCAGCGCTCGAGGGCCCCATGGCGGACTCCCGATCCTCGATCAGCGCCACAATCGCCCTGGTGGAGAGCAAAGTACTGCTGGCGGCCGACTTCGCAACAAGTTGGCAAAGCCTGTTCCAGTCGATCGGCGAAGAGATGGACAAGGGCCAGCGGTTCAATCTGGCCGCCCTCTCCTACCTGGAAGACCGGCTCGATGCCCGCCTGGCCAAGGATCGCCAGAAGATGATCCTGTTGTTGAGTGCACTGGCAATCACCTTGCTGGTCATCATTTATCTCGCCAGCGGATTCTATACCTCCATTCGCAGGACCTTGCGCGGTCTGAGCGAGGTGATGGACGACGTCGCTGCGGGTGACATGACCGTCAGTGTACCCACCGTCAGTCGGGACGAACTGGGTGATTTGAGCCGGGTGTTCAATGTATCCATCGCCAAGGTCCACGACCTGATCGAGCGCGTCGGCCAGACCATCGCTGCAGTTGAACATCAAGCCGGCCAGGTGGCCAATGTCTCCAGCCACAGCAACCAGGAGGTCTCGGCACAGCGAGATCAGATCGAGCAGGTAGCAACTGCCATGAACCAGATGGCCGCCACAGTTCAGGAAGTCGCGCGCAGCGCCGCGGCAGCCGTCAGTAATGCACAGGATGTGAATCGCGAAACCGTGGGTGGGAAAGAGCTTCTCAGTGTGCAGGTGGACAGCATCAGGGCGCTGGCTGCTGAGATCGACCACTCGGTACGCGTGATCAATCAGTTGGCCAGCGACAGCCAGGCGATCAGCCAGGTGTTGGAAGTCATTCGTGGAATCGCCGAACAAACCAACCTTCTCGCACTCAATGCAGCGATCGAGGCAGCCCGGGCCGGCGAGCAAGGCCGGGGATTCGCAGTTGTCGCCGATGAGGTTCGGAGCCTGGCCAAGCGCACCCGGCAATCCACGGAAGAGATCGAGGAAATGATCGCCAAGGTCCAGGGTGGCGTCGGCGAAGCGGTCAGCGCCATGAGCAGCAGCAACACCATGGCGGAAACGACGGTGACCCATTCGGACCAGATGCAGCACGCCCTGGCCCACATCCTAGATCTGGTGAACAACATCGTCGATCAGAATCAGCAGATCTCCGCGGCGGCGGAACAACAGACCGCTGTCGCACACGAAATCGATCGCAGCATCGTGCAAATCAACGCCTCGGGCGAGCGCACCGCGGAAGGCGCCAATCGCACGGAACAGGCGAGCCAGCAGCTCAATCTGCAAGTGTCGCAACTCAAGTCACTGATCGGCGCGTTTCAGGTCTGATCCTTCAGCCCACGAAAAAGCCCCGGAAGTACAAGCTCACGGGGCTTTTTTTCACGTCTTGAGTTCAGCGCATCAGGATGTGGCGGTACTGGAATAGCCAGCCGCCACCGACGTTGACCAAGCGATCCTCGTAGCGCGAGGTCATCCTGATTTTCCATTCGCCCTCAACCTGCTTCAGCAGCAGAAGATCGAGGCTAGAGCGCGCCGAGTCGGCCGACTCGATGACGATATGGACGTTGGTCATGAGGTGGCGCAGCGCCCCCTGTCGCAAAGTAGTGGGCAGCCATTCCTGGATCGCTTGACGGCCAACGAGCCGGTGTTCACCGATTTCCAGCGTGCCGTCTGGGCTGAATAGCAGGGCGAAACCCACTGCGTCCCCGTCGTCCGCCTTGTGCGCGTACTCGGCAATCAAGTTGCGAACATCGCTTTCTGCCGCCAGCTTGAGCAAGGTATCCATTGCATCGTTTCCTATCGATTAGTCCATTCGCCTGCCACTCAGCACGCCATTTCCTCCGGCACATCGAATCGACCAGACAAGTTGGTGGCTACGTGAAGCGCCGTTGCCGTACACACTGCGCATCATCAAGGCGAGGGGCTAAGCAGTTGAGTAGGCTCTCGGTAGTCGGGATCCGCTGATGCCTGCATGGCCGCCAGCATGTCGTCGTAGTCGGCGGAAATGTATGGCCGGTAGTCGACGTGCGGGAAAATGTAGAATTGTCTTTCGCGCATACCCGCGATAGCCGCTCGACCAACGTGCTCCGGGGCCATGCCCAACTGGGCGGACAGATTACTGGCAGCCCCTCTCTCCTCCCGCAAGGCGTCCGGCCTTGCCTGAATGGCATTGGCACGGATCTGGGTGGCGACGATACCCGGACAAAGCACCGAGACGCCAATGGGACCGCCCTCTAGTTCCAGCTCCAGAACCTTGGCGAAATTGAGCAGTGCCGCCTTGCTACTGGTATAGGCACCTTGCGTGGCGAATGGATGCAGGGCCGTGATGGACGCCACCAGCAGCACATACCCCTCCTGACCACGCGCTTTCATGTTTGGCAGGAAGGTCTGCACAGCATGCAGGGAGGCGAACAGGTTGACTTCGTATACCCAGCGCCAGGCTTCCGGCTTTATCTCGTCGAGCGTGCCCGTGAATGACACCCCCGCATTGCTACAGAGAATGTCGCAGGGCCCGAGGGCCGCTTCTGCAGCGTCCCGGGCACTCGCCCAACTATTCGGATCGGTCACATCCAGTTCGACGGCGATGACTTGGTCGGCACTCCCGAGCTCGGCGGCAACCATCTTGGCCCTATCCAGGTCGATATCGCCGAGAGCGACACGAGCGCCAGCCTGCAACAGTTCTCGGGCCATAGCACTACCGATGCCGCCGGCACCACCACTGATGAATGCCACTTTTCCATTCAGATCCAGCATTGCGTGACTCCTCACCGGCAACTGATAGCTCCGGACGTTGATGTTCAGGAAAGCTTCGCCAACAGTTCCTTCACCGCCGGGCGGCTGATCTTGTCCGAGACGGTACGAGGCAGGCTTTTCACAACATGCAAACGAACCGGCACCTCATACGGAGAGAGGTTGTCCTTTGCAAACAGCTTGATCGCCGACACGTCGAGATCAACCCCTGGATAAGCCTCGACCACAGCTACAGGCACCTCCCCCAGCCGCTCATCCGCAACGCCTAGGACAATGGCATCGAAGACCCCCGGATAGAGCTTGATCACGTCAGCCACCTTGCCCGCCATGACCTTGAAGCCACCGCGAATGATGGCGTCGTCCGCACGTCCGACGATGTAGAGGAAGCCATCGGCATCCAGCCTGGCCAGGTCAGTGGTAGCGATCCAGTCCTTGCTACCATCGATCCGGTCCAGCTTGGCTTCGAGAATGCCCTGCTCACCCTGGGCCACCTCTTCGCGGGTGGCGGGATCGACGATGCGTAACTGCACGCCCTTGGACACACGTCCCACGCTCCCGCGCTTGCTTTGCGCGAAGTTCTGGTGATCCTCAAGGGTCCAACTGGTCACCACGCCCATGAACTCGGTCGCACCGTAGGTGGTCAGCACAGGCACGCCAAACTTCTCTTCGAATGCCTGCTGCAACTCCACGGACAACGGGGCAGTGCCTGCGCGAACCGCGCGAACGCTGGAGAAGTCTTCGCGAGTCGCATCACTGTCCACCATCATCTTGATGGCGGTAGGCGGCAGCGGTGCGAACTTGGGACGGTACTTCACCAGGGCCTGGCGATAACGTTCAGCATCGAATTTCTCGAACAGCACGATCGGCCGGACCTCGAACACCGACATCAGGGTGTTGAAGGTGCCGCTGGTATGCACCAGCGGGCTGAACATTAGGGTCGGCGAGGATTGCGGCTTCAGCTCGAAGTTCTCCACCGTGCCCTTGGCGCTGCGCACGCCATCGCGCAGCGAGGCGCTAATGGTGCGCTCTGATACGGGGATACGTTTAGGTGCACCAGTTGTACCGCTGGTCTGTATCTCGATCAGAGTGTTCGCTTCGCGTAGTCGGAATCTGCGGGCGCGCAGCGGCATCAGCTCCTCGAAGACAATCCGGCCGGCCACGACCTCGACCGCCAGCACCAAGGTGCCGGAAGCCTGTCCCGCGGAAACGACATCCGCAGCCAAGTCTGCTCGACTGCCGATAAGGCAACCAAGCTCCAGGCCGGCCACTTCCTCAGCCACCATATGAGCAGGTCGAATGGCGTTAATCAGCAACAGGCCACGGTCCGCTCCCAATATCGAGATGAAGCTGCCCAGTTGCTCCGGCCGATTGCGACCCAGTAGGCCGATCACGGCATCCTTGCCGAGACCCGCCTCTGCGAGCAGTACATTCAGCTCAGAGATGGCATCGGCCAGGGCCCGCCAACTGAGGGACTGGCCGTCAAAATCGATGGCAACCAGCGAGGCGCCGGCTTCCGTGGCGCGAATGATGTGTTCGGCGATCCCAGACATTCAGCGAACCTCGTAACCTTTACGCTTGCCGCTCTGCAGCATGTTTTCCACCTGGGGGATACCTAGGGGATTGCCCAGTTGCGTGTAGCTCAGACCACGCGCCATAGCCTGGGACCGACCCATATCCAGGGATTCCCAGATGGCCCGGACGGTGCCCTGGGTGGAAACCGAAGGCTTGGAGGCGATGATCGCGGCCACCTTGTGAGCGCGAGCCCAGAGTTCCTCATGGGGCACCAGTTCGCTGACAAGACCGATCTGGTGGGCACGTTGTGCGCTCATCCGCTCTTCGACTCCCATCAGCGATACCCGCAGGATTTCGCCCAGGGGCATGCGTCGCGCCATGCTGATCGGCTCCAGCGCTGCCACCAGACCGAAGTCAACGTGGGGGTCAAAGAAGGTCGCGTCTTCCGAGGCGATCACCACGTCCGAACCTCCAACGACATAGAACGCGCCGCCGGCGCACATGCCGCTGACCGCGCAGATCACAGGTTTCCAGACCTTGTGGTGCTTTGGATCAAGGCTCTCGCCCGGGTCCGGCTTGTTCCAGATATTGTCGGGATACTTGAAGCCTTGGACGCGATCCAGGCCCGTGGAAAAGGCGCGGTTGCCGTCGGCACGAAACACCACGGCGTGGATATGATCTTCGTCGCGTACCACGTTCCACAGGCGTTTGATCTCAACCATCATCTCGGCGTTGATGGCGTTCATCTTGTCGGCGCGATTGAGGGTGATGGTGGCGACGTGATCGTCACCCACTTCGAATTGAATGAGCTCGGTCATGGTCATGTCCTCAACGTTGGGGCGGCGTGATGAAGTCACCGCTGGCATCACCCAGCTTCATACCGCCGTCGCAATCCAGAATGGTTCCGGTGATGTAGCTGCCGTTGGAGGACGACAGGAAGATTGCCGCTTGGGCGATGTCACTAGGATTGCCGAAACGGCGCAGCGCCGTGTGGGCGCTCCACTTGATTTTGTCTTCCTCGGTCGGTGCCATGCGCTCGACTCCTTCGGTACCGCGAATGGGGCCGGGGGAGATGGCGTTGACGCGAATGCCAGCCTGGCCCCACTCCATCGCAAGCACCTTGACCACCATGTTCACCCCCGCCTTGGCGGCGCATACGTGCACCTGCTGAGGGAGCGGTTGCACTGCTTGCGGCGCGGTGATCGCGATCAGCGAAGCGCCGGGTTTGACCACGAAGTCGTAGGCCGCGCGGAAGACGTTGTAAGTGCCCAGTAGGTCGATATCTACCACCGTCTTGAAGCCATTCGCGGAAATGCCTACGGCAGGCGACATGAAATTGCCGGCCGCGCCGGCAATGACCACACTGGGAGCGCCCAGGGCCTCAGTTGCTTGTTCGAACAGCGTGCGGATGGCAGCCATGTCCCGCACATCGGCGCTACCAGCCATGGCGATGCCGCCGGTTTCCTCACGGATCTCCTGCGCAGCGGCTTCCGCCTTGGCCGGATCGCGGCCGAACACAAGGACCTTGTCGCCCTGGGCGGCGAAGCCTTTGGCGATGCCCAGATTGATGCCGCTGGTGCCGCCGGAAATGAATACGGTCTTGCCTGTCATGTGAAACCCCTTTTACCAACCGGACATGGTGGCGATACGCGCACGGTGTGACTGGGGCATGCCCAGGTAGGCCTGATCGAACAGAGCGCGCTTGAGCCAGACATGTGCGCCGTATTCCCAGGTATAACCAATGCCACCGTGGGCCTCGATCATGCGCCGGGTGATCTTCGGGTAGACCTCTGTGATGTGCGCCTTCGCCAGCGCCGCGGCTTCGTGGGCCGCGACCGGGGCGGTGTCGAACATGTGAGCGGCGTACCAGTAGAGACCTATGCAGGGCTCCACCATCAGCGCCATGTCGGCCAACTGGTGTTTCACCGCCTGGAATGCGCCGATCGCCTGGCCGAACTGCTCACGCTCCTTGGAGTACTCCACGGCGAGATGAACAGAATGGGAAGCACCGCCGAAAGCATCGGCAGCCAGCAGGATCAAGCCGGCATCTACCACGTTTTCGCCAGCGGCCAGTGCCAGGCGCTCGAACCTAACCTGGTTGAAGGCCACATGCGCCAAGGTTCGCCCGGCATCAGTTGAGGGTACCGGGGTGAGTTCGACACCGGCGGCATTGCCTTCCACGACACCCAGGGCTCCGCCCTTCAGGCCAACCAGGATCAGATCGACCCCTTCGGCATGCAGAACGTACTGCTTGCGGCCGGAAAGCTCGCCGTCGCCATCGAGGCTCCAGGAATCCGCCGTCCATTCCCCCTTCGCTTCGGCGAATGCCACAGTGGCACGCAGCTCGCCGGTGACCAGCGCGGGCAGCCACCTGGCCTTTTGCTCATCAGTACCAGCGATAGTGATCGCCAGGGTCGCCAGGGCGTGCTCGAAGAAGGGGCCGGGCATCGCGTAGCGACCGACAGGTTCGGCCACCACGGCCAGATCCAGCAGCCCAAGGCCAAGGCCGCCGTACTCTTCCGGCACCACCATGCCGCCGATACCCAATTCCATCAGGCCGCGCCAGAGCGCGAAATCGGGTTCACCGTTCTCATGGGGCGCCAGGGCCCGGTTCATGGGGCATTCAGCACGCAGGTAATCCACCACCGCGTCCTGGAAGGCCCGCTGCTGTTCGTCTAGATCGAACCTCATTCTTGACTGCTCTCCCGCGGCAAGCCGAGGCCACGCTCGGCAATGATGTTGCGCTGGATATTCGAAGTGCCGCCGGCAATCGCCGCCGCCAAGGAGTTCATGTACTGATTCACCCAGCGCTCGTTGCCCGGACGGCGGTTGCCGATGGGGGAAATCAGACCCTCGTCCTCGAGAATGGCATTCGCCACCTCCGCCACTGCCGCGGCGTAGTTGGACTGGCCAAGCTTGTTCATCATCTGCAGGAGGCCACCGCCCTCCCCGGCCAACTCACGACTCATCTGGATGTAACTGGAGCACCGCTGTACCTCCAACTCAGCCTTGAGAGACGCCAGACGGTCGCGGACCCAGGGGTCCTTGATTGCCGGCGCACCGTTCTTCACGGTCCGCTTCGCCAGGCCAAGCAAGCTGTCGAACAGCGACTCGGAGCGATCGATCCCGCCGAGCATGTTGCGCTCGTGCTTGAGCAGGGATTTGGAGACGCTCCAGCCCTCACCACGCTCACCGACGATCCAGTTCTCCGGGGTCACTGCATCGGTGAAGAAGACTTCGTTGAAGTCATTGCCCCCGTTGATCTGTTTCATCGGCCGGATGTCGATACCCGGCTGGTCGAGGTCGAGTAGCAGATAGGAAATACCCTGGTGCTTGCTCGCCTCCGGCTCGGTGCGAATCAACGCGAACATGTACTGGCAGTCCTTGGCGTAGGACGTCCAGACCTTCTGCCCGTTGATCACCCACTGCCCATCTCGGAGCTCGCCGCGTGTGCGCAGGCTGGCCAGGTCGCTACCCGAGCCCGGCTCGCTGAAGCCCTGAGCCCAACGGTATTCACCGGTCAGGGTCTTGGCGATGAAGCGTTCCTTTTGCCACTCGGCGCCGCGCTCCAGCAAGGTGGGCACCAGCATCTGCACGCCGTTACCCTTGATCTCGCCCGGGGCCTTGGCCGTTGCGAACTCCTCGGCAATGATCCGCGCGCGAATCACATCCGAGGGTTGCTCTGAGCCGCCGAAGCGCTTGGGAATACCTCGGTACAGGTAACCCGCATCGATGGCCTTCTGACGAAACTCAGCTACGTTCGCGCCCTCCTTCCACTCACTGCGAAGGAAGTCGCGAATCTGCTCGCGGTACTCGTCGTGTTCTGGTCCGTAATTCAGTTCCATGGTGTCGATCCGCCTCAGTCGAAGCCCAGGTCATCCCAGACCTTGTTGAGGTTCTGCATCGCCTGGCGTCCACCCACGCGGTCACGTTCTTTCAGGAAGTTGATCTCGTCTTCGCGCCACACCACGTTGGAGAACAGCGGGTGCCCCACGGTCGCGAAATTGAGGAACGCACCAACACCCAGACCATGGAAGTACTGCTGCAGAGCACGCTTGCCGAGCATCAGGTTGTCGGTGCTGTGGGCAGCCACCGCGCGGGCATAACGAAGGGCTTCGTCCTCGAGCTTCTCGCGGGGCACTACCGAGTTGGCCACACCCCACTCCTTCAGCTCCTGGGCGCTCATCTTGCGGCCGGTCAGCAAGATCTCCATGCCGCGATTCAGACCGAGGCGGAGCATGGTCATCGGCAACTGGGTTTCGAATCCGGCAAAACCGATACGGCTCTGGCGACGCGCTACATAGGCGTCTTCGGAAAGAATCAGGATGTCGGCCGTCATTGCGAAGGAGAAACCCTGGCCGAGCACTGCGCCCTGGGCGGCGAGGATCACCACTTTGTCGCCCCAAACGGTGCCAGTGAGGGTACTGTCGAGCAGTTTGCGGATACCGCGCATACGCTTGGACTGGCCGAGACGCCCGCCCTTCTTAAGGCCGAAAGCCTCCACCGGCATCTTCTTGGTGTCTTCGCCCGAGCAGAAGTCGCTGCCGTTGCCGGCCAGGATGATGACCTTGATCTCGTCATCGTCCTGGGCCTTGGTGAAGGCTTCGGACAGCATGTCGTTCATGTCCGGCGTCAGGATGGCGTTCTTGCGGTGCGGACGGTTGAGCGTGATACGGGCAATGTGGCCATCGATGACCTCATACAGGATGCTCTGGGAGAGATCTTCCTCGGTGCTTTCAGGCGTGGTGTTCATGGCGTTCTACTTCTCTTGAGCATTGATGAAGTCGTCGATACGACGGTGGTAATGGCGAATGCGCGCTTCCTGGTACTTGGCCAGAACCAGACCTTTCTTCACGGTCGACTGGAGGCCGACCCAGACGCCTTCGATGTTTTCGTAGTCCTGGTCGAAGATCGGCGCCAGGCGTCCCAGAGCCGGGCAATCGACGAAGGGTTTGTCCTCCGGCAACCACAGCACTTCGGGCGTCTTCGGCATGGGCTCCGACAGGGCACGCGGCGTCATCACGTAGACCTCCATGATGCAGCTGTCGTGGCGGTCGCGATTGGGGCGGAAGCGGTAGACGATCGGCAGCCCCATGCCATACCAGGGCATGAAGTTCGGGAAGAGGAAATACTCGATCGCATCGAGCAGCTCGACATCGTTCAGGTGATCCAGCGACTTGCCCATCGCCGCCGCGGCAGCCTGGCGACGCTGGTCGGCCAGAGCGCTGCGGTAGGTCATGCCCTCAGGCACCTGAATCGGTTCGCGACCGGTGCCCTTGGCTGCGTAGTCGGCGAACTCCTGCTGGGACATCTTCCTGGTGCTGCCCGAGGCCTGCGCGACCGATACGGTAGCCAGACGGCTGACGTTGCGATCGAAAATGTCGTACTGCGTCTCTGCGTACTCAGATACCGGCACGGACTGAGGATGGGTCGGCATTACGTGGTAGGACTCGATGAAAGCCTCCATCGCCACCTTCCAGTTCCCCGGCACGATGCGCGCCACGTGTACGGCAACGCGGAAGTCTTCCAGCGGCAGGCGGCTGAAGTGGTCCGGGAGCACCCCGATCCAGTCCTCAAACGGCTCCGCGTTCTCCGCATCCGGATTGATGAAGACGAAGCCGCCCCAGGTCCCGACCTTGGCTTCGGGTAGATTCATGTTGCGTTCGCAGGTCTGCGGAAAATCCCAATCCTCAGTGATCCGGCGGCTGCAGCCATCCAGCTCCCAGGACCAGCCATGGAACGGGCAGGTGAAGGCACCGGCCTTGCCCTGCCCTTTGACCAGACGCATGGCGCGGTGCAGGCAGGCATTGGGGTAGGACTTGATCTCGTCGGGAGCGGTGCGCACCACGATGAACGAGCGATTGCCGATCTCGTAGGTGATGTAGTCGCCGACTTCCGGAATGTCGCCTTCATGGCAGGCCATCTGCCAGACCCGCGACCACAACCCCTGCATTTCACGCTCATGGAACTGCCGCGAGATGTAGCGCTCCACGGGCAGGTCATCGGTGCCCATGTCGAACGTGGAGCGGGTGGCGAACGCCCCCTCGACGGGGCGCCCCGAATCTTCCGCCATGCGCATGCCGAGCGTGGGTTCTTTTGTTTTTTCACTGCTGGACATTTTCCCTCCTAGAAGCCGCCCCCCCCCAGGCGGGCAGACCACTGTCTTTCGCGTTCAAATGACTGACGTAGCAAATATAGTTAACTAAGTTATACAGCACAAGCCATTTGCGCTGACATGCCATTGGAAGGGAAGGATCTGGGCGCCCCGCAACCAGTCGCCTTGAAGAGAGATAGATAAATTAGGTATACAAGTTAAATCAGTGAAGGTATTTTACCTCTCACAGGTTTCAGGCCGACCCCGCAACCGGGCGCCCTCGAATCACAAAACCTAGCCGCTACCGATAGGAGATAACCGCGTGTCGACGCCCACTACCCAGCAAAAGGTCCCCCTTGCCTCCCCAGAAATGAAGGCGATCTATCGACGTGTTGCTCTCATTCGCGCGGCCGAGCAGGCGATTGCCAAGCAGCTTCGTGCTGGCAAGATTTCCTTCAGCTTCTACCCAGTGACAGGCCAGGAGCTCGCCCCTTCAGTACTTGCCCAATGCCTTAGCAGCGAAGACCAGATGGTCACCATCTATCGTGGCCTGGCGGATACCCTCGCCCGCGGCCTGCCGCTGCGCGAACTGCTTGCCGAATGCATTGGCCATTCCTCCGGCGTCTGTGGCGGCAAGGGCGGCGGCATGGGCGTAGCACGTGAAGACCTTGGCCTGATGATGACCACTGGCATCGTAGGTTCCAGCGCCCCGGTCGGCGTCGGCCTCGCGCTCGCTTCCCAACTGCAAAAGACCGGCAAAGTGGTCACCGTCAGCTTCGGCGACGGCGCCACCAGCATTGGTGCGGTCCATGAAGCGATGCTGTTCGCCTCCCTCTGGAAGCTGCCGATCATTTTCGTCTGCCATAACAACGGCTGGGCCGAGTCCACCCCGCTGTCCGAATACTCGGTACTGGAAAAACTGGCAGAGCGTGCGGACGGTTACCGTATGCCCGGCGTGACCGTGAGCGGCCGCGACCCTCAAGCCCTGGCCAACGTGTTCAATGAAGCGATCGAACGAGCTCGCAGTGGCAATGGTCCGACCTTTGTCGAATCCGTCACCTACCGCTTGAGCGGCCATTATTTCGCCGATGCGGGCGCCTATATGAACCAGGAAGAGTTGGCGGCCGAGAAGGCCCGCGATCCGATCCTGGCGCTGCGCGCCCAGTTGATTGCCGAGGGCCATGCCAGCGAGACCGATGTGGAGGCCCTTGAAGCAGGCGTTGCGGAGGAGGTTACGCGGGATATCTCGACCGTCCTGGAAACCCCGGTTGCTCCGTTCAGCGAAGCCGATGTGGTCAGCGACGTCTACCAGGACCCCACGTTCCAACCCATCAGCCGTGTTCGCCCGCAAGCGGCCCCCGTACCCACTGGCCCGATGCGCAAGGCCACCATGCGCGATGCCTTCAATGAAGCGCTCACAATCGCCATGGAGCAGGACAAGCAGGTAATCATGCTGGGTGAGGACATCGCCGATCCGGCCAGCGGCGTCGTCGGCATTAGCCGTGGCCTGTCTACTCGTTTCGGTGATCGCGTCCGTTCCACTCCCATTGCCGAGCAAGGCATCTTCGGCGCTTGCGTCGGCGCCGGTCTCGCCGGCATGAAGCCCGTTGGCGAACTACTGATGATGGACTTCCTGCCGGTTGCGATGGACCAGATGATCAACCACGCCGCCAAGGCCCGTTACATGACCGGCGGCCAGATGTCCGTGCCGATGACCATGATGACCCTGGTCGGCGCCGGCAACGGTGCCCAGCACTCGCAATCCACCGAAGCCTGGCTGATGCATACGCCCGGCCTCAAGGTCTGCTACCCGAACAACCCGACCGATGCCAAGGGCCTCCTACTCTCCGCGATCTTCGATCCGGACCCGGTAGTGCTAATCCACTCCATGCTGAACCTGTTCGGTACCTCGGAAATGCCCGAAGGCGAATACCGCATCCCCCTGGGGCTGGCAGCCATTCGCCGGGAAGGCAGCGACGTGTCGATCATTTCCTATGGCCCGGCCGTGGGTGACGCCCTCAAGGCCGCCGATGCTCTGGCCAGCCAAGGGATCAGCGCCGAGGTCATCGACCTGCGCAGCTTGGTGCCACTGGATGGACAAACCATTCTCGAATCAGTCGCCAAGACCGGCCGCGCCGTCATTGCGCATCGAGCCACCGATTTCATGGGGCCGGCCGCCGAAATCTCCGCCCTGCTCCACCAGGAGCTCTTCGGCAAGCTCAAGGCTCCTGTGCAACGAATCGCCGGCGCATACGCCCCGGTTCCGAAGCACGTGGGCCTGCTCGGACTCCACTACAAAGGCGCTGACGCCATCGTAAAAGCCACTCAGGAAATCATGAAATGACTGAACTCAGAATCCCCGCCGCTGGTGATGCCGTATCCGAAGTGCAACTGGTCGAATGGATCGCCGAGAACGGCGCCACGGTTGCCGAAGGCGACGTGATCTACTCAATCGAAAGCGACAAGTCGGTCCTTGATGTGGAGTCTCCGGCCAGCGGCGTACTTACCATCCTGGTCTCGGCCGGCGAGATTTTCCCCATCGGCCACCTGGTCGGTCGCATCGACTGATAGCTATACCCTCCCCCCCGGCGCCGGTCGGGGGCGGAAATCAGAACAAGAACGCGATAAGCAGTAAGGATTGCCTGGAGGCAACATGAGCGAAGATGCAGGTATCGTCATTCTTGGCGCCGGACAGGCCGGCGGCGAGGTCGCGAGCGAACTACGCAAACTCGGCTACACCGGCCGCGTGACTATGATCGGCGACGAGCCCCACGTACCCTATCGACGCCCGCCTCTGTCCAAGGCCTACTTCGCCGGCACTGTCAGCGCGGAAGAGCTTTATGTCGTGCCCGCCGCCAGCCTGGAAAAGGCGGGGATCGAGTTCATCGGTGGCGTCCGCGCCACGGGTATCGACCGCGAGCACAAGCGTGTCAGCCTCGACGATGGCCGCACCATCCCCTATCACAAGCTAGTCCTCGCCACCGGTGGCCGGGCGCGTCCGCTGCCGCTGGAAGGTGCCGACCGGCCCAACGTCTTCCTGCTGCGCACCATCGACGACATCGAACGCATTCGCGAGCGTGCCACGCTGGGCGCCCGCATGGTCATCATCGGCGGCGGCTTCATCGGCCTGGAAACTGCCGCTGTTGCCCAGAAGCTCGGACTCAGGGTGACAGTCCTTGAGGGCCTGCCCCGCGTGCTGGCCCGAGTGACTATTCCTGAAGTGTCCGCATTCTTCGAACGCGTACACCGTGATGCCGGCGTCGATCTACGCACCGGCGCCCAGGTGGCGGCGCTCGAAGGCGATGAGCTGATTACTCATGTGCACCTGACCGACGGCAGCCGCATCGAGGCGGATCTCGTGGTGGTCGGCATTGGCCTGATCGCCAACACCGAACTCGCGGAGGCCGCCGGCCTGGCCGTAGACAACGGCATCCTGGTAGACGAATACACCTGCACATCCGACCCGGACATCGTCGCCGCCGGCGACTGCACCAATCACCCCAGCGAGTACCTGGGCCGCCGGATCCGTCTCGAGTCCGTCCCCAATGCCATGGAGCAAGGCAAGGTTGCCGCCAACACGCTGCTCGGCAACAAGGTGCCTTACCGCTCGGTGCCCTGGTTCTGGTCCGACCAATACGATCTGAAGCTTCAAATGGTGGGTCTCTCCGCGGGCTTCGATGAGTTCGTTGTGCGCGGTGACCTGGAAAATCCAGCTACCCGTTCCTTCGCAGTGTTCTACTTCAGGGACGGCCATCTGCTATCCGTCGATGCGGTCAACAAGCCCCAGGAGTTCATGCTCTCCAAGAAACTGGTCGCCGAAAGTGCCCGGTTGAATCCGGCGGTGCTGGCCGACGAGTCAGTTCCGTTCAAAACCCTCATTGCCGAGGCGAAAGCCTGACCCGCTCCGGCGGGTCGTTCCAAGTTTCACGCACGACGCAGTTGCTGTCAGGAGAAAAGCATGCCTCACGCATTAGCCCCATCGAGCACTGAGGTTGCCGCAGAATCACCGCCCCAACGGCACGACTCACGCTACAACCTGACTCGCAGCATCGCCCTTGAACTGTTCGCCGATCGCGGCTTCAGCAATGTCAGCATGCGTGACCTGGCCTTAAGGCTAGGCATCAGTCCCGGCTCCATCTACAACCATATCGAAGGTAAGGAGCAGTTGCTCTTCGAGCTGATCGAGTCGATCTATCTAGATCTCCTGGACCTGGTCGTACCGTTCCGAGTCAACCGTGATCGGCCGGAAACGGCCATGGTCCAGCTGATGCAGGCGCATCTCAAGCTGCACGAAGACAAGAGCCAGCACTTCCGACTAGCCGAGCACGAATTCCACAGCCTTAGCGAGCCACATCAGGAAGAAATCATTCTGCTTCGCCGCCAGTACGAGGAACACCTTTCCACCCTGCTGGGGTACCTGCTGAGCGCAGAAAGTGCAGCGTTGAAAAGCGCCGTCCCTCCGGTACTGGTCGCCATCCTCAACAACCTGCCGGCCTGGCTGGAGAAGAGCCCCCTGTCCTGCACCAATCGCAGCACGCTACTGATCGACATGGCACTGGGCGCCCTCTATGGCGCCCTGCAGTCAAAGGCGTCACTCACCTCGATCCCGCAAGGCAATCCGCCCCTCGACAAGAATGCCGTAGTACTGGCACTCGCGACGCCTTCCTTGAATCCCGCTACTTGAATAGGACGAATACCCATGGGAGCAGAAATCCGCAGCGTTGTACTAGAAATCGACGGATCGATTGCGCGAGTCAGCCTGAACCGGCCCGATGCGCTAAACGCCATGACCGTAGAGCTCGCTCAGGGCTTCCTGCAAGCCATGCTGGAAATCCAGGGCAATGATGATGTGCGCGTCGTCGTCATCAATGGACGCGGCCGGGCCTTCTGCGCAGGTGGCGACCTGAGCTATCTGGACGGTGCCACGCCCGAGAAAGCCCGCCGTCTGATCGATCCCCTGCACGAAGGCATCGAGGTCATGACCCGGCTACCCGTACCCGTCATCGCCGCCGTCCACGGCGTGGTCGCCGGAGCCGGCGTCAGCCTGGCCCTGGCGTCCGACTTCGTCCTTGCCGCCGAGGGCACGCGCTTCAACCTAGCCTACACCGGCATCGGGACGAGCCCAGACGCTTCGGCCTCCTGGCACCTCCCTCGACTGGTAGGCCTGAACAAGAGCCTCGAACTGCTGTTACTCAGCGAGCCCTTCGATGCCGCAGAGGCCCTGCAGCTGCGACTGATCAATCAAGTGCACCCTGTCGAGCAGTTCAGCAAGGCCTGTGAGTCCATGGTTCAGAAGCTAGCCAAGGCCCCTACCTTTGCCCTCGGACAGACCAAGCGCCTGGTTCGGGACTCGCTCCAGCAAAACCTCAAGCAACACCTGGATGCCGAGCGCGACAGCTTTTGTGCCTGCGCTCAATCCAGCGACTTCACGGCGGGCATAAACGCTTTCCTGAACAAGCAGAAGCCTTCGTTCAGCGGCCGCTAACGCGGTGCCCGAGGCACTCACTGGACGCACTTGATAGGCATGCAGATGAATACATCCGAGCTCACCAGCAAGCCGACCAAAGTGGAAACCGGCGTGAAACTTCGCGGCGCAGAGAAGGTGGCGCGCATTCCGGTGAAGATCCTTCCAACCGAGGAGCCGCCGAAGAAACCGGACTGGATCCGCGCGCGCGTATCGGCGTCTCCCGAAGTGGAGCGGATCAAGCAATTGCTGCGTAAGCACAAGCTGCACAGCGTTTGCGAAGAGGCCTCCTGCCCGAACCTGGGTGAGTGCTTCTCCGGAGGTACCGCCACCTTCATGATCATGGGTGATATTTGTACCCGTCGCTGCCCCTTCTGCGATGTCGGCCACGGCCGACCGAAACCTCTGGACCCAGACGAACCGAAAAATCTAGCCGTAGCTATTGCCGACCTGCGTTTGAAGTACGTGGTCATCACCTCAGTGGACCGCGATGACCTCCGCGACGGTGGCGCCCGGCACTTCGTCGACTGCTTGCGTGAGATCCGCGAATTGTCACCAGGTATCCAACTGGAAACCCTGGTACCGGACTATCGAGGACGCATGGACGTGGCGCTCGCCATCACCGAGCAGGAACCGCCGGATGTGTTCAACCACAACCTAGAAACCGTGCCGCGCCTGTACAAGGCAGTGCGACCAGGGTCGGATTTTGAGTGGTCGCTGGACCTGCTGCAGAACTTCAAAAAGCGCGTTCCCCACGTGCCAACGAAATCCGGGCTGATGCTTGGCCTGGGCGAGACCGACGACGAAGTGCTCGAAGTCATGCAGCGTATGCGTGAACACGAGATCGATATGCTGACCCTCGGCCAGTACCTGCAGCCGTCGCGCAATCACCTTCCGGTACAGCGTTTCGTTCATCCCGACGTCTTTTCGTGGTTCGCCGAAAAAGGTGCCGAAATGGGGTTCAAGAACGTCGCCGCGGGCCCCTTGGTGCGCTCCTCTTACCACGCCGACCAGCAGGCGCTTGGTCACCACAGTCGCTAACTGAGAGCGATCGTCGCAGCCAGAATGTCCGACGGGACAATGCCGCATCGTCTGCGCTGCGGCTTGGCGCTCTGGAAGCTCCCCTAATCTTCCGATCAGAAGCATTTACATCGCGCCGCTTTTGGTAAAGTATGTAACTTAGTTATCCATGTTAAAACAAGAAGAATCGCCATGATCTCAACCCGTTCCGCTCTCCTTGCAGCCTTGCTTGTCGCCCTCCCCGTTCACGCCTTCGCCGAATACAAGGATCCGCTCGACAGTCACGCAGCCATGTCACCAATGGCGGCCAGCACACAGCTTCTGGATGTTGCCCAGGCGGGTGAGCGGCTGGTTGCTGTTGGTTGGCGTGGCCATATCGTGTACTCGGACGACAAAGGGGTGTCCTGGCATCAGGCAAGCACCCCCGTCGATATCGATCTGACTGCACTAAGCTTTCCCACAGCGACCAAGGGCTGGGCCGTCGGGCACGGCGGCGTAATTCTGCATTCCGTGGATGCTGGTGCAACCTGGACTAAGCAACTGGATGGGCGCGACGTCGGTCCACTGATGCTTGAGTACTACGAAGGTCAGCTAAAGCGTGGCGATGAATCCGCCCAGAAGTACATCGAGGATGTCCGCCTGAATACAGAGGGTGGCCCTGAGCAACCCTGGCTGGATGTCGCGTTCAAGGACGACATGCACGGCTACGTAGTTGGAACCTTCAATCAGATCATGTACACCGCCGACGGTGGCAAGTCCTGGGTTCCCCAGATGGAGCTGGTCGACAATCCGGATGCCCTGCATCTGAATGCCATAGCCCTAGATGGTGATGATCTCTATATCGCCTCCGAGCGCGGGATTGTATTCAAGAAGCCCAAAGACAGTGATCACTTCAGCGCGCTCGCCACCGGCTACAACGGTAGTTTCTTCGGTGTAGTTGCCAGAGACCATGCGGTCCTGGCATTCGGCTTGAGAGGGTCCCTCTTCCGCAGCGGAGACCAGGGCGTTACCTGGGAGCGCGCCGCCTCGGGCATCGACACCGCCATCACCGGAGGGACCATTCTCGACGACGACCAAGTTCTAGTCGTGAGCCAAGGTGGTCAACTACTGCGCGCCAGATCGCTCGACTCTTCCTTTGAGAAGCTGAATGTCGAGCGGCCCGCGATGTTCACCGGCATCGCTCAGGCACAAAAGAATGAGGTCGTGATCGTGGGTACGGCCGGCGCCAATTTGCAGTCGCTCAGCCACGTCCCCTGATCCACCGAGCATTTCCCGCTATTTGTCCAATTACAAGAATGAGGTATCCCCGTGGCCATAGATGCTCACAAAACCGCGCTACCAGTAATTCGAGACCCGAAAGACTTCGACAAGAATTCGGGTGATCGTTTGGAGCGCCTGGTTTTCAACAATCGGATCTGGGTTCTGATCATTTGCGCCCTCATCACGATCTTCTTTGGCTACCGTGCGACCCAGCTGACAGTCAATGCAAGCTTCGACGACATGATTCCGCAGAATCATCCCTTCATCAAAAACTACTTTGAGAACAAGGACTCACTGAAGGGCCTCGGCAACTCCATCCGTGTAGTCGTGGAAACCAAAGACGGCGATATCTTCGATCCCGAGTACCTGGAGGTGGTCAAACGTATCAATGACAAGATCTTCCTCACACCGGGGGTTGATCGCGCATTGATGCGCTCGGTCTGGACACCGATTGTGCGCTGGACCGAAATCACCGAAGAGGGATTCAAGGGCGGACCGGTGATGCCGTTCGACTATGACGGTAGCGCTGCATCCATCGACAAGTTCAAGCTCAATGCGATTCGAGCCAATCTTCGCGGCAGCTTGATCGGCTCGGACTATAAGTCGAGCATGATCATGGTTCCATTGCTGGACAAGATTCCCGAAACAGATGAAGTCCTCGACTACAAAGCACTGTCGGATACCTTGGAGCGTGACATTCGCCACCCCATCGAGCATCCCGAAGCCGGCGGGGACGCAAAGCTCAAAGGTAACTACAAGGTTCACATCATTGGCTTTGCGAAGCTCACCGGCGACCTCATCAGCGGCCTCACACAAGTCTTTGTGTTCTTCGGCTTTTCGGCCCTCATCGCGTCCGCGATCATCTTCCTTTACACCCGCGATGCACGCAGTACTGCGCTGCTGGTACTGACCTCGATCTGCGGAGTGGTATGGCTGCTGGGACTCATGCAGCTGCTCGGCTACGACCTGAACCCCTACTCCATCCTCGTACCGTTCTTGGTGTTCGCAATCGGCATTTCCCATGGCGCCCAGAAGATGAATGGGGTAATGCAGGACATCGGCAGGGGCACCCACAAGTATGTCGCGGCCCGTTACACCTTCCGCCGGTTGTTCATGGCGGGGCTGACAGCCCTGCTGGCCAACGTCGTCGGCTTTGCCGTCCTTATGATCATCGATATTCCCGTGATCCGCACCCTGGCGCTGACCACCAGCCTGGGTGTGTTGATCCTGATCTTCACCAAACTATTCTTTATCCCGGTCGCGCTTTCCTACATGGGAGTGAGCCCCAAAGCGGCCATGCGCAGCATCATGGCTGCGGAGAAAGCCCACCAGAAGCGCGTGAACCTCTGGTCGCTGCTCGTCCGCTGCACTGAGCGCCGCGTTGCCCTCCCCCTGGTGGTAGTGTCAATTGCGGTAGGCGTCTCGGCATGCGCCGTTAGCTTGAAGTACCTCAAGATGGGTGACCTGGACAAAGGCGCCCCCGAACTGCGCGCCGACTCTCGGTACAACCAGGACAGTGCCTACATCAACGAGCACTTTGGACTTTCCGGCGACCAGTTTGCGGTGATCGTCAAATCCAACACACCGGATGGGGTATCGAGCTTCCAATCACTGGTCGAGCAGGACCGCTTGGCGTGGCTACTCAAGCAGCAACCTGAAGTGCTGGCTACCAGTTCCTTGCCGGATAGCATTCGACAAACTGCCTTTGGGCAATTCGAAGGCAATCCCAAGTGGCGCACCATCCCGCGTAACTCCAGCGCCGTAAGCCAGGCGGTTGCTCAAGCCATTGTCGATAGCCCCGGGGCAATCAATGGCAATGGTACGGTGACGCCCATGATCGCCTACCTGAAGGACCACAAAGCCGATACGTTGACGGCGGTGAGCCGCACGGTTGAAACCTTTGCGGCCACCCACAACAGTCCGAACACCCAGTTTCTCCTGGCAGCGGGCTCGGCAGGTATCGAAGCTGCCACCAATATCGTCGTTAAGGAGGCGAACTACCGGATCCTGGGGATGCTATACGCGGCGGTGATCCTGCTTTGCTTCATTACGTTCAGAAGCTGGCGTGCCGTAGTTGTGGCCATGGTCCCCTTGCTGATCACTTCCTTCCTCTGTGAAGCGCTGATGGTGTTTCTCGGGATCGGGATCAAGGTGGCAACCCTACCTGTGATCGCCCTGGGTGTCGGTGTGGGCGTCGACTACGCCCTTTACCTGCTTAGCGTGCAGATTCGCGCTCAGCGTCTCGGCGCGACATTGGCAGAATCTTACGAGCTCGCCCTCGGCTTCACCGGCAAGGTGGTCGCCCTCATCGGCATCACGATGGCTGCAGGCGTGGTCACCTGGGCCTGGTCGCCCATCAAGTTCCAAGCTGACATGGGCATCCTGCTGACCTTCATGTTCCTCTGGAACATGCTCGGTGCGTTGGTACTCATTCCCGCCCTATCGCACTTCCTGCTCAAGGACCGGAAGGTAGCGGCTAAGGACGTTAATTTCGACCAGGTGTCCCCGCATCCGACAGTGGAGCATCATTGCTCCAGCGGTAATCAGAAACGCTGTGAGGCCAATCCACAGCCCAACTGAAGAGCCCACTAAAAAGGGCAGGCGTAGCATTGCTACCCTGCCCTTTTTTTCGTCCACGTACGTTGGCTTGAGCGTTCCCTTTCTTGTCATCAGATCGACCAGCTAACTCCCAAAATGGAAACGCGGGTCGTCAGGGCAAACGCATCTCGGTCGAGCAAGAGCCGCCAGATGGGCGGCGAAGTCATGCTCACGACCTGACTTTGAGGTATGCGTGGAGGCCATAAGCCATCGACTATGCCGTCTAATGCATATGGCCATCCGCGCTTTAGGAACTTCGAAGGGGACTTACGATGCTGCAGACGCCGGCTGAGTCCGGTCCTTCCGCAGCGATCCAACGCTTCAGTCGCTTAGCGCGTGCCCAGTGATCGCTCTAAACGTACTTCAGCTTCGGTAGGCGCTGCGACCTCGCTTTCCATCCAGTAGAGCTCCTCGAAATAATCCTGTTTCAGCTCGTCGCGCATTACGTCGGCCCGCTTTCGAACCTTCACCACAAACATGGACTGAATATTCTGGTGATCCAAGGCGCGCCAAACCTGTTCGTCCTTGAGCAGTTGGTAGCGATGCCCTTCCAGTGCCTGGATGACCGGAACAGCGCTGGTGGTGTTGGCGCGGGATACTGCATCGGCCCATTGCATGACTGCACTGTAGGTTGAGGCAACGACACTGGACGGGTAATCGCCGTATTGCTTCACGAAAGCATCGACAAAGGCCTTGCCTTGCTCGTTCTGCTCCCTTTCTGGCGAACGCCAGGTCCAGGGCGTGCTCCCGATCACCCCTTCCATTACGGTGGGACCAGCTTGCAGCACAGCCTCATCACTCAGATTGGGGACGACGACTGCCATGCGTTCCTTGAGTCGCAACCTTTCCACCATACGCATGGCATCGGTAAGGGCTTCGCCGTAAAGCATCAAGACGAGAATCTGCGCATCGCTTTCAGCGGCAAGCTTCAATGCTGCGCGATAGTGCGCAGGACTGGAAACCTCCCCAGACCGGGACGCCGACACCAGAGAGTCCACCCCACCACTTCTGATGACATCGTCACCAGTGATGATGAAGTAACGCTGATTAGGCATTTGAGTACCGAGGTACTCCATCAATACGTTGTTGGCCATGCGTGCGCTTGGCCCCTCACGGAACAGGTACGAGTGTCCGTAGCGCGAAGTCACCTCGTTGCCGTAAGCGAGTGGTACGAAGTATGGAACTCCACGCTCTTCGGCCCGTTGTCCTACTGCAATTGCTTCTTCGCTGGTTGCACTGCCCACAATCATAACTGCGCCCTGGTCCAGGAACGCGTCCACATTGGCGACAGCTTTTTTCGCCTTACCGGCACTATCCAGGCTGCGCAGCTCGAGGGGCCGTCCCAGTAATCCGCCTGTTGCATTGATTTTGTCCGCAGCCATCAGGGCACCGCGCATTTGCGACAACCCCAACCACTTTTGAGCCCCAGACTTCGGGTAGGAGAGTCCTATCACTATTGGCTCAGCAGCCTGGCTGACAGGGGCCAAGGCGGTTAGCAGCATCAACATCCAAAGCTTCTTCATGGTTGTCCTTGAAAGTCCGTCCCTTTTCCCAGCGATGGAATGCCTTTGGATACAGCAGCCCGCCGTAGAGCAGATAAAAAAACACCGGCTCGAAAGCCGGTGCAAAAACGGTAGCCATGAAAAGGGAGCAATTGATGAAGCGGGAACCTGGCGTGGCTGCTTCCTGCGGTCACGCCAGGCGATGGATCAGCGAACGCCCCGGCCAGCCATGGCTTCAGGCGTGAATACGTTGGGCGGCAGTTTATCGATGGGTTTGAAGAAGGCCTTCGGATCACCCTGGCTGGACACCGCGGTGTAGCCGCCGCGAGCCAAGTCATAACCGACGATCGACGAGGCCCAGTCAACCCCACCCACACCGGAGATGTAGTTGGCGCCGAAATTCGCCAGCAGCACGCGGAAGATTTTGCCCGACTGATCGAAACCTTCACTCGCCAGAATGCTCCAGCTGTCCTCATCTACGTAGTAGTTACGCTTGGAGGCAGCGTGGCGCATACCGTTTTTCAGCGTCGCCTCAACGACCCAAACGCGATGGAGTTCCCAGCGGGTTACATCAGGATTGACATGTTTCTTGCCAATCAGGGTATCGATCGGCGCGGTCACCTGCTTGTACGAGTTGTAGGGTACGTACATTTCTTTCTTGCCGAGCACTTTGAAATCGAAGCGATCCATACGCCCCGAGAACATGTTCGACTCGTCGAAGTACAGCACCCCCCCCAGCGGAGTGATGGGTGTGTCATAGGAAAACTCGGGGGCAAGGCGCACACGACGCTGACCAGTCGAGTAGCTCCAGCTGCGCTGGTCTTTCTCGTCATAGCGCAGCGGGTACCACAACAGGATCTTGTTGCCGGAATCGCGCGCTGGCGAGAGCGTGGTGGTAGCGCTGTAGAAGTAATAGTCCTTGTTCCCAGACCAGTAGGGGTAGCTGGTGTAAACCGAGTACTGCTGAGGGTTCGCCAGGTTGCCCGCGGCATCTACCACCAGGTTAGTACCGCGCCCTTCGAACCCGCCGAACGCACGCTCCCTTACGGAGTGGTTCCACATGACCTCGTACCCATCCTTCGGGATCGGGAACGGGAATCCTCCCAGGCAGCTTTCCGACAGGCCAACACCGTTGGCGGTCGTCTTGCATTCGGGGTTGGTCGCATTCTTTACCGTTGCAGCGGCTCGCTCCGCAGGCATCTGTGGGTACGTCCGGTGAGTCGGGTACACATTGATGCGATAGCTATCCGGCCAGCGACGAATGAGCTCCTGGGCGCCAGGAGTCAGCTTATCGGCGTATTGCGCCACGTTCTTCGCATCGATCGTGAAGAGCGGCTTTTCATCCGGGAACGGGTCCACCCAGCGGCCAGTACCGTTCTGGTAGTTTGCCGGCGGCTTTGTCATTCCACCGGCGTATTCAGGGATGGTGCCATCGGCATTACCGCCTTTCTCGGCGCCCCAGGCAGTCAGGCTCGTGCCGAGCTTGGCAACTTCCTCCGACGACACGGTGGCGTGGCTTGCCCCGACGGTCATCACGGACAGTATCGCAAGGGAAAGTGCAGCTTTGGTTTTCATAACGAACACTACCTCTAGTTATTGTTAGAAGCTGGTCTTGACCGTCAGGCCAACACGACCGCGGTCAGTGGTCTGCCAAGAACCGTTACCAAAGTAGGATGCCCCATTTCGAGAGATGTGGGCTGTGGAGTCCGCATAGGTCAGAGAGACCGTCCATTGGTTGCGGATGTTGAATTCCGTACCGATCGAATAGGTCGCAGCGCCTTGGTTGGTGCCGCCGAAGTCAGCCGTGTTTCCCTTCAGGCCGGCCTGGTAAGTGACCGGAATGGTCATGTCTACACCGGGAATGATCTGCGACCACTGCGGGGCAAAACGCAGACCCAGGCCAATTGCGTCATCCGTAGCGCAACCAGCCCATTTGCCGAGCGGGCAATTCCGAGTGTCCTCACCGTTGAACAGATTCTCGTTCTTGGTGACATCAATCAGATGGTCGTAGGTCAATTCGGCGGACAGCGTACCCGCGTCCCAGATGGCGTTTTGGGTCAAGCCGTAGATGGTGTTGAGGACAACGTGGTAGGTATCGCCACGGGCGCCTTCATTCGCAGTGGCGAAGCCGACGGTGTTGAGGCCCGCGTTCTTGCGATAGGCAAACTCGGCACCGACGGCGAACACACCGATGGTAGCGTCCACACTCAGGCCGTAGAGCTTGGTCTTCTCGGGGAATACGGCGCGATACTGGAGCGGATTGGTAGGATTACGCAGCAGCCAGAGACCGTTCTTTTCATCGAATTCACGGTAGTAGAGACCTACCGTGGTGGCGTTCCAGTCCACGAAGTTGTACTTCGCGTTGACACCCCAGTTGCCGCGCTTGTCGTCCGGTTCCAGCGCATCACCGCGAATGAACGGCAAGCCAGCGCCAGTGCGATCCGGACCATCGAGAGTAAAGTCCGAGGGGCCGAGGAAAGTACCGCCCTCAGGCGAACGAACGTGCTCCCAATCCAGGAAATACTGGGCAGCCACAGAAAGATTGTCGTTGACCTGCATCGTGGCAGAAATCTGGTTCAAGGGCAGGAAAAGCTCACGCACCTCGGTACCAGGCGTCGCTGCACCTTTACGACCATCAACTGGGGACTGGCTGTAAGCGATACCCGACTGAGTAAAGATCGAGTTCCCCCAGAACACGACGTGCTGACCGGCTTTGACAGACAGCGGCATCTCGGCGATGTCGAAGTTGCCGTACACGAAGGCATCAAGAATCTCGCCGGACGGCCCACGGTAGAAACGCTTGGTAGTCGTCGAATACTTGTTGTTGAAGTACGAGGACGGAACATTCTTGAGGGCGGGGTTTTGCTCCACATCCGTGTCGTTGTATGCCTGATCCACCCATCCCGATGCGGACACACGGAAGCCGTGAGTGTTGCGCCAGCCAACCTCCAACTCACTGAGGACGTCTAGGCGGTTGGAGGTAATGTCGCCCCGATCGAACTTGTAATCACCGTCGTCGAAAGCAGGGTTTCCACCGATGCGATGGTCACGACCTTCTACCCGGGTCTGCAGGTTGTAGCGGAAGGTGTTGTCCCAACGAACAGACCAGTCAGGGCTACCGGTGTCGATCTCGATCGCGAAGGCCGGACTGATTACCGTCATTGAGGCGCAGATTGCAGCAATGCTTATGGCGAGCTTGTGTTGGCGTGCGGTCATTTTCATGTCGTCTCGTTCTTGTTCTACAAACATGGGCGTCGCTACCTAGGTAACTACGTTAACATAGTTACATCAGGAAATCGCATCTGTAAAACGTTTTCTGCTTGCACCCTTCGTCCGCTTCGACGGCACCCCACCCCTCTCCATTCGCTTCCCTGGTTCCGTCGTCTCGAACCATAGGCAGTCACGGCACCATGCTGGCGCCGCAAATCTATACCAGTGGTGCCACGGCTAAATGCCCTTGCTACACAATGGAGGAAGGCCATAAGATAGATAACTACGTTATCTTCGTCACCCTACCTCCAGCCATCTTCTGCGGTAGAGGCACCGCCACCAGCGGTGAGATGAAGCTCATTTTCGGAGGACTGCAGCAGGCTTGCTGCTTCCTCACACGTGCATGCGCGCCTGGCCAATCAGCCAGGAGCAACTGCTTGGCTCGCCCCTCTCCACGACAAGGGGGGCGATGCCAACCTGCAACCACACGGCCCCGTAACGGGATTGAAACCACCACGACAACGCCATACTGGCTAGCGCTCGTTCAGCGGTTGCTCCCAGCCGGGTTCATTTATCCGACACAAGATAAGTGGCTATTGCAGAGCCCGAAAGGACAACCTAATCTACATAGGTAACTAGGTTACATCAGCTACCCTTGATGCTGCCCGATTCGAGGCAGCGCAGTAAAACAAGAAAAAAAACGAGGGCCTCCTCATGCGCAAACAAATGCTGCTGTTCACCTGCCTGTTCTACCAACTGGTCGGCTGTTCAGAATTGCCAGCACCAACCGTCGCAGACAGGCACGTAGCCTTGCAGGATTACTGCCCCCATCAAACCGATGCGGCCTGTGCGCCCCCGATGCACATATCCCTGGGCGATATTTTTCGCTGATTCCGCCTACAGCCAGCCAAAGGATTTCCATGTTCAAACATAGCGCGCTCAGCTTTGCCTGCCTTCTAGCTATGACCGGCCCTGTTTTCGGCGCAGGTGCCGTCGAGCTGGTTAGCGGTTACGAGGTGGAGGCAAATCAAGCGCGTGAACTGCTTGCCAAGGCAGTCAGTGCATACAGGAAACAAGGCGATACCGTACTTGCTCAGCTCAGTCGGCAAGGCGCTTACACGACACCAAGCACTTATGTGTACGTCGTCAGCACGCAAGGAGTGATGCTGGCGAGTGGTGGGCCTTCGGCAATCTACATCGGGCGAGATATTCGCCCCATGCTCGACGATGAGTTAAGAACCGCGCTCAATGACGCCCTCTCCAGCGCTGAAGACGATGTCACTCATAGCCGTGAGTACCACTGGATGAACTGGCGCGATGGCAAGCACGAACGAAAGCGCGTGTACTTCCAGCGCGTGGGGGACAAAGTATTTGCCGCCGGCTACTACATGCCCCGCTCCTCCCCTCAGGAAGCGCGCCGTTTGCTCGATGATGCCGTTGACGCGCTGAGGCACGACACGCATGCGACCCTGGAGAAGATCAATCGCCTGGATGCCTTCTACAATCGCGACGATCTGTATGTGTTTGTCATTGACGAGAAGAGCCATACGTTTGTCGCCCATGGCGCGGATCACCGGCTCGTCGGCGATGACGTCAGTTCCTTGCGGGGAGCGAATGGCGAACTGATCGGCCCCCGTCTCCTCTCCGCCGTGCAAGGGCGGGAGGAAGGCGAAACCAGTTATGAATGGCGGAACCCTGTCACGGGCGCCAAAGAGCTGAAACACACGCTGATGAGGCGCGAGGGCAACTTCATCGTTGCTGTCGGCTATTACAAAGGACGGCCATGACGTCCGAGTACCCTGGCCCCGCAAACTTCAGGTAGCCACCTGACCACGTCCAAGACATTCCTTTACGAACTTTCCTAACACCGGGAACACGATCGGTGAGGCAAAATCACATGCAGATAGTAAGCAATACTTATTATGAGGATACCTTGCCATGAGTTCCGATATGGCCAGCCTGGGGTTTCTGGTCGCAGATGTTGCCAAATTGATGCGGCGCTCCTTCGAAAGCCACTTGCGAGATAAAAGCTTAACCCTTAGCCAAGCAAGAACCCTGGTCTATCTGTCGAAGAACCAAGGCTGTCGCCAGGTAGATCTTGCAGACATGCTCGAGATAAAGCCGATCACTCTGGCCAGGCTGGTCGACCAACTGGAACAGGCTGGTCTGGTCGAGCGGCGCCGGGATCCTTGTGATAGGCGAGCCCATCTTCTGTTTCTGCGACAGCAATCTGGCGCAGAGCTATCCACGATCGCTCATGTTGCCGAACAGACTCGTATCGATGCGCTACGCAACCTCTCTGAGGACGAAGCACAGGCGCTGATCTCTGCCTTACAACGCGTGCGTACCAATCTTTCCTCTTGAGGCAGACGATGAACAGCGAATCAATTTCCGCGATCAGATCAAAACGGATCCGGCGCCTCGTGCTGATGGTGTTAGCTCCATGCTGCGTCATAGCAATCTCCATCGGCATCTACCTCCACGGCGGTCGCTATGTGGAGACTGACAATGCCTACGTGAAAGCGGACAAAGTGCCTCTAAGTTCGGATGTTTCGGGCACCGTTCTCGAAGTGTCGGCCAGGGAAAATCAGGAAGTACAGGCCGGGCAGCTGCTGTTCCGGATAGACCCGGCGAGCTTTCGTATCGCCGCGGCCAAGGCTGAGGCCAAGTTGGCCCAAACTCGTACCGACATTGCCTCACTCAAGGCCAGCTATCACGAGAAGAAGGCTGAGCTGGCGCTGACGCGAACCCGTGTTGAGTTTTCTGCCCGGGATTGGCAGCGCCAGGAGAACCTCGCATCAAAGGGCTTCCTCTCAGCCGCCAAGCTTGATGAAGCTCGACAGCTCAAGCAGATCGCAGAACAGGAGCAGCTTGCCAAGGAACATGATCTGACCCGCATCGCGGAGTCACTGGGCGGCGATGTGAACATGCCGATCGAGGAACATCCGAGTTACCTCGCCGCACTTGCCGAGCTCGAGCAAGCACGTCTGGACCTAGCCCGAGTGGAAGTACGCGCCCCTCTCCCAGGTCGCGTCAGCAATCTGCCAAAGCCTGGGCAGTATGCGTCAGCGGGCTCCACCGCGATGACCTTAGTGGTTGATGGCAATCTCTGGATCGAGGCGAACTTTCCCGAGAAAGACCTCACGCATGTGCAGCCGGGGCAGAGAGTTGAGGTGCGTTTTGACATCTATCCGAGTAAATCCTGGAACGGCGTCGTCGAGAGCCTCAGTCCGGCGACAGGTTCTGAGTTCTCGGTCCTGCCAGCCCAGAACGCGACAGGTAACTGGGTCAAAGTGAGCCAAAGGATTCCAGTTCGGATCCGCCTTGAAGCTCAGGCGGAGGCTCCGCCACTGAGAGCAGGACTGAGTGCGATCGTAGAGGTCGACACGAATCATCGTCGTAGCTTGTCCAATTTGCTGCTGTAGCGGGAGATGCGCGATGGACTCCCCTCTTCCCCAACAGAATGACTCTCGCCGCGGAGTGATCACCTTATCGGTGATGCTAGCAACCATCATGCAGGCGCTGGACACAACCATTGCCAACGTCGCACTCCCTCACGTGCAGGGAACCATGGGAACCACCCAGGAGCAGATCAACTGGGTGCTGACCTCATATGTGATTGCAGCCGCGATTTTCACGCCGCTCACCGGGTTTCTCGCATCAAGATTTGGGCGCAAGCGCATCTTCATCTGGTCGATCATCGGCTTCACCCTGACGTCCATGCTTTGCGGTGCCGCGCAAACCTTGGAGCAGATCGTCCTCTTTCGAGTCCTGCAGGGCATCTTCGGAGCCAGCCTGGTGCCCTTATCCCAATCACTCCTGCTGGATACCTATCCTAGAGAAAAACACGGTTCAGCCATGGCCATGTGGGGAGTCGGCGTGATGGTAGGCCCTATCCTCGGACCGACGCTGGGCGGCTGGCTGACGGAGTACTACTCCTGGCGTTGGGTCTTCTACATCAATCTCCCTTTTGGCGTTCTAGCCTGGCTGGGAATGGCGACCTCCGTGAAGGAAACCATCATGGATACCTCGAGGAAGTTCGATCTGCTGGGCTTCTCGCTGCTGGCGCTCGCTATTGGCGCGTTTCAGTTGATGCTGGACCGCGGTGAATCGCTGGACTGGTTTGCCAGTCGTGAAATCTTGATGGAGGCCTTTCTGGCCGGGCTGTGTCTCTATCTTTTCATCGTCCACACCTGGACGCACCAAGATCCTTTCATCAACCCGAAGCTGTTCAAGGATAGGAATTTTTGCGTCGGGCTCTTCTTCATTTTTCTGGTAGGTATTGTCCTGCTTGCCACCATGGCGCTATTACCACCCTTCATGCAAAACCTAATGGGGTACCCCGTTCTCGACGTCGGTTACGTACTTGCGCCCCGAGGACTGGGCACCATGCTGGCGATGCTGCTGGTGGGACGACTCATCGCCAGAGTAGATCCAAGACTGCTGCTCGTCGCTGGCTTGCTACTGACTGGCCTCTCATTGTGGGACATGACGCTTTTTACGACCGAGACATCTACCTCTGAGCTCATCCGTTCGGGCGTAATACAGGGCTTTGGTCTCGGCTTGATCTTCACCCCACTGACGACAATTAGCTTTTCCACCCTTGCCCCGGCTTTCCGGAATGACGGGACGGCGCTATATAGTTTGCTGCGCAATGTGGGCAGCGGCATCGGTATATCGATCGTTATTACCTACCTGGGTCACCGAACCCAAATCAACCATGAGGTCTTCTCAAGCTATCTGACGCCCTTCAGTCAGCCGCTTCAGCAGGCCGTTCAGGCTGGCGCTTACAACCTCAATACACCTGCAGGACTGATGACGCTGGATCGAGACGTAACGCGCCAAGCGTCAACGCTGGCCTATTTGCAGGACTTCCGTTTGATGATGTTCATCACCCTAGCAGCAATTCCTATGACCCTGTTTCTGCGCGCAGGCCGAAGAAGCAAGCCCGAGCTGGTTATGGATTGAGTAGTCCAGTGATCGGGGCGCAGACAAGATCAGGAATTGGGCGTTTACTTGAGAATGAGTCATCGAGTTGCTGCAGCCAGCATCCCGATGACCATGCCAGTTCTCCACCCGCAAGCCTCGTGCACGGGAGGCAAGCCATGAAGCACAAACTGTATGCTCCCTTAATCACAGTTCTCACATGCCTCGCCAGTTGCACCTCCATCGACGATAGCCAAGTAGTCAATGTGCGATTGACCGCCAGCCCTCAGAATGCCGGGCAAATTGGCCAAGCCACGCTGGCTGCTGCAGGCGAAGACACCTCCATGTCGATTTTTATCAGCGGCGTTCCTAGCGAAACGACGCGGCCAGTCCACATCTACACATACATCTACACGGGCACCTGCGAGAGGCATCCAGACACCGCTCCTGCCTATTCGATGAATGATCGTGTGCTGGTTGAAAAAGACGACGGTAAGCGGGGCTGGACCCTCTCACGCAGAGCCGACGTGGACCTTGATACGCTTCGTTCAGGCCAGTACTCAATTGTCCTGCGAACGGGACCAGCAGACGGAAATCGAGAGATTTTCTGCGGGGAGATTGGCTAGCATCACGTCCCTGAAACCGAGACCATCATCCGCTAGGGCTTTGTCTCCAGTAACCGTGTTCTCATGGCGAATGAGTGGCCATGAAGTTTGCTAGTATCGGCCACTCGATGGTGCAGAGCGTTCGGTATGTCATGAGCATCGAACTAGGTTGCAATGAAACGAAGCCCTACAGAGACGATGAGTAAAATCGAAAAGCGAGTGGGCCGACCAGCCAAACTGACCGCAGAGCAGATCGTCGATGCAGCCATCGCGATCATTGACGACGAGGGGGCTGAGCAACTTTCGTTACGCGCAGTCGCGCAACGCCTGAGCGTGACGCCGATGGCACTGTACAAACACGTCGGTAACCGTGAGGAGCTCGAACTTCTGATTGCCGGCCGACTCAGCGCTACGCATCGAGCAGCGTGGGAGGAGAAACCGCCATCCGACTGGCGTGAAACCATCCATCGTAGTGCGACCTTCTACGAAGACCTATTTCACGAACATCCGGAACTTGCCCGTTTTCCGTCGCTGTTGACACGAGCCGACTGGAATTTCATCGGCGTCGAGCGACTGCTCTCTGGTCTCAAGCAGCGCGGGCTAGATGAATCCGATGCGATTCGCGTTACTTACCTTGCGCATCTGATCTACCGCGGCGCTCTCGCCGACATGAACGAGCGCCGGGACGGCGCCAACGCTAGCGATGTCCCAGGCCACTCGCCAGATAAACTCGAATATCCGACTTTCGCCCGTGCCACTGAAGCTGCCCGCAACATGGATTTTTCAGTTGTTGCGGCCGTGGACTTTCTCGCCGATCTGATCGAGTTGCTGATCGTCAATCGGCGCCCCTGATGTCTTCTTCCACTCCAGCTGCGAATCGGTAAACCCCCGGCCTTGAAGCCTCCACTGCCACGCCGCAACTGCGGACGCGCCAGCCGACCTGATCGAATCACTGTCCACCACCGCGGCTCCTGACATCTCCTCCATCCTGCAAAGGGTGTTGACGGTAACGATTTTCGCTAATTAGTATACGCGTATACAAATAAATCGAGGAAACCGCCATGCCCGAAAACCCATTCAATCCGGCCCCGTTTGACACAGAGAACGCCACGCTGTCGCGATCATCTGCTGCAGATCATGGCCAACGCGGACGAGTCTCTTCCATTAAGAAGCTGCTGTTATTGGCAGCGATAGCAACTGCCAGCCGTAGTTTTTCAACAAACACTGAAACTTTTTCACTGAATGTTGAAACGAATGCACCGAGACGGTGCATAGCCGCTGCCTGGGGAGGCAGCGGCGACAGCCATCCAAGGCTGGCTTTCGCTGTTAGGTCGAGACCATTGGCCCCGAAGGAATAGAGGGCAGCAAAGAGTAAACAACAGGGCCGGCGAGCATTGCTCGCTGGCCTTTTTTACTGGCGGGACAGTTCCGCCTTGGGGGAAAAGCAGCCGTCACCTTCCCGTGTAACTTACAACCTCAGTTTGATTCCGTCTGGCCATCACAAGCCAGGATCATCGATGTACCAGGGGGTACGCCGAATTGGACGAACAAGGAAAGACCAAGCCCGCAAATGGGCGGTACGACACCAACGACGAAACGAAACGAATCGTCTGGACTCAGGCTGCCGGTCACTGCGAGCTATGCGGCACCGATCTCACATTCGACTACCGCGCAGGCAAGCCAATGAAGTGGGGCGAGGTAGCCCACATCCTACCGGCCAGCCCCCAAGGTCCGCGGGGGCGTAAGGACCATGACGAAGCAAAGGCGCAGGGGCTCACCAACGACAGCGCCAACCTCATGCTCCTCTGCCCAAGCTGTCACAAGAAGATTGATCGTGACGCGGATGGCTACCCGGAAAATGACTTGAGTGGCCTGCATCAAGCCTACCTCGAACGTATCCGCCTCGCTGCGACAACGCCCGATGGCGGCCGGGCAGTACCCGTAATCGTGCAGAGCCAGCATTTCGCAACGAGCAATGACATTTCCGTTCGCGATCTGCTGACTGCAATGTCTTCCGAGGGACTAACGGCCTTCGACCATCCCATCAAGATCACGTTCTCGCCTCCCGGACCTCGTGGCAGGGATACGTTCTATTGGCAGAAAATCAAGGACGACATCCAGCACGACTTGGAACAGCAACTGAAACGCCGAGGGGGCGCCTATGGCGACGCGCCTGCGCTGGCCTTGGTGGGTGTGGCTGACATTCCAGCGCTGATGCTATTGGGACAGGCCATAGGCGACCGCTCTAAACGCCTGCTCTTTTCCTTCAATCGCGAGCATCGCCTGCGCTGGCCCGATCAAGCTGCTGAGCCGCCAGCGTTTCTGTTCACTTCCCCACCAGATGACGATGCGCCGCTAGCGCTGGTGCTGTCCATCTCAGCCCAGATCCCGCATCGCGATGTGTACGAAGCCCTACCTGGCGCCCGCATCGCCGAGCTGACCATTCCGGAGCCCAGTTACACGATGGTCCAGAACCGGCGGGTGATTCATGCGTTCCGCGATGCGCTCCAGATACATCTCAGCCAACTCGAGGCTCAGACCCCGAAAACGATCCATGTTTTTGCGGCGATTCCGGCCGCCCTTGCTATCGAGTTTGGCGCCCTGCTCACCACGCAACATCAGCATCCGTACCTGATCCTTGATCGGGATAGAGATAGCCAGAACCAGTTCAAGCCAACACTGCATTTGGGCCCGCATGCCCAGGAGGCCCAGCAATGCTCATGAGCAACGAACAGACCAAGCGCGGTAGTGTGGAGAACATGGCTGCCGACCGCTACGAGAAGACGCTCAAACTGGCCGTGGAAGCTCTGGAGCTCCCGGAAAGTGCCTATGAAAAGGCGATCAGCCGCTACCAAGACCTGGGGGCATGGTTCGGCCGCCCCGAGTCCTCGATAGATGCTAACGATCCGCATGTTTTCGCCCAAGGGTCCTTTGCCTTAGGCACTGCCATCCGGCCGCTGCTCGATGGTGAAAGCTATGACCTCGATCTGGCTTGCAAACTGCGTACAGGAGTGACCAAAGCGACTCACAGTCAGTACAACCTGAAGCAGATGGTGGGGAAAGAGCTCGAGAGCTACCGCGAGGCTCGCCGTATCTCCTGCCCTCTTGAGGAAAAGCACCGTTGCTGGCGGCTTGAGTACCAGGACGGCTTGAGCTTCCACATGGATGTCGTGCCCTGCATTCCCACTGATCTCGGCTACAGGCAGCAGCTAACTGCTGCACTGGAGAGCCGGGGGCTAGATAAAGCCCTGGCCAGCACGGTAGCAGACGACTCGGTGAACATCACCGACGACCGCGCGCCGAACTACAGAGTCAGAGATCTGAGCTGGCAGGTTAGCAACCCCGAGGGCTACATCGAGTGGTTCAAGTCACGCCAGCTGGGAGAGGGTTTGATGGGCTTGGTTGAAGCTCGCGCCCAGGTTGAAGATGTGCCTCTGTACCGCAGGAAAACGCACCTGCAACGCTGCATCCAGTTACTCAAGCGACATCGAGATCTGATGTTCAAGGCAAATTCCGAGTCCAAGCCGATCTCGATTATCATCACGACGCTTGCTGCGCGCGGCTATACGGGCAGTCCGGCCCTAGCCGGGGCAATGGACCAGGTGCTTCAGAGCCTTATCGACTTCCGCGCATCAAACTCCAATGAAGTCCTGAACCCTGCCAACCCAAGTGAGAATTTCGCCGATCGCTGGTTCACACCCGAAGGACAGTGCCTCCATCTCAAGGAAAATTTCCACCTCTGGGTACGCCAAGCAGCCATCGACATCCCCCGACTAGGCGATCTCGTAAACAGCACCGAGCTGTCTGAGCAGCTCGAAGACAAGTTGGGTGTCCGATTCTCCGCTACAACGCTGGAGAGCAAAGTTGGCCTGCAGAATGCCGCCAGCATCATCCAGGCGCCACATGTGCACATCCCCCAAGATGCGCCTCGCCCGTGGGGTCGCGACTAAGATGTCTCGGCTGGACGATCTTGAGGCCTTCCTTCACAGCCAACCTGGGATGGCTCTTAAGCCATCTCAGGATGGCTGTGTCCATATCAAGGGCCGACTGAGATTTTCTGCCTCATACGAGGGGTCCCCTACGGTAGTCGACAGTTTTCAGCTGCATATCAAAATCTCGCAGCAGATCAAAGATCAACTGCCAGAGGTGTATGAGATTGGAGGAAGAATACCCAGCGACGGCAACCACCATATCAATCCAAACGGCACCATTTGCCTTGGAGCCCCCATTCGACTCCACATGATTCTCGGCAAAAGCTTCACGCTCGCCAAGTTCATAGATCGATGTGTCATTCCATTTCTCTATGCAATATCGCTTGCCGAGAAGGGACACGAGAGATTCAAGCTTGGCGAACTTGCACATGGGGCCATGGGGTTGGTGGAGGACTACATCAAACTATTCAGCTGCTCGTCTAGGACTGAGGTGCAACGCTACCTCCAGACTCTGATTCAAAAGAAACGATTAGCAAACAAGAAGCGCTGCCCCTGCAACTGCGGCAGAAAGTTAGTGAAATGCCGAACTCACAACACAATGGTAGCGCTCCGAGTTGCTGTTCCTAAGAGGTTATTGAAGGACACACTTGCAGAAATTTAGGCCGGTACCCTCTAGAGATATGGGCCACCAACCACGGAGTCTGAACTTTCCAGGGGGGCAGCAGCATCATCCAGCAACTAGTGGCTGTAACGACGGGGCAACCTGCCGCACCCCGCACGCGCTAGGTGACCACCACCCTGAAGGCCTACGCCCTGCTCGCCACCGGCGCCGAAAAGTTCGCGGTACACGATAGCTTACGACTCCAAGACTGACTGTTCTCCGACTCTACAAATTGGGCATCATTGAGATGCCTGCTGGGCAAATGGAAGCGTCGGTGATGACATATTTCCGAGCAATGGCAAAGCGCGGAGCAAATTGGCCACCTTGCGAACGACGTGAAGTCATCCACTGATGTAATCAGGGACCTTCACCAAAGCAGTGAACGCATTGGCGGAGTCTTGGACGTCATCAAGATGGTGGCCGAGCAGACCAATCTTTTGGCACTCAACGCGGCTATCGAGGCGGCTCGCGCCGGTGAGCAGGGACGCGGCTTCGCAGTAGTGGCTGACGAAGTCAGCCACCTTTGATATCCGAGCGGAGTGGCAGTGCTCGCAGGACAAAGATCAGGAGGGAGCGCTCTTCGCGAGTTCGCGACGGGACCAGCAGACAAAGCAGTCGCAGTTCGCGCCGGGGGGTTAGGTGTGGATAAGTCATGGGCGCACGCCCTATTCATCGGCGTAGTCCCTGGCACAGAATGGGGTCTTGCTCCAGTCCAGGTCTTTACGGATGCAATGAAAGCTGATGACGAGCGGCGGCCGATCGATACGTAGCAGGGGCCACATACGGGTCTAAGCTGAGTGTATTCCCTTAGGGCCAATCTCTAATGGCTACCCCTAGCAAAGACACTCGCGCAGATGGTGCCTCAGTGGCAGCGGAGGCAGGCTGCAGTCTTCGGGAGCTGGAGCGACTTAACCGAACGCTCGAGACCCTTAGTGCAGGCAATCGTATGCTTCTGCGCTGCTCAAATGAGCAAGAACTACTGAACGGCATGTGCCGCGTAATAGTAGGAAAAGGCTATTATCGCTATGCCGGTGTTTGGAGTGCGCTAAACGACGATGGCTATCCCCTAGTCCATATGGCGTATGCACTCAGCTCTTCACATAGCCTTCAGGAGGCTGATTTTTTTAAAAGTATTTCGCTTTCGTGGGCAAATCCAGAAAGGGGAGGAGCCGCAGCTATCGCTGTCATTACAGGTAAAGCCTGTGTCGGCCGCAACCTTCTTACCGACCCTGACCACGCTAAATGGCGCGAAGACATGGTTCGTCTTGGTTATGGATCGGTTACTGCCTTTCCATTACGGGTAGGTTCAGTTGTCGTAGGATCTCTGTGCATCACTGCTACCGAACCTGACGTATTTGATGAGTCTGAAGTTTCTTTGTTAGGTGAGTTGGCTGATGATCTGGCGTTCGGGATAGAAAATTTACGCATACGTGCAAAGCATCAAGCTGCAGAAATAAAAATTCATCAAATGGCTTACTACGACCCACTTACCGGACTACCTAATCGAGAGATGTTTTATGACAAAATCAAGTCAGCCATTATAGAGCTCAGAGAGAAAAATCGCCCGCTCGCAGTATTGCTTCTAAAGGCCAAAAATTATCACGAAATCAAGGACACCTTTGGATACATACAGGGAGACAAGTTACTACAGGAGATCGCCAACCAGCTCTGCGCGACAATACTCTCAAGTGGATTTGTTTCTCGCGTAGGCGAGGCCGAATTTGCTATTCTTTATCCTCATGCGGACGCAGAATTGGCTATTCAAATGGCGCACAAGCTTAATACACTATTTCATTGTGCGCCTGACTCTTCTGGACTAACCCACTATACAAGGGTGACGATAGGAATTGCGTTATTCCCCGGCCATGGTGTTGAGCCGGATGCATTATTTAGGCATGCACGAGCTGCCATGTCCGAGGCGAGGCGCACAGGACGCGACTATGTGGTATTCGCGCATAGCCTTGATGAGGCATGCACCAACCGGTTATTACTGACGTCGGACTTGCGTGAAGCGATCAAGCTTGGCCAGCTAATACTCTATTGCCAGCCTAAATTCAGTTTAGCTTGCTCGCATCTATGTGGAGCTGAGGCACTAGTGCGTTGGCGGCATCCGGTTAGAGGCATGGTGCCTCCAAGCGAGTTTGTGACACTTGCTGAATTCACCGGACTGATTACCACACTCACCTTTTGGGTTCTCGAAGCTGCATTTAGACAATGCTTTGCATGGAATGAGTCAGGTTTAAACATTCCATTGTCCATAAATCTTTCGGCGCAAGACTTATGCGACACTAGGCTAGTCACCAAGATCGAAGGGTTGATGGCCACTTGGGGGGCGAAGTCGAATTGGATTCAGTTTGAGGTTACTGAAAGTGCGCTCATGGAGGACCCAACTAATGCGCTAGAAACACTGCGAAAATTGAAAGAAATAGGGGTTCAGCTTGCTGTCGATGATTTTGGAATTGGCTATTCCAGCTTGAGCTACCTACAAAATCTGCCGATAGATGCAATTAAGATCGATCAGTCTTTCGTTAAGCAAATGGCCGAGCACCCGAAGGCAGCTGCTATTGTTCACTCTACGATTGAGTTAGCGCACAGATTGAATTTAGAGGTAATTGCTGAGGGTGTTGAAAACCAAGAGGCTTGGGAGCGCCTCGTGAAGATGGGGTGCGATGTAGTTCAAGGTTACCACATAGGAGCGCCAATGCCAGCGGAAGCTTTCGGAGATTGGTTGGAGCACTCTAAATGGAAGTTATTTTAGAGGTAACAACCAAGTCGCTTGAAAAGGGGACGTTGCCCCCTGAGACCGAAGAGTCGGAAGAGGTGGCAATTTTTTCGAAAGAAAGGCGCAACTCTGGAAACCGGATGGTTTCGATATAAAGATATTGCCCACAATTCGAGCGGTAATAAGTAGCTCTTAACTCTCAGTCCATCAAATCGAAAAGCCCCCTGAGCGAAGCCTCAGGGGACACGATTAGGATAGCCTGCTAGCGCTAGGTTCAGCGATTAGGAAGCGCAATCTTGGGAGCGACCTCTTTAGCGATCAACTCTAGCGACTGAAACCAGGGCGCCGGATCATCATAGTAATCATGTGCTTCTACCTGTAGCGTCCCCCAACCACCTGTTGCTTCAAACAGCGCATTGATCTTCTCCTTCACGGTATCTGGCGAACCGACCAGGAAGACGTGATCCACCAAGAACTCAAGATCAGCATTAGCCGGATCGATACCTGCATCCTTGGCATACCCATCCATCATGCCGAATCGACGCCAGATGGGGATCAGGTAGTGCTGGAAGCAGTAGCCGATCGGTCCTTCCATCACCAAGCGCTTGGCTTCCTTGTCGGTTTCAGCACAAAACACAGTGTGGGATACCGCATGACGCGAACGCTCCGGGGTATGGCCCGCTTTAATGGCCGCTTCGGAATAGACTTCCCAGTGTTTCTTCAATGCATCAAGACCAGAAAAGATCGAAACCGGCTTGAAGTTGCGCTCACCGGCCAGACGCATGGACGGCGAGTTGTAGCTGAAACCGGTTACCGCGATCTCAGGTGCCTTTGCCCCCCAAGGGCTGAAATCCGCCAACTTATGCTGTTCATCACCCTCGGCACCTTCAAGCTCTTCCGGATACCCCGCATCCCAGTACTTACCTTTATAGAAGAATGGCTCACGCTTCCAGATCTTCTCCATGATAAACAGCGACTCTCGCACCATGTCGTTCAGGTCCTTGGTTTCGTCTCCACCGCTAGCCGTGTTGGACTGGCCGGCGTTGCGAATTCCGTGCATGTAGGAGGCCTGCGGATAGGCGCCAGCACCAATACCGAGGAAGTAACGGCCTTCCAGAATCTGTGACAACCAGCCGATCATGGTCGCTAGTTTTGCTGGATGCTGATGCGGCAGCAGGTGGGCCATAGGCCCGAACTTTATGTTCTTGGTTTGCAAGGCTGCAGCGGCGATTAAAAGTTCAGGGTTGGGGATGTTTTCCCAGATTTGCGAGGCGTGCTCGGAGATCATCATTGAATCGATACCGACGCTGTCCGCCTGCACGGCACTCTGGATACCCCAATCAAAGGTCTGCTTGGCTGTCCGGCCAGGACGCATGTAGGGATGAAAGATCAAACCAGTTTCCATTGCCATAATTGTTGTCTCCTCTAGATGGGGAATAGGCAAGGGAGGCATTAGCCTCTGTCTGCCGGCAGGTGCCAGCAGAGGCGACTATAACGGCGTTATAGAGACCAGTCAACCATCGCGTTGATGAATTTTTAATGCTTGTCACCCCAGCATTCGCTAAGCTGGACCCCTGGCGCTCCTAGATCGTGTCTGGTGCCAAATACCACACGAGCGGGAGCGACGAGGAAGAACCCTGACGATACCTTTTGTCCACCAGGATTAACCCAAATCGGCTCAGGGATTTTATTGAGTTTTATGCACAGGTTTATTAGATGAAATCGATGGTTTCTCCCAGCATTAAGGATCGCCCCAGCGACACTCTCGAAGTGAAGGAGCGCTTGCTGCAGGTAGCTCGGCACCTACTGAGTACAGAGGGACGCGAGGGGGCAAGCTCACGCGCAATCTGCGCCCTGGCAGGGGTCGGCGCACCAACGATCTATCATTACTTCGGCGATCTGACAGGGCTGCACCGGGCTGCCATTGATGAAACCTATGTGCAAGTAGCCGAAGCCTATCAACAGGGAGCGAATGAGCGCGGCCCCCAGCAAGGGTTGAGAAACGGCTGGGGCGCTTTTAATCACTTTGCTCATCAAGAGCCACTTATGTGCAGGATAGTTATCCAACAAATCCTAGCCGGCGAGCCTCCTGCTACCGTTGCGGAAACGCTGCGCACGGTAGAGAACGACCTATCGCGGCTAAATGAAGAAGGTGTCCTGAATTGCCCCGCTCATGAAGCCGTTCAATTATTATGGATAGGTACACTGGGAACAGCTTGCTTTACATCCATCAAAAAAAATGAAGAGCAAGAAAGTTACCCAGCATTACAAGAGAGGATGGTGGATATAGTCCTTAACGCGTTGTTTTCAAATAAAATCCAATAGATTTAGACGGACCTTTTGAGCATCTGGATAGTTTTACTTTTTATTTTACTGCGCGCACTTTCATCATGGATTAAGCGCTTACATGGCACGGCCAGTAACGCCAATTGTATTAAAACTGGTCGATACCGGGATCTTGCCGTCGCGAACGGCGTGGCGGCAGTGGCTCGAACTCACGCCTGAGCTTGGGCTTGCCCCGCACCATCCCGCTAACTTCAGCACGGCCTAAAGTCGCTGGGTGACTGGCGATACCGATTGCCGCCCAGAAAAGCTCCATTAACTCAGCCTGACTGGAAAGCTTGCGCGTCAGGGCCAGTTGAACGAGAAGTGGGTGTTTCTCCGCGGAAATTCTCGACGGCCGTCCAGCCCTGGTCATCGGCTCGCCCTCGGGAAGGAACCAATGGATTACCTGATTTTGTCTACACCCTCTTAAGGAGTGGCTAGCACAGCATTCCGGTTTCAAGATGCGCTTCATGCCGACCAGCGCAGCCTGCTTGTCTTTTAGCATCTCCCGATTGCGCAGCGGCAACTAGCGGCTGCCCTTGACCACTAGTTGCGCCGGCTTGTCATGGCACAGGGCATTGGCCTGATCAACGCGGATCCGGTCGAGCACCTCGCGGCCATAGCGGGCGAAGACATAGAACAGGTCGCATACCACCTCCGCGCGTGGGCAATGCCATCTCACTTCCATATCGAAGGCGGTGTTCATGTCCATAGCCACTGACTCGAACTGTTGGCACCACTCGCCGAGCAGTTCGAAGAACAGCAAGATCGCCTTACGGCTGTTGCCGCGGAGAAGCGATGGCCCTTGTACAACGCAAATGCGAAGAAATGGCCCCATCGACTGCCTGCTTCGTCCCACATCCAGCACCGCCAACGATCGGAGTTCACGTCCCTTCGATACGCGCCACATATCAACACACGTGTTGACCAAGGAGGAAAGTCGATGCTAGGGTGCTCGACGAAGATTCCACACGCGGCCGTCGTCGCAAAACTCTTCAACGGAATGGTAAGCGAACCTGCCCGAGCAATTTGATCCAGCTCTCCGGCAGCACCTTAAAAGCTCGCTAAAGGCACTATTCCTGGAACCAACGCGTTAATTGGCGTTGGTCGGATTCGAATGCAGACAATTAAATAACAACAAGGGTTGCATCGCCTTGAATCACGAACAGGTTTCAATAGAAACACACGATGGCAAGTGTCAGGCGCACATCTTCAAGCCAGAGGGTCAGGGCCCCTGGCCCGCCGTGATCTTTTGCATGGATGGCTTTGGCATCCGTCCCACATTGTTCCAAATGGCTAGGCGGCTCGCACAAGGCGGCTATGTCGTATTACTACCTGACCTGTTTTATCGAGCTGGCCGCTATGGGCCATTGGCGCCTGCAGAGATTTTCAGAAGCCGCGATGTCATGGGCGCAATCGGCCACCTCCTCGCCTCAACGGACAATCACAAGGCGGCACGAGATGCGCAGGCATTCATAGACTACTTGGACACCCGCACCGATGTTGCTAGTCCCAATATCGGGACAACCGGATATTGCATGGGTGGTGGCATTTCTCTCTCCATTGCAGGCACATACCCGGATCGAATTTTGGCTGCAGCGAGCTTCCATGGAGGCAATCTTGCTACGGATGCTGAAACCAGCCCTCATTTACTGGCGCCATCAATCAAGGCGCGAGTCTATGTCGCCAGTGCCGATAGAGACGACTACTACTCACCACAAATGGCGAGGCGTCTGGAGAAAGCGCTGTTAGAGGCGGGCGTAGATCACCGATGTGAAACCTATGCAGGGGCCCTACACGGTTTCGCCGTACCTGACTTTCAAGAATTCAAGAAAGAAGCTGCCGAGCGCCATTGGCGCGAACTTTTTGGCTTGCTTGAAACGACACTTATTATTTAATAGCCACAATGTAATCATTTTTTAGTAGGCACAAGACGACCAACCTTAATTGCAACGGGCGCTCACATGCTGAAATCTAAAAGCCGCAGAGCTACAACTGAATGCCTTATGCATCTAATTGATGCGCTGGAAGGACACTCCACATCCAACGCACCAGAAGAGAATTTAACTACCCCTCCCCTAGTTAAGCGTGCTTACCGCGCATTGCGCGAACATGTGCAAGCGCAAGATCATAAGCAGCAACAACAGATTGCCCTCGCCAGCCAGATAATTTCGTTAACTCAGCAGCAAACCACTACCACGACCGAAAAATTTCATGTCGATCAGCGCATCGAACTAATTAGCCTAGCCAGCAACGAAGGACTTTGGGATCTTCCGGTGAAAAATGGAGACCCCGTGAATCCAAATAACTCCCTTTGGTGCTCAACACGGTTTCGCACATTACTTGGGCTGGATGACGAAAATGATCTATCCGTACAACTAGGAACTTGGATTCAGCGCATACATCCCGCAGATTTGAAACCTACAACGGATGCATTGAGCAAATATCTGAAAGATAGCCGAGACGACGTTACTTTTCGTACTGAATACCGACTACGTAATGCCACGGGCGATTATGTAAAAGTTGAGGTAAACGCAAGGGCCTGGCGTGACGCGAAAGGTGTACTGATACGCATGGCCGGCACTATACGTGACGTACAAGTACAGCGCGAACGTGATTGCGAACTGGAGCGGACGCTTGAGCGATTCGAGATTGCCAGGGAGATAATCAGCGACGGCCTCTGGGATATGGAGGTGAGAGGCGGCAACCCACTGAATCCTCACAATCCCCTATGGTGGTCGCAACAATTCCTTCAGATGCTTGGTTTCGAAGATCCAGATGAATTTCCCAATGTTCTCGAAAGCTGGGTTTCTCGCATCCATCCAGACGACAGACAAAATGTGTCCGATTTGTTTGGCGCACACATAAACGACAGCAGCGGTGGCACCCCGTTTGAGGCGACCTACCGGATAAAATTGAAAAGCGGCGAGTATCGCTGGTTCAGCTCCCGCTGCAAGACACTACGAAGCACTGACGGAAAGCCGCTCCGGATAGCGGGAGCGTTGGTAGACATGCACTCCCAGTACCAAGAGGAACAATTGCGTGAGGAGCGGGAACTGCAGGGTAAACTCATAGAACGAAACCTAAGTAAGCTTACCGAGATTGTTAGTGCTATCCAAGCCATCGCTAGCCGCACAAATCTACTCGCCCTCAATGCGGCAATTGAGGCCGCACGCGCTGGTGAGGCTGGACGAGGATTTGCAGTAGTTGCTGATGAAGTCCGAAAACTTGCGACACGAACAAGCGAGGCCACTCAACAGGCGGCCGAAATGCTTGCCACGCAAAATAACAATTAAAACCCCTCTTACGGGCAATACATTCCGAAACAGTAAAAATTTTACCACAAGGCGCCCCAAGCATCACAGCAACGCTAGCGACTTGCTTAGCGCCAAAATTGCGCACCCTATACAACAAATTATCTGAATAAATCATATGTCGCAAAACTATACGACGAAGGTGCACACCGTCGCTCCAACACCAAAAAAAACCAGCACTTGGCTGTGCAATCTCAAAACTCACTCATCACATCGACTGCGACCTTCAATCTAAGCGCATCACATGCTTAGGGATAGCATCGAGCCACCCAACCGGCATTTACAGACAGGGTATTTTTTAATGCACATCGCACAGGTTTTTTTGCTTATTTCATCCTAAATGCCTGCATCCCTATACTCGATTCAGCTAGCTCGTCGATGAATGACGTACCGGCCACGCAAAACAACAAGAGAACCAGCCATGAGCGACGTAGCTCTTAATAGTGCCCAGGGTAATCCAAAGCAATACCGCGGCGATGGCCTTTCCAGCATGGAGAGCACGACTATTGGATGGCACGAATTCCTTCTTTTCAGCACCGATGCCGCCCTATTCTTCAAAAAACTCCCCATTCCTTTGCAAGGTACCTTAGCTGCCTTCGCCGCCTATGCAGATGAGGTCATCGGTCATCTGATAGGCACGGTCTCCTCCATTCATGAGCAACGACTGCTGACTTGGGGGTGGAAATTTCCATATCTGCCCAAGATCACTCTGCGCCTTTTAGGCTTGCTTCTCCGAGCAAACTTCGTCACGTCTCCGGACCTTGGAAAGCTCAATCACAATAGCCTTCGTTCACAAGTGCTGCCGATTGCCGAACCTCATCGCTATATTGATAGCGACAACTTACCGGCCTACTCGGATTCACCGCTCCCCTTTTACCTAGTCCCTTCTCTACCAAGTACACGAAGTCAAACCTGGCTGTAAGAGTGATCAATCAACTTCTTTATAAACCACCCACAGGAACATATACATGGGCGCTTCAACTCCTAAAGTAAAGCTCTTAATCAACGGCGAATTTGTTGAATCGAAAACCACCCAGTGGCGTGACGTGGTCAACCCAGCCACCCAGGAAGTCCTGGCCAGCGTGCCCTTCGCCACCCAGGATGAGATGAATGCTGCCGTCGCCGCCGCCCAGGAAGCCTTCAAGACCTGGCGCAAGACCCCCATCGGTGCCCGCGCCCGCATCTTCCTCAAGTACCAGCAGCTGATCCGCGAAAACATGAAGGAGCTGGCCGCCTTGCTCACCGCCGAACAGGGCAAGACCCTGCCGGATGCTGAAGGCGACGTGTTCCGTGGCCTGGAAGTGGTGGAGCACGCGGCCAACATCGGCACCTTGCAGATGGGCGAGCTGGCCAACAACGTGGCCAATGGCGTGGACACCTACACCCTGCTGCAACCGATCGGCGTGTGCGCCGGCATCACCCCGTTCAACTTCCCAGCGATGATCCCGCTGTGGATGTTCCCCATGGCCATCGCCTGCGGCAACACCTTCGTCCTCAAGCCCTCCGAGCAGGACCCGCTGGTGACCATGCGCCTCGCCGAACTGGCCCTGGAAGCCGGCATTCCGAAAGGCGTGCTGAACGTGATCCACGGTGGCGTCGATGCGGTGAACCTGATCTGCGACCACCCGGACATCAAAGCCGTGTCCTTCGTCGGCTCCACCAAGGTGGGCACCCACGTCTACAACCGCGCCACCCTGAACGGCAAGCGCGCCCAATGCATGATGGGCGCCAAGAACCACGCCATCGTCCTGCCCGACGCCCACAAGCAGCAGACCCTGAACAACCTGCTAGGCGCTTCCTTCGGCGCCGCCGGCCAGCGCTGCATGGCCCTGCCGGTGGTGATCCTGGTGGGCGAGGCGCAGACCTGGCTGCCGGAGCTGGTGGAAAAGGCCAAGACCCTCAAGGTCAATGCCGGCGTCGAGCCGGGTACCGATATCGGCCCGGTGGTGTCCTGCGCGGCGCTGGACCGCATCAGCGGCCTGATCGCCACCGGCATCGAGGAAGGCGCCAAGCTGGTCCTGGACGGCCGCAACCCGAGTGTGCCCGGCTACCAGGAAGGCAACTTCGTCGGCCCGACCATCTTCTCCGGCGTAACCCCCTCGATGACCATCTACCGCGAAGAGATCTTCGGGCCGGTGCTCTGCGTGGTGAACGCCGCCACCCTGGACGAGGCCATCGCCTTCATCAATGCCAACCCGAACGGCAATGGTACCGCCCTGTTCACCCGTTCCGGCGCCGCCGCACGGCACTTCCAGGAAGAAATCGACGTTGGCCAGGTCGGTATCAACGTACCGATTCCGGTGCCGGTACCGCTGTTCTCCTTCAGCGGTTCGCGCGCTTCCAAGCTGGGCGACCTCGGTCCCTACGGCAAGCAGGTCGTGCTGTTCTACACCCAGACCAAGACCATCACCCAGCGCTGGTTCGACGAAAGCGATGTCGGCGGCGCAGTGAACACCACCATTACCCTCAAGTGAGGCTTCAGGGGCGGGCTATGAACCGCCCCTGATTCAGGAGACCTCTAGATGGCATTCGAATCTCTACTTGTTGAAGTCCATGGCCGCGTTGGCCTGATTACACTAAACCGACCCAAAGCGCTCAATGCGTTAAACGTCAATCTGATAGACGAAATCAACCGAGCATTAGACGGCCTGGATAGCGATCCCAACATCGGTTGCATGGTGATTACCGGTTCTTCCAAGGCCTTCGCGGCCGGCGCCGACATCAAGGAAATGGTCGACATGGCCTATCCGCAAGTTTTCCTTGATGACTTCTTCTCTGCAGCAGATCGCATTGCAGCCCGGCGCAAACCCCTGATCGCCGCTGTTGCTGGCTATGCGCTGGGCGGCGGCTGCGAGCTGGCGCTGATGTGCGACTTCATCTACGCAGCTGACAACGCTCGTTTTGCCCTGCCAGAGATCACCCTTGGTGTTTTACCCGGGATCGGCGGAACCCAACGCTTGGCTCGTGCCATTGGCAAGGCCAAGGCCATGGAGATGTGCCTAAGTGGTCGACAAATGGATGCCCAAGAGGCAGAGCGCGCTGGCTTGGTTGCACGCGTACTACCGGTTGAGCTCCTCCTCGAGGAAACGCTGAAAAGCGCTGCAGCCATAGCAGAGAAATCTATGCCGGCAGCCATGTTGATCAAGGAGTCGGTTAATCGCGCCTTCGAAGGCAGCTTGGCGGAAGGTATCCGGTTCGAGCGCCGAGTATTCCACTCCACTTTTGCCAACGCGGATCAAAGGGAAGGCATGAGTGCCTTCGTTGAAAAGCGTGCTCCCCGCTTTATTCACCGCTGAAATTTCTGGCCCGACCTCTGGAGGACGCCAACATGCATATCGGATTCCTTGGCCTCGGCAACATGGGCGGCCCCATGGCCCGCAACCTGCTCAAGGCCGGCCACAGCCTCACCGTGTTTGATCCCTCGCCGATCGCCACCGCCGCTCTCGTGGAGCTCGGCGCCCGCAGCGCCAACGGCCCGGCGGAGCTGGCCCGCGATGGCGTCGCCGCAATCATCACCATGCTGCCCACCGCGGCCCACGTGAAGGATGTCTACCTGGGCGCCAAGGGCCTGCTGGCCAACGTCAGCCAGGGGGTGCTGCTGATCGACAGCTCCACCATCGACCCGCTCAGCGCCCGCGAAGTGGCCAAGGCCGCTGCCGCCCAGGGCAATCCCATGCTCGACGCGCCGGTTTCCGGTGGCACTGGCGGCGCCGCAGCCGGCACCCTGACCTTCATGGTCGGCGGCACCGTCAGCGCCTTCGACCAGGCCCACCTGCTGCTCGCCGCCATGGGTAAGAACATCGTCCACTGCGGTGACACCGGCAACGGCCAGGTGGCCAAGATCGCCAACAACATGCTGCTGGGCATCTCCATGGTCGGCGTCGCCGAAGCCATGGCCCTGGGCGTCTCCCTCGGCATGGACGCTAAAGTGCTGGCCGGCATCATCAACACCTCCAGCGGCCGCTGCTGGAGCTCGGAGATCAACAACCCCTTCCCCGGCGTGCTGGAGAATGCACCGGCCTCCCGCGGCTACAGCGGCGGCTTCGGCACCGACCTGATGCTCAAGGACCTGGGCCTGGCCACCGAGGCTGCCCGCCACGCGAAGCAGCCGGTGGTGCTCGGCGCCGCGGCCCAGCAGCTCTACCAGACCTTCAGCCTGCAGGGGCATGGCGGCCTGGACTTCTCCGCGATCATCAACCTGTTCCGTCGGGAAGCCTGAGCATGAGCGAGCACGAGGCACCGGTCCTGGCCAGCGTGCGCAACCGCGTCGGCCACCTCACCCTCAACCGCCCGGACGGGCTGAACGCCCTGACCCTGCCCATGGTGCGCCTGCTTCATCGGCACCTCTGGGCCTGGGAACTGGACCCGGAAATAGTCGCAGTGGTGATCCGTGGTGCCGGCGAGAAGGCCTTCTGTGCCGGTGGCGACATCCGCATGCTCTACGAGAGCCATGCGGCCGGCGACAACCAGCACGAGCTGTTCCTCGAGGAGGAATACGCCCTGGACGAGTACCTGCACGGTTACGCCAAGCCGGTGCTGGCGCTGATGGACGGTTTCGTCCTCGGCGGCGGCATGGGCCTGGCCCAGTCCGCCTCGTTGCGGGTCATCACCGAGCGCACGCGGATGGGCATGCCGGAAGTCGGCATCGGCTTCTTCCCGGATGTAGGCGGCAGCTACTTCCTGCCGCGCCTGCCCGGTGAACTGGGCGTCTACCTGGGCGTCACCGGCCGCCAGGTGCGCGCCGCCGATGCCCTCTACACCGGACTGGCCGACTACTGTCTGCCGAGCGAGCGCATTGTCGAACTAGACCGGGCGCTGGATAACTTGCACTGGAGCTACGCGCCGCAGGAAAACCTCCACCAGCTGCTGGCCGGCCTAGCCACCGAGCGCATTCCCGGATCGGAGCTGAAGGCCTATCGCCAAGTTATCGACGAAATTTTTTCACTTCCCAATCTCAAGGAGATCCGCACGGCGCTGCAGTCCGACACCCGGCCCGGTGTACAAGATTGGGCAGAGGAAACGCTTCGCCTGCTCAACAAAAATTCCCCCCTCGCCATGGCTGTGACCCTCAAGCTACTGCGCTGCGGTCGATGCCTTAGTCTGGCTGACTGTTTCGATCTTGAGCTGCATCTTGACCGCCAGTGGTTCGACAAGGGCGACCTGATAGAGGGTATTCGCGCCCTGATCATCGACAAGGACAAAAACCCACGCTGGAACCCACCGAACCTTGAGGAGTTACAGGATGAACGGGTGAAAGCCTTTTTTGCAGGCTTCCATACCCGTCGAACCCCTGCAATAGCTGCTAAACGGCCAGAAACTTAATAGCGCCAGGCACGACCGATCCGCTGGAGACCTTTAATGCACGATATCGAACTCACCGAAGAACAACGCATGATCCGCGACATGGCGCGGGACTTCGCCCGCGCCGAAGTCGCGCCTCAGGCGCAGGCCTGGGAAAAGGCCGGCTGGATCGACGACGACCTGGTGCGGCAGATGGGCGAACTGGGCCTGCTCGGCATGGTGGTGCCCGAGACCTGGGGCGGCACCTACATCGACTATGTGGCCTATGCCCTGGCGGTGGAGGAAATCTCCGCCGGCGACGGTGCTCTCGGCGCCCTGATGAGTATCCACAACTCCGTGGGCTGCGGGCCCATCCTCAACTACGGAAGCCAGACGCAGAAGGACTTGTGGCTGCCGCAGCTGGCCAGCGGAACCGCCATCGGTTGCTTCTGCCTCACCGAACCCCAGGCGGGTTCGGAAGCGCACAACCTGCGCACCCGCGCCGAGCTCAAGGACGGCCAGTGGGTGCTGAACGGCGCCAAACAGTTTGTCAGCAATGGCAAGCGTGCCAAGCTCGCCATCGTCTTCGCCGTGACCGATCCGGAGCTGGGCAAGAAGGGCCTCTCCGCCTTCCTGGTCCCCACCGACACCCCCGGCTTCGTGGTGGACCGTAGCGAGCACAAGATGGGGATCAAGGCCTCCGATACCTGCGCCGTCACCCTGAGCGATTGTCGCATCCCCGAAGAGAACCTGCTGGGCCTGCGCGGCAAAGGCCTGGCCATCGCCCTGTCCAACCTCGAAGGCGGGCGCATCGGCATCGCCGCCCAGGCCCTCGGCATCGCCCGTGCGGCCTTCGAGGCGGCGCTGGGCTACGCGCGGGAGCGGGTTCAGTTCGGCAAGCCGATCATCGAGCACCAGAGCATCGGCAACCTGTTGGCGGACATGCACACCCGCCTCAACGCCGCGCGGCTGATGATTCTCCACGCCGCCCGCCTGAAGAGCGCCGGCCTGCCCTGCCTCTCGGAGGCGTCCCAGGCCAAGCTGTTCGCCTCGGAAATCGCCGAGCAGGTGTGCTCCAGCGCTATCCAGATCCACGGCGGCTACGGCTACCTGGAGGACTACCCGGTGGAGAAGTACTACCGCGATGCGCGCATCACCCAGATCTACGAAGGCTCCAGTGAAGTGCAGCGGCTGCTGATCGCTCGGGAAATGGCTAATTACACTTTATAGAACCTCTTGTGGGCGCCTCAGCGGTGCCCACAAGCGCCCCAACTATGCACCCACGATTATGACAAATATCCAAGAGTCGCTAGAAGCAGTACCTCTGGCGGCGAATAACAACGTTAGCTGTAGCCACATCGATGAAGATCTAATGTCCATGTCCATTACTTTGTTTGACGAGCTGCAGCCATCCACTCTCAGCCAAACTATAAGTACTACTGGCTCCCCAAAACGCTATCACCAAACACGTGAGAAAGCTCTGGAGTTATTCGCTAAGCGTGGCTATAGCCGAGTTAGCATGCGCGATTTGGCAGAGTTCATGGGCATTCGTGCCGGCTCTCTCTACAACCACATCGAAAGCAAAGAAGCCTTGCTGTTCGAGCTAATCGAGGAACTATATGAGCAGTTGCTAGATGGCGCGCTGGAATTGACCCACCGGGACGTCTCCCCCACAGCACGACTGCTTCTCCTCACTGAAACCCATCTCCAACTACACAACGGTATGGGCGCACACTTCCGTCTGGCGGAGTACGACGTACACTACCTCAATAACGATCACCAGGAGCGGATCCTAAAGTTGCGCCAACTCTATGAGGCAGTGCTAATAGAAACCGTGGAGCAACTAACTGGAGAGCCAGCATGCATGCTCCGACGTGCCGGCCTAGCTAGCATCGTTTCACAGCTTAACCAGTTACCGGCTTGGTTCGGAGAGGCACCAACTGGCAATACGGCAAAGTTTGAGATGCTACGCGAAATGATTATTGGATCCATACGAGGCGTGCTCCAGGCCACCCAGCGTATAGCTAACTCGGTAGCTCAAACCGGTGGCAGATAGCTCATCGATGTTGACTCGCCCATCAGTAGCGGCTGGTTAAGCTCGACGCAGCCCCGCAGATATTCGGCTACCTGAGTAATACGGCGGAGTTTACGTAGATCCTCGCTATAATAGATCCAGAACTGCCGCACTACCTCGATCTCACCCGGAAGAACTTCGCACAGACCCTGATTCTGTCCTGCTAGAAAGCAGGGAAGAATTGCAAGCGCTCTTCCCTCCAGCGCTGCATGGTAATGAGCAATCACACTAGTACTACGCAGTTGGCGTACCGCTCCGGGTACAAGGTCATTCAAGTAGAGAAGCTTGGGGCTGAAGGCTAAGTCTTCAACGTAGGAGATGAACGTGTGCCCGGCCAAGCTTTCGAGGCTGAGAATCGGCGCATGATTGGCCAAGTACCCAGGAGTGGCATACAAGCGAAGACGGTAGTCGCAAAGCTTAGAACAGACATACGGCCCCCGTTGCGGACGCTCCAGCGTGATAGCGATATCAGCCTCGCGCCTAGACAAGCTCACGAAGTGTGGCACCGGGAGAATATCCAATGAGATGTGTGGATGGCGGTCCTGGAATCGACTCATATGTTGAGTAATGAAACTGGAGCCGAATCCCTCAGTGCAACCGATACGCACATGCCCAGACAGTTCCAAGCCAGCGCCTGAAACTTGCTCGCAGGCTGCCTGTAGGGTGCTTTCAAGAGTCTCGGCGTAACTCAGCATGCGCTGCCCTTCGAGCGTGAGCACAAAACCCGCAGACCTAGATTTCTCGAATAGCAGTGCACCCAGGTTCTGCTCCAGAACACGGATTCGACGCGAGACTGTGGTGTAGTCAACGCCCAGCCTTCGAGAAGCAGCACTGGCGGTACCGGTGCGCGCCACTTCTAAGAAAAAGCGCAGGTCATCCCAATTTAGACGCTCAAGGCTGGCGCGATTTGGCATATTTTCCTCCAGTTCGCACGATCGGGGCTTAGCTAGCACGACCGACAGCAGTCGCGCCTCCCTTATCAACACTTATGTTGACTAGAGAGAACCTTTACACCATATAGACCAAAAAATCAAGTCCGACCGAACGGCGGCAGCCGCAGCGGGAACCTACACGCGAGTTCAAACAGATTGAGATGTTCTGAGGGCGTTGAACAGCATCACTAGCTGCGCCGTATTCTTGGCAAGGCCAGGGACTCGCCCCCTCACACATTACCGAACTAGGGCTCGACCATCCGAACGCTTGACCGCCCCGTATAAGGTTCACGGGGCCACTATCAGACCACCGTCAAGGGGAATAACCGTCCCAGTAAGATAGGCGCTTGCACGGGAGATTAAATAGATGGCAGTGCCGCCAATATCAGTTGCACTGCCAAACCGATGAGCAGGTATACCATCCAACACTGCGCGCTCAACTTCAGCATCAGCGATGACCCCGGCGGTCAGGTCGCTTGGAAAAAAACCCGGGGCAATGGCGTTAACGTTGATGTTCCGCGAACGTAAATCTGATGCCAGCGTACGGCTAAGCTGATGAATGGCAGCCTTGCTGCAACCATAGGCATAGGCGCCCCCGAAACTTTTTCCGAGAATGCCACCCACTGAACCGATATTGATTATGCGCGCCGGATCGTCAGCTGTGCCGGCCTTCTCCAGCAGGGGACACAGTGCCTGGATCAGGAGAAACGGCGATTGCAGGTTGAGGCTCATCACCGCAGACCAGTTTTTCTCTGTGACAGAGCCCAGTGGCGGCGCATGAAATACACCGGCATTGTTAACCAGCGCGTCCAGCAGGGAGCAGCGGGCCTGCACGGTGCGAAACAAATCGGCCAGATGATCATCGCGCACAAGGTCACACTCAATGAATTCGAACCCCCCGTACTCTGCCAGTTCATTGTTCAGACTGTCTGCCGCAGCACGGTCGCGCCCAGCGACCATCACCCGGCAGCCTGCCGCTACCAGACAGCGGGTAATCATTGCACCGATGCCCTTGGCCCCACCTGTAACCAATACTGTTTTTCCGGCGACGGAAAACAATCCAGATATGTCATTCCAAGACATAAATCTGAGCTCCTTGTCAGTTGAGTACTACAAGATGTGAAATGGCTGCCAAACAGCAGCCATTTGCGGCCGGATCAATACAGCAAAAACAACGCAACTTGATCCTTAGTGCGACCTGCTTTGATTAGAACTGGCAAAGCTAGGCGGAGGAGACCACCACCTAGCCTTTCGTTCTTACGATGTTTTGACGCGGGGTATCACTTCTTGCGCCAGTCGCTGCAGCGACTCGAAATAGGGTTCCGGGTTGTCGATATTGTCATGCGAGTTGACGATGACCTGACCGCAACCCCCAGTGCGCTCGATCATTGCCTCGATCTTTCGCGTCACGGTTTCCGGCGAACCACAGAGCCAGACATGGTCGGCAAGGAAGTCCATATCTATCTGACTGGGATCAATATCCACACCAGCATCCGCGATGATGCCTGGGAACAGATTGAACTTCTTGTAGATCGGGAACAGATAGTGCTCCCAAGTCTTGGCCATGCCACTGGCCTTGGCGCGCCGGCGGGCCTCGGCATCGGAGTCGGCAATGAAGATCTCCCGCGTCACACGGAAGCGCGACGTTTCCGGAGTAAAGCCCTTGGACTGCATAGCTGTGGCCCAAGTGTCGTAATGAGAACGCATAACCTCATGACCACCGAAGAAGGAGATCGGGCTGTAGTTGCGCTCACCGGCCCACTTCAGCGACGAGGAGTTTTTGGTCAGACCGGTAACGGCAATTTCCAGTGCCTCGCGGCCACCCCAGGGGCTGTTGTCCGCGATCTCCACATCATATTCGGGCATGGTATCCGGCCCAGGGAAGCCGGCCTGGAAGAACTTGCCCTTCTCCATGAAAGGTTTGCGCGCCCAGACCTTCTCCATAAGATCCAGCGCCTCAAACATCTGCTCTTGCAGCGGGCCAATGCCTTCGAAACCGTGCAGGATGGCATCGGTGTGATGTCCACCGGGCGCCACACCAAGGAAATAGCGACCTTCAAGAATCTGTGACAGCCAACCAACCTGAATCGCCAGACTAGCCGGGTTGTGATAGGGCAGCAGGTGCGCCATCGGCGCAAAACGGATGTTTTTGGTGATCGGCGCTGCGGCACCGATGATGATCTCCGGACAGGGAATGTTTTCCCAAGCCAGAGTCGCATGCTCACCGATCATGAAATCGGCAAAACCCGCCTCATCACAGACTTGTGCCAGCTTGAGAGACCAATCGAACATCTCCCGCGCAGTGCGGTGAGGAAGATTATAGGGAGTATGGAAAAATCCGCATTGCATAGTCATTACCTCTTGTTATTGTTTAGCCTGTCAGACTGGCTTGCCAGGCAAACCAGCCATGCAATCACTTAAACCAACGTGCCTTCGGCATCCTTGGTCGCGAAGCGAGGAGCCACCAGGCTGGCAAACTTTTCCAGTTCCTCGTTGTTCTGCTCCGGGTCCAGGTGACCCTGACCGAACATCAGGAACAGCTCGTTGAAGCCCAGGCGGTCGTGGGCGCGGCCGATCTGATCGGCGATCTCGTCAGCCGAGCCGATCAGCACGTTCGGCATTTTCTGGCCGAACGGGATGAACCACTTGTCCCAGAACCACTTGTGCTCGGCCATCAACTGCTTGGCCTTGTCCTTGTCATCGGTCAGCATCAGGAAACCACCCCAGGCAGCAACATCCTCACGGGCAACCTCCCGCTCGTGCTGGCGTGCGGTATCGGCATAGCGGGTCCACAGGGCATCACAGAAGTCCAGGTCGGAAGCCAGCACGATTGGCTTGCCGCCTTCCCGGGCCCACATGTCGACGGTGCGCATGCTGCCGGCAAAGCCGCCGTAAATTTTCGGGTGGGGACTCTGGTAGCACTTCGGCGCAATGCCGATCTGGCGCACGATGCCATCTGCATCCATGCCCTTGCCCATGCTGGCATAGGCCGGGTGACCGGCAGAGCCGCCATTTGGCGGAAACTCCCAGTGTTTGCCCTTGTGGCTGAACACGTCGTTGGCCCAGGCCTTCTTGATGACCTGCAGCGATTCCTCGAAGACTTCGCGGTTCAGCGCATCTTGCTCGTCGCGGGCCTTGGCGTTGTCCGGCGTAGTGGCGCTGACACCCGGACGCGCAGCATAGGAGTCGACCCAGCGCGCATGGTAGCCACGGGTGAAACCAACCATCAGGCGCCCTTGGAGCATGTGGTCAAGGGTGGCGATTTCTTCAGCGATACGCACCGGGTTATGGGTCGGCAGGGTGTACCCCATGATGCCGGCCTTCATCCGCTTGGAATGCAGGCCCACATAGAGACTGAACATGCCGGGATGGTTGTTGATCTCAAAACCTTCGATCTGCAGGTGATGCTCAGGCTGGCAATAGCCTGCATAACCAAGCTCATCCGCCAGACGAACGTAATCACGCACTTCGGATAGAAAGCGCTGATACAACTCAGGACGCTGCCCAGCCATACCCGCTTCCAGCTCATAACGACGACCGATCACACCTGTTTGCATCAAATGAAACTTCATTGCG
>NZ_SSOL01000018.1:0-8433 GCF_029871275.1 Pseudomonas sp. BN414
GGGATGTTGGGCTTCGCATCGCTCAGCCACAACCTACGGTCCGCGCCTTGACGCGATCCTGTTAATGAAACCGTCCGACATCGATTTCCTGATGCAGCGATTCGCCACCCATTCGTAGGTTGGGCCAAGCGCAGCGCGGCCCAACGAGCGGGCGGGGATGTTGGGCTTCGCATCGCTCAGCCACAACCTACGGTCCGCGCCTTGACGCGATCTTGATTGTGATTCCGTCCGATAACCGCCCATGCCGCTTCCCTCCATTCCCGCACCGGCCGCTCTAGCACCGGGCGCGCAGCATTGTTCGCGAAGCACGAACACTCATATCGCCGAAACCGGAATTGTTGGCGGGGAGGGCCGCTTGTAGCTTGCGACCCAACCGAGCAACCAGACCCGCACTGCCAGCGGTGCACACCTCGGTCTCAGGCTGACTAATAACAACAAGGTAGCTGCCATGATCTCTCGCAAGCCCCTTATCGCGTCCTCGCTGTGTGCTCCGGTCCTGGCGGCCGCTGCGCTGTTTCCCGCATTCACCCAGGCTGCCGAGCCGGGGCCGTCCGGTTCGCTGTTCCGCAGCGCTTTCGGCGACGGCCTGGAAAAGGATTACGGCATCAAGGTCCACGGATGGGCACAGGCTGGCTGGATCTACAACGACAACGGCAGCGATGACGTAAGCAAGCAGGCCTTCTTCAACAATGACGAAGGCTTCAACCTCAACCAGTTCGCCCTGGCCATCGAAAAAACACCCAAGGGCAATGTGATCGGTCGCGTCGGTCCGTTCCCCGGCCCGATGCCCGAGGAAGCCGACTGGGGCTTCAACGTCACCGCTCTCTATGGCAAGGACGCGCGCTTCTTCAAGACCTACGGCTTCGACGAAGACCTGGGCGTCAACCGCAGCGCGGATGCCAACGACGAGAACTTCAACATCGCCCAGGCCTATCTGGATTTCTACATCCCGGTACTCGGCGGCTCCAACCTGATGCTCGGCGTGTTCCACACCCCGCTGGAAAACGAGATCGGCTTCGCCCTGCCAAGTCCGGCGCCCACGGACTTCTACAGCCACACCTATTCCTTCATGCACGGCCCGGCCAAGCACACCGGAGCGCTGTACTCCTTCAAGCTGCCGCAGGAGGAGGGTGGCAGCATGCTTGGCTTCGAACTGGGCGTGGTGCAAGGCTGGAACAACATGCAGGACCCCAATGGCGACCCGGACGTGATCGCCAACCTGCGCTGGCGTTCGGCGGACTTCCGCACCTGGGTCGACTGGGAAAACATCTACGGCAATGGCGCGGGTGATAGTTTCGCCGAGTGCGCCTGCGGCTCGCCGATTCCGGCCGGGACCGATGACCAGGACCTGACCCGCTATGCGTCGTACCTGACCGTGTCCCACGTTCTCGATGAGCGCAATCGGGTCGCGGTGGAGTTCAACTTCGGCCAGCAGGAGGACGCCGCTTTCGCCGGATTCGCCGACAAGAGCAACGCCCATTGGTACGGCACCGACGTCAACTGGTACCACCGCCTGGACGACAACCTGATGTGGAACAGCCGCGCCGAGTGGTTCTACACCGACGCGCCGGTACACGTGGTGATGGCCAACATCGACCCGCAGACTGGCATCCCCGATCCGAGCTGGGGCAGCTTCTACGGCTTCACCACCAACCTGGCCTGGACGCCGGTGCCGAACGTTCGCCTGCGCCCCGAGCTGCGCTACGACATCCACAGCGGCAACGGTCGCGACGCATTCGGTGGCGGCCAGGAAGACAGCCAGTTGATCGGCTCCTTCGACATCACCGTCTTCTTCTGATCCATCCGCACCTACTGCCTTCCCGGCCGGGTCTCTTTGCGGGCTCGCGCCGGGTCTCATCCTCCAGTCGAGGTATCCGTCATGGACAACAACAAGAAACTTCTCGGTGCCGGGATTTCCCGGCGTGATTTCCTGCGGGCCAGCGGCGTCGTGGCTGGCGGCTCGCTGCTCGCAGGCTTTTCTTCAGGGCCGCTGCTGGCCGCGGAGAAGGTCATCCGCATCGGCTATGTCAGCCCGCAGACCGGACCGCTGGCGCCTTTCGCCGCGGCGGATGGCTACATCATCGAAAGCCTCGCCTCGGTGCTGAAGAACAGCATCACCGTTGGCGGCCAGCGCTGCCGCCTGGAGGTGATAGTCAAGGACAGCCAGTCCAACCCCAACCGCGCTGCCGAAGTGGCCAACGAGCTGATCCTCGAAGACGGCATCGACCTGATGCTGGTGTCGTCCACCCCGGAAACCACCAACCCGGTGTCGGACCAGTGCGAGATCAACGAGATCCCCTGCATCTCCACCGTGGCGCCGTGGCAGCCCTGGTTCTTCACCCGTGGCGGCAAGCCGGATGAAGGCTTCCAGTGGACCTACCACTTCTTCTGGGGCCTGGAGGACGTGATCGCCACCTACACCGCCATGTGGGGCGGCATGGGCAGCAACAAGGTGATCGGCGGCCTGTTCCCCAACGATGGCGATGGCAACGCCTGGGGTGACGGCAAGCTGGGCTTCCCTCCTGTGCTCGCGCAGAAGGGCTTCCAACTGGTGGACCCGGGTCGTTTCCAGAGCCTCACCGACGACTTCTCCGCGCAGATTTCCGCCTTCAAGAAAGCCGAGGCGGAGATCGTCACCGGTGTGGTCATTCCGCCGGACCTCACGACCTTCTGGACCCAGGCGCGCCAGCAGGGCTTCCAGCCCAAGGCCATGTCGGTGGGCAAGGCGCTGTTGTTCCCCTCGGCAGTGGAGGCCCTTGGCAAGGCCGGGCACAACCTGTCCACGGAAATCTGGTGGAGCCCGAGCCATCCCTTCAGCTCGTCGCTCAATGGGCTCAGCGCTGGACAGCTGGCGGCGCGCTACACCCAGGCCACCGGTAAGCAATGGACCCAGCCGCTGGGCTTCGTCCATGCCCTGTTCGAGCTGGCGGTGGACATTCTTCAGCGCACCGAGGAAGTGGGCAATCCCGAAGCCACCCGCGATGCCCTGTTGAAGACCGAGCTGAACACCGTGGTCGGCCCGGTGAGCTGGAAGAACGGCCCGGTGAAGAACGTCGCCAAGACCCCGCTGGTGTCCGGCCAGTGGCGGCTCGGCGGGCCGTTCACCTACGACCTGGTGATCACCAGCAACCAGACCGCGCCACAGATTCCCGTTGGTGGGGAGATGCAGGCGATCACTTACGGCGGTTGAGTTCTTACCCCCTCTCCCCAGCCCTCTCCCCCAGGGGGGAGAGGGAGTCGTATGAAGCAGGTATCACGACATGCAACAACTCCTCGTACTGGAGCAGGTGCACAAGAGCTACGGCTCGGTGAAGGTGACCGACGATCTCAGTCTGGCGCTGGCGCCGGGTGAGGCGCTGGGCATCATCGGGCCCAACGGCGCCGGCAAGAGCACGCTGTTCAACCTCATCGCCGGTGGTGTGGCCGCCGACAGCGGGCGCATTCACTTCCAGGGTGAAGACGTCACCCGCGAGCCGGTGTTCAAGCGCTGCCAGCGTGGCATCGGCCGCTCCCACCAGATTCCCCATCCCTTCGTGAAGATGACGGTGTTCGAGAACCTGCTGGTGGGCGCCACGTTCGGCGCCGGCCAGTCGGAGAAGGACGGCTACGCCTGGTGCGCGCACATCCTCGAACTCACCGGCTTGATGAAGAAGGCCAACGCCCTGGCCGGCTCCCTGACCCTGCTGGAGCGCAAACGCCTGGAAATGGCCCGCGCCCTGGCCACCCGGCCGCAACTCCTGCTGCTGGACGAGATCGCCGGCGGCCTCACGGAGCCGGAGTGCCTGGAGCTGGTGGGCACCATCCAGGGTATCCACCGTTCGGGCACCGCGATCATCTGGATCGAGCACATCGTGCATGCGCTGCTGGCAGTGGTCGGTCGCCTGGCGGTGATCAACTTCGGCCGCAAGCTGGACGAGGGCGAGCCCACTGCGGTGATGGCCAATCCGAAGGTGCAGGAAATCTACATGGGCATCGGGAGCTGAAGCCATGCTGACGATCCGCAAATTGCGCGCCGGCTACGGCGACTTCCAGGCGTTGTTCGGTATCGACCTGGAGCTGGCGGCAGGTGAAACCGTCGCCATCATCGGCTCCAACGGCGCCGGTAAATCCACCTTCCTGCGTTCGCTGGCCGGACTGATCCGCAACGAACCCGGTGCCATTCGCTTCAAGGACGAGTACATCGGCAGCCTGCCGGCCAACCGCGTGCTTGAACGCGGCATTGCCCTGGTGCCGGAAGGCCGCAAGCTGTTTCCCTCGCTGAGCGTCGAGGAAAACCTGCTGATCGGCGCCTACAGCAAGCGCCCGGGTCCCTGGAACCTGGAGCGCATCTACAGCCTGTTCCCGGTGCTGGCCACCTTGCGCAAGCGCCCCGGCACCGCGCTGTCCGGCGGCCAGCAGCAGATGGTCGCCATCGGCCGGGCACTGATGTCGAGCCCGAGCCTGCTGCTCTGCGACGAGATCAGCCTGGGCCTGGCGCCCACCACAATCAAGGACATCTACGCCGCGCTGCCGTCGATCAAGGCCGATGGCACGGCGGTGATCCTGGTGGAGCAGGACATCAACCAGGCCCTGGCGGTGGCGGACCGCTTCTATTGCTTCCAGGAAGGCCGAGTCTCGCTCTCCGGCAAGCCGGGCGAGGCGAGCAAGGAGCAGATCAAGGCGGCCTATTTCGGCCTGGCGGAGGCATGACGATGGAATGGCTCGATACCCTCGCGCAGGGCGTACTTCTCGGTGGGCTCTACGCCCTGTTCGCGGTCGGCCTGTCGCTGATGTTCGGCATCATGCGCCTGGTCAACATCGCCCATGGCGACTTCATCGTGCTGGCCTCCTACCTGGCCCTGGTGGTGGTGGAAACCCTCGGCCTTTCGCCGTTGGCCAGCCTGGTGCTGGTGGTGCCACTGATGTTCGTGATCGGCTACGGCCTGCAGCGCGAGTTGCTCAACCGCACCCTCGGCAACGACATCCTGCCGCCGCTGCTGGTGACCTTCGGGATGTCGATCATCTTGCAGAACGTCCTGCTGGAATTCTTCAGTGCCGACAGCCGCAAACTGTCCCAGGGCGAGCTGGAAGTGGCCAGCGTCGCCGTCGGTGGGCTCAGCCTGGGTGTCATGCCGTTGATGGTGTTCGGTTGCGCACTGCTGGTGATCGGCGGATTGCAGCTGCTGTTCTACAAGACTCGCCTGGGGCGCGCTTTCCGCGCCACCTCGGATGACCAGCACACAGCGCAGCTGATGGGCATCGACAACCGCCACATCTTTGGCCTGGCCATGGCCCTGGCGATGGCGGTGGTGTCCATTGCCGGCGTGTTCCTCGCGGTGCGCACCAGCTTCGACCCCAGCGTCGGTCCGGCGCGCCTGCTCTACGGCTTCGAGGCGGTGATCATCGGTGGCCTCGGCAGCCTCTGGGGCACCCTGGCGGGTGGTGTGATCCTCGGCGTCGCCCAGGCGATCGGTGCGCGCATCGACCCGGGCTGGCAGATCCTCGCCGGTCACCTGGTGTTCCTGCTGATCCTGGTTTTCCGCCCGCGCGGCCTGTTCCCCCGGAGTGTCGACTGATGAATGCGATGAACAATGCCTACCTCGTCCAGCGGGCTACCCGCAGCAGCCAGGTGGGCCTGGCGCTGCTGGGCGTGCTGGTGCTGGTCCTGGCGTCTCTGCCGTTCTGGGCGGACCGTGCGGTGCTGCGCCTGGTGGTGGAGTTTTCCTATTACCTGGCCCTGGCGCAGATGTGGAACCTGCTGGCGGGCTACGCCGGGATGGTTTCCGTGGGCCAGCAGGCCTTCGTCGGCCTCGGCGGCTACCTGCTCTTCGTGCTGGCTTCACAGCTCGGTGTGCCGCCACTGGCGGCGGTCTTCCTCGCCGGGCTGGTGGTGGCGCTGCTGGCGGTGCCCACCGCGCTGGTGCTGTTCCGCTTGCGCGGCGCCTACTTCGCCATCGGCACCTGGGTAGTGGCCGAGGTGTTCCGCCTGGGCCTGGCCCAGGTTGGTAGCCTTGGCGGCGGTTCGGGACAGAGCCTGCCGGCGTCCATCGTGCGGCAGATCGGCAGCAGCCGCGATGGTCGCGAGATGCTGCTGTACTTCAGTGCCCTGGCCATTGCCGTCGGCGCGGTGCTGGTGGTCTACCTGCTGCTGCGCTCGCGCCAAGGCCTGGCGCTGACCGCGATCCGCGATTCCGAGCCGGCCTCGGGAAGCCTCGGCATCAACGTGTTTCGCACCAAGCTGATGGTCTACGTGCTGGCCGCCGGCTGCACCGGCGTGGTGGGTGCGCTGATCTTCCTGCAGAAGCTGCGCATCTCCCCGGACGCCGCCTTCAGCGTGCAGGACTGGACCGCCGCGGTGATCTTCATCGTCATCATCGGCGGCATCGGCACCCTGGAAGGGCCCCTGATCGGCACGCTGATCTACTTCGTCCTGCGCAGCTGCTTTGCCGAGTTCGGCGCGTTGTACATGATCATCCTCGGGGGCGTGGCGGTGCTGATGATGCTCAAGGCGCCCCAGGGCGTCTGGGGTGTGGTGAGCGAGCGCTTCGGCTGGCAGTTGTTCCCGATGCAAAGAAGGTTGATCGGGGGCTAATGCCAGGGGCGAATGGAACCGTTCTTGTGGGGGCGAATTCATTCGCTAAGCAGGCCGAAGGCATGCCGGTTTGGGGCCGCTTCGCGCCCCTCAGCGAATGAATTCGCCCCCACAAGTTTCTATCCTGCAACTCCTTGCCAGATCGGAATCGAACATGGACCGCCTGCTCAGCATCGAAGCCTTCGTTCGCGTCGCGGAAACCGGCAACTTCGCCAAGGCCGCCCAGCAACTGGGGGTGACGCGCTCGGTCATCAGTCACCGCATTCAGCAGTTGGAAGAGTTCATCAGCGCGCCGCTGTTCCACCGCAGCACCCGCCATGTGCGCCTCTCGGAAGTCGGGGAGACCTACTACAAGGAATGCGCCGACATGGTGGCGAGCTTCAACAGCCTCACCGAGCAGATGCGCGACCTGCGCGCCAAGCCGACCGGCAAGCTGCGCATCCAGATGCTGCCGGGCTTCGCCCTTGGTCACTTCGGTGGCCTGCTGGCGGAGTTCACGGACCTCTACCCGGACATCGAGGTGGACGTGATCGTCAACGACCGGGTGGTGGACCCGATCGAGGAAGGCTTCGACGTGGCCTTCCAGATGTTCCCGCCACTGGCCGAATCGCTGATCGAGCGCAAGCTGTTCTCGGTGCGTCGGCTGTTCTGCGCCGCTCCGGAATATCTGGAAAAGCATGGCGCGCCCGGCGTGCCGGCAGACTTGCAGGCGCACAAGGTGGCGCTGTACGAGGGCTACCCGTCACGTAACAAGTGGGTGTTCAACGGCGATGAGCAGGTGGAGCTCAACCTCACCGGCCAGGTGCGTTCCAACTCGGTTCACCTGCTGCGGGACTACGCCGTGACCGGTACCTGCGTGGTGTGCCTGCCGACCCTGGTGGCTAGTGAGGACCTGCTGGCCGGGCGCCTGGTGCCGGTGCTCACCGACTATTCGCTGACGTCCTTTAACTTCTCCGCCGTCTACCCGGCGACCCAGCGTCGGGCGCTGAAGGTGCGCACCCTGATCGACTTCCTGGTGGAGCGCATCAGCGACGAGCCGGCCTGGGATCGGCCACTGCTAGAGCGTGGGTGGGTACAGCCGTGATCCGAGTTGGTCAGTTCAGGCGCCTTGTAGGAGCTAGCTTGCTAGCGAAAAAGAGCCATTCGCTGGCAAACCAGCTCCTACGGGTAATGCAGCTACTTGCAACACTTAATGCGGCTACAGCCTTGTCGATGGGTATCGCAGGCTCCACCCATCCTACGGAGTGCCGAGTCGCACAACCTCAGCCCCAAAAAGACTGAAGGCGCCATAAGTGGCGCCTTCTGCCTTTCGAGGATGTGCATACATCGTGATTGCCTGCCTCTGAACTGCTCCGGGGATCAGCTGATGCGGTTGGCGCCAGTGCGGTCGGCACCACCTTCGGCTACACGCAGGGCCTGGGAACGCTCGGAACCGTTTTCAGCGACATCGAAAGCCTTGGTGCGGTCGGCACCACCTTCGGCTACACGCAGGGACTCGGAACGCTCGGAGCCGTTTTCAGCGACATCGAAGGCCTTGGTGCGGTCGGAGCCACCTTCGGCAACCCGCAGGGACTCGGAACGCTCGGAACCACTTTCAGCAACCCGCAGGGATTGCGAACGCTCGGCACCGCTTTCAGCGACGCGATGGACATTGGTGCGATCAGCGCCACCCTCAGCAACCGAAAGGGCGAAAGCGGACGCGGACAGGCTGGCGAAGAACAGGCTGGCGAGGATTTGCTTTTTCATTTTGGGCACCTTGGTTTTGGGGGTGGTGTTTGTCTGTGGGGCCCATGTTACTGATGTGATTTCGATGAAGAAGTGATCCTGGGTAATGGTTACCATCGACGTTAATGATAGTTATG
>NZ_SSOL01000019.1:0-80905 GCF_029871275.1 Pseudomonas sp. BN414
CAGCTCCTCGACCACCGGGGGCGGCGGCTCGATCACGGGCGGCGGTGGCTCCGGCGGTGGCGGTTCCACCACGGGCGGCGCCGGCGCGGTGAACTCGATGGTCATGGGCGGAATCCGCGGCGGTACTTCCGGCAGCGGCGGCGTGGGTTTCTGGCTCAGCCAGTGCAGCACGGCGCCATGCAGGACCAGGGCGAAGGCGCCCAGCAGCCAGGCTTCGCGGCGGCTGAGCACACGGCTGTCGCCGGGGCTGCGGAAGACCGTGCGGTCCAGCGCCTGGCGTACCGGCACACCGAGGTCGCGGACCTCGCCTGGGCGGCGAACTTCCTGCCAGTGCAATTCACGGCCGCTGTCGGCTTCGAGGACATTGCCCATGGGCAAGACTCCTGGGGATAAAAAGGCCCGGCCTGTGCCACCGGGCTTGTTGAATTGGCAGCCGGCTCAAGGCCGGCGAGATGGCCGAGCTAGAGCGGTCGGCCATGGAGAGATGATCGGGCGGGAGACTTATCTCATAAAGTAATTTTTAATGATTCTGTAATTACTTTTAGGAATATACGTTTTTAAGTACATGAATTTAAAAGACAATTTCTTATGCATGCCTTGAGAACATCGAAAATATGCCCGGCAGGCATCGAATGCCCCCGTAGGTTGGTCCGAGCGCAGCGAGGCCCAACATCGCGCAGTGCCGGATGCCTTCGTTGGGCTTCGCGTAGCTCAGACCAACCTACAAATCAGCCAAACCTGTCAGCGCGGTAGCCGCACGGCTTTCGGGGCGCGCGGCGCACCCTACAAACGCAAAAGCCCCCAGCGAATCGCTCCGGTGGGGGCTTTTGATTGGAGCAATCAGCTTTTGCGCAGGGTCTGGCTGCGCTGCCCGTCGATGCTCACCGGCACATCACCGGCCAGGGTCACGCGGCGGACGATGCGCGGCTGGGTGTCGTAGTCGTCGACGGCGTAGTGCTGGGTTGCGCGGTTATCCCAGATCGCCACATCGCCGGCCTGCCAGCGCCAGCGCACGGTGTTCTCCAGGCGAGTGACATGCCCCTGGAGCACGGAGAACAGGTGTGCCGAATCCGGCTGGGAGAAACCCTTGATGCGTTTGACGAAGTGCCCCAGCAGCAACGTCCGCTCGCCGCTCACCGGATGCACCCGCACCACCGGATGCTCGGTTTCATACACGGTGGAGGTGAACACCTTGCGGTACTGCTCCAGCTTCTCGGCGCTGACATGGGGGCGCGTGGCGGCATAGTCGTATTCGTTGCTGTGCACGGCCCAGAGCTTGTCGGCCAGCTCGCGCAGGGGTGCGGGCAGATCCTGGTAGGCGGTGGCGGTGTTGGCCCAGACGGTGTCGCCGCCAGCGGCCGGGGCCGTCACGCTGCGCAGGATGGAGGCCTTGGGATAGGCGTCGACGAAGGTGACGTCGGTGTGCCAGGAGTTGGCGCGCTGCCCTTCGGCGCCGTCCAGTTGCAGCAGGTAATGGGTGCCCTCGCGCACTGGCACGGTGGGGTGCGCCACCGGCTCGCCGAGCAGCTTGGCGAAGGCTTCCTGGCCCTGGTCGTCCAATTGGGTCTGGCCGCGGAAGAAGATCACCTTGTACTGGATGAGAGCGGCCTGGATGGCCTCGAGGCTGGCGGCACCCAGGTTGCCGGACAGGGTCACGCCCCTGATCTCGGCGCCGATGCGACCGGCAACGGGATGGATGTCGAGTTCAACGGCCTGTTGTTGGGCCAGTGCGGCAGTGCTCATGGTGCGGTCCTCACGGTCAGGGGAGATGCGCCATATACTTATTCGATATACGTCTAATAATTTATCGAATACGCATTTGACGGAATAAGAGCCTGCATTTAAAACCCCAGCCAATGCCGCGACAAATGCCTTCGCCCTATATTTTCGATGCCGGAAAAGCACCATGGACCTGCGCCAGCTCCGTTACTTCATCGCCTTGCTCGAACACCGCAGTTTTGTCCGCGCGGCCGACGCCATGGGGATTACCCAACCGGCCTTCAGCCGCAGCATCCAGGGCCTGGAGCAGAATTTCGGCTGCCAGTTGGTGGACCGTGGCAGCAAGGACCTGCGCCCCACCCCGGAAGGCCAGGTTGTGCTGCAGCACGCCCTGCGCCTGGTTCAGGGCGCGAGCAACCTGGCGCGCGAAATCGACCAGATGACCAAGCTGGATGCCGGCGAGCTGTACTTCGGCAGCGGCCCCGCGCCAGCCGCCAGGCTGGTGCCCGACGCCCTCGCCGTATTCATGCAGCGCTACCCGCGCATCCGCACCCATTTCGAGGTGAATAACTGGGAGGTGCTGGGACGCCGCCTGGCCCGGGACGAGATCGAATTCTTCATCGCCGACGTGCGCCAGTTCGAGGCCGACCCGAGTTTCCAGACCCAGCCGCTGACACCCCGTTACGGCCGCTTCTTCTGCCGCCAGGGGCACCCGCTGCTGCTCAAGGAGAGCCTCTCCACCAACGACATGTTCGACTACCCGCTGGCCGCCACGCGGCTGCCGGCGGGCATCCGCAAGCTGCTGGCGAGCTATAGCGGCATGGCGGATTTCCAACTCAGCCTGGAGTGCGACCACGTGCCCACGCTGGTGCAGGTGGTGCGCCAGACCGATGCCATCGGCATCGCCCAGCAGGAAACCATCGCCCCGCTGCTGGAATGCGGTGCGCTGGCGCTGCTGCACTGGCGCAACCTGCCCGATCGGGTGGACAGCCTTGCCGCACGCTGCGGCATCGTCACCCGCACGGGCTATCGCCTGTCCCCAGCGGCGCGGGCACTGATCGACGTGCTGGTGGAGATGGATTCGCTGGAGCAGGCGGCGTAGGGGCAGGACAGGCCAGCCTGGCGTTATTCAATGCGACCCTTGGCGGCCTCATAGACCTCTGAACGCTCACGCCTACCCACAGTGATGACCGTGACAACCAAGCGCTGATCCACCACCTCATAAACAAGGCGATAGCCCACCGAACGCAGCTTGATCTTGTAGCAGTCCGGCATTCCCTTGAGTCGATCCGACTCGACTCGTGGGAGGTCGAGGTGTTCTTTCAGCTTCTTGGCAAACTGCAGCCGGATGGTGGAGTCCAGCTTGTTCCATTCCTTGAGCGCCTTGACGTTGAACGCCAGGCTGAACTTAGGCACGGGTATCGGTCGCTTGTGCGATCAACTCATCGATATCGACTGCTACCGTCGGTTCCCCCTGACGGGCGCGGACCAGTTCGGCCAGACGCAGGTCGTCAATCAGCTCGAGCATGGCTTGATAACGAGCGGGCGGAACGGCGTAGAAAGCCGGTTCATTGCGGTTGAGGATGACCACAGTTTCGCCGTGACCTTCACGAATGGTTCCCATGGGATCACGCTTGAGGTCGGTTACGGAGGCGGCCACATCCGCCAGGATCTGGAAGGGCATTAGAGTCTCCTAAAAGCACCAATAAGAGCACCAATTACAGCACCGAAGGATAACTGCAGGCGGTGGCTTCATGAAGCAGTTTTTCTGGAGAGCTCTCGTTGGCGCGAATGCCCTGTGGATAAAAAAGCCGCCTTGCGGCGGCTTCCATGACTCCCTGTAAAGGACCTCCCTGTCAGCGACTTCCTGTCAGCGCGAGGCCTGTCCCGGCCCCTGCAACGCCGCGTCGAGGAAACGCGGTTCCACCCAGTCGGCAACCTGGAAACCACGGCGGATCAGGCGTTCCTTGGCCGCCAGGTCAACGCCCTGTTGCAGCAGGCCGATGAATTCGGCGTCCAGGTGAGGATCGAAGTAGCGATTCAGGCTTTCCTGGGCCAGGTCGCTGGCGAGGATGCCCGGCGGATAGCTGGCCAGGCTCGATACCAGTTCGACGTACGCAGCCTTGTTGGCATCGTCACGTATCCAGGTCACCGCCTTCTGCTGGGCCTTCACCAGACGTCCCACCACCTCCGGGTACTGGCGGATGAAATCACCGGTGGCCACCAGCACGGCCTGGGTGCTGCCCGCACCGTCGAGGTCACGGGAGTTCAGCGGCAGTTCCGCAAGACCGCGTTCGCGAAGGGCGATCAGGTTGGAGAGCCCCCAGGTCGCGTCGATCTGCTTGGCGGCCAGGGCCGCGCTGGCGGCGTTGAAGTCGAGGTTGATCACCTTCAGGTCACGCTCGCTGAGGCCCTGGCTGGCCAGGGCGCTGGCGAAGGAAAGTTGCAGGGCGGTGCCGCGGAACACCGCCACGCGCTTGCCCTTGAGGTCCTGCAGGCTCTTGATGCCCGAGCCCGGCACCACGCCGAGATAGCTCTTCACGCCACGGGTGTTGGCGCTGATCACCCGGGTATCCAGCCCGTTGGCCTTGCCGACGATTGCGGCCAGGTCACCCAGGTAGGCGAAGTCCACCTGGCCGTTGGCCAGGGCCTCGTTCACCACCGGGCCGGCGCCCTTGAAGAAGCGCCATTCGACGCGGATCCCGTCCTTGGCGAATTCCTCTTCGAAGACCTTCTGGTCGCGTAGCACGTCCACCACGCCCCCCGCGCTGTGCTTCGTCCCAGCACTCAGGTCAGGCACCGCGATGCGGATGGCTTCGGGCTTGGCCGCTTCGGCGTGGGCAACCATGGGGAATGCCCCGAGCACGCCGACCAGCAGGGGTGAGGCGAAGGCCCCGAGTATTTGGTTGAGCAGGGTTTTCATGGCGGGGGGCTCCTTGGCGGGCTGCCGCCGGCAGAGGCCGGCGTTGTGGAACGGAAGCTAGGCGGGCGTCCCCATCGCAAACAAATAATAAAAATTCATTTTTTAATAATTTTTACACCTAAGCCAGGCGGGACGCTGCCTGCAAGGGCGCATGCACAACGCGCATAAAAAATATGAGGCAAACGCATCGGCCTATACCTTCCCGACGCTATCGACTCGTGCTCTTATCCGTTTAAGTCATTAATCCGCAATTTATTATTCTTTTTTTGAATAATATAAGAACCCGTTCGGGAGATGGAAATGAGCCGAACCTTGACCTGGACACCCGCCGCGCTGGCTTTACCCGGCGGGTGGCGGGGCCATTCCGAAGCCCTTCTGCCCTGGCTGCTGCCCCTGGGCCTTGCCCTGCTCTGGGTGCTCGCGAGCCATTACCACTGGATGAGTGAACAAATCCTGCCGGCGCCGTCACTGGTCTGGCAGAGCGCCCTGGAGTTCGGCTCGGGCGAGCTTTGGACCCACCTGTGGATAAGCCTCCAGCGGCTGTTCTGGGGACTGCTGGCGGGCGTCGCTGGCGGACTCTTGCTGGGTACCTGGCTGGGTGCGTCGAAGCGCGCGGAGGCGCTGGTGTACCCCAGCTTCGTGGCCCTGGCGCAGATTCCTACCCTGGCGTGGATTCCCCTGTTCATGCTGTTCTTCGGCATCGGCGAACTGCTCAAGCTGGTGGTGCTGATCAAGGCGGTGGTGGTGCCGGTGACCCTGCATACGCTGGTCGGCGTGCGCGATGCCCAGCCCAAGCTGCGCGAGGCCGCCGCCGTGCTGCGCCTGCCGCGCCACCTGCTGCTCCTGCGCCTGCTGCTGCCCGCCGCCCTGCCCGCCTTCCTCACCGGTTTCCGCCTGGCCCTGGCCACCGGCTGGACGTCGCTGCTGGCGGTGGAGCTGCTGGCCTCCAGCGAAGGCCTGGGCTACCTGATGGTCTGGGGACGCCAGCTGTTCATGCTGGATCTGGTGTTCCTTTGCATCCTGCTCATCGGCCTTGTCGGCGCGCTGATGGACCGAGGCTTCGGGTTCGTCGAACGGCGCGTGCTGCACTGGCCGCAACCCGCCACCGGCGAGCAGCGCCAGCGCAGCGATGCGCGGGGTTGGCGCCGCCTGGAGGGCGCCCTGCTGCCTGCCGCGCTGCTGATTCTCTGGCAGACCAGCAGCAGCCTCGGCTGGGTCGACCGCAACATCCTCGCCTCGCCGCTGGACGTGCTGAACAGCCTCGCGGAGGGTTTCAATGACGGCTCCCTGCCCCATGCCATGCAGCTCAGCCTGCAACGCGCCCTGGCCGGCCTGGTTGTCGGAGGTGGCGCCGGACTCCTACTGGGCTTGCTGCTGGGGCTCTCCAATCGCAGCGAACGGATACTGGGGCCAAGCCTGTCGGCATTGCGTCAGGTCGCACTGTTCGCCTGGGTGCCGTTGCTCACCGCCTGGTTCGGCCTGGGTGAGCTGGCCAAGGTGGTGTTCGTCAGCCTGGCGGCCTTCTTCCCGCTCTTCATCGCCACCCAGCGCGGCATCGCCAGCCTGCCGCCGCAGCTGGGCGAGGCGGCCCGCACCCTGCGCCTGGACCTGCCGAAACGCCTGCAGTTGCTGATCCTTCCCGGCGCAGCCCCGGCCATCTTCGCCGGCCTGCGGCTTTCCCTGATCTACGCCTGGCTGGGGACCATCGGCGCCGAGTACTTCATGCCGTCCGATGGCGGCATCGCAAGCCTGATGCTTGGCGCCCAGCAGATGTTCCGCATGGACCAGGTGATGGCAGCCATGGTGCTGGTGGGCCTGGTCGGCGCCCTGCTCGGCGCCCTCGGACAACGCATCGAAACGCGCGCGACGCGCTGGAGACACGCATGAATGCCTTCAATCCCTCGGCCCGGGAAGCGGCCAACCAGCCCCATTCCATCGCCCCCCTGGTCAGCTTCGACCGGGTCGGCAAGGTCTTCTCGGTGGACGGCCAGGCCTTCGAGGCCATCCAGGACTTCAGCCTGGCGATCAACGAGGGCGAGTTCATCGCCATCGTCGGTTCCAGCGGTTGCGGCAAGTCCACCCTGCTGCGCCTGCTGGTGGGGCTGGATACCGATTTCAGTGGCGAGATCCGTGTGGACGGCGCGCCGGTGCGGGGCATCGGCGGCGAGCGCGGCATCGTGTTCCAGGAACACCGTTTGTTCCCCTGGCTGACGGTGGCGCAGAACATCGGCCTGGGGCTGGTAAACGAAAAACTGACCCAGGGCGAACGTGCCCGGCGGGTCCATGAGTTCGTGCAACTGGTGGGACTGAATGGCTTCGAATCGGCCTACCCGCATCAGCTTTCCGGGGGCATGGCCCAGCGCGTGGCCATCGCCCGCGGCCTGGTGGCCAGCCCACGCATCCTGCTGCTGGACGAGCCTTTCGGCGCCCTCGATGCGTTGACTCGCCAGCAACTCCAGGACGAGCTGCTGGCCATCCGCGAACGCTCGGGCATCACCACCCTGCTGGTCACCCACGACGCCGAGGAGGCAATCTACCTCGCCGATCGCGTAGTGGTGATGGCGCCGAGGCCCGGTCGGATCAAGTCGGTGGTGGAGATCGATCTGCCCCACCCACGACAACGTACGGGGGCGGACTTCCACAGGCTGCGGGAGCAATTGCTGCACCAGCTCACCGGCGATGGCGACTACCTGCCGCCCGTGCTGCACCGCGTCGAAGGAATGCGGCCGGAGTTCATTGCGCTCTGATCAACGTCCACTCCCGGAAACGTTGGGCTTCGCTGCGCTCTGCCCAACCTACGGAAAAGCGCATCGTTGATTGGGCCGATGGAGCCTCGCAATAACCGTAGGTTGCGGCTGAGCTACGCGAAGCCCAACGATTCCCCGCACCGTGTTGGGCTTCGCTGCACGTTCAATCGGCGAGGACGATCTGGTTCTTGCCGCCGCGCTTGGCCTGGTACATGGCCGCGTCGGCACGGGCGTAGAGGCTGTCGAGGTTGCCGTCGTCGCGCAGGTTGGCCAGTCCCTGGCTGACGGTGACGCCGAAACTCTTGCCGTCGACGGTGAAGCTCATCCGCTGCACTTCCCGCTGCAAGCGTTCGGCGATCTGCCACGCCAGCTCCGGCGGGCAGCCGGGCAGGACGGCGGCGAACTCCTCGCCGCCGATGCGGCCGAACAGGTCGCCCCGGCGCAGGGTGTTGGCGCCGCACTGGGCGATGCGCTGGAGTACCTGGTCGCCGGTCTGGTGGCCGTGGGTGTCGTTGATTTTCTTGAAGTCATCGACGTCCATCAGGATGAACGCCAGCGGGCTGCCGAACTGCACCGAGTGCTCGAACTCGCGCTGGGCACATTCGAAGAAGTGCCGGCGGTTGCTGCTCTTGGTCAGCACGTCGGTGGTGGCCAGGCGGTGCAGCTCGCCTTCCAGCTGCTTCTTCTCGGTGATGTCTTCGGCGATACCGACCACGATGGTCGGCTGGCCTTCGCCACCGCTCTGACTGATGAAGCATTTGTCGCTGATCCAGCGCAGTTGGCCGTCGGCGCGGATGATGCGGTACTCGCGCGCCTCGATGGCGCCCTTCTCCAGCACCTCGGCAAAACTCTGCGCGGCGTACTCCAGATCATCCGGATAAATGCAGTTGCGCCATTCGTTGTAGTCCGCCAGCAACAGGGCGGCGGAACGGCCGAACATGGTTTCGTAGGCGGGGCTGACGTAGATGATCCGCTGAGCCTCCCAGTCGAAGGCCCAGAGCACCGCATTCACGCTGCCGAGGAGGCTGCTGAAGATGACCTCGCGTTCGCGCAGCCGTTCGACCTCGCCCCGGCTGTGAAGCAGGGCAAGGGTGAGCTTTTCCAGTTCGCTGGGCGATTCGAGGGACGTTTCCATTCGGCCACTACCTTCATAGGACCTGCCTTCGACAGATTAGGCAGGCAAAAGTGCGAACGGAGTATAAGCCGACGGTCAGGCGTGACTGGCATGACGGAAGGACGAAAAACGGTTGAGCAAACGGTGCAGGACGAACACCGCAACCAGCGTGAGGAACACCGAAACGCACACGGAACTCAGGCGGTAGGCGATGGAGTACACCACGTCGTGCTGCGGGGTGAGGTACTGGCCGAAGACGATGGCCAGGGTGGTCAGCGCACCGAAGCCGATGCCCTGTGCCCCTTCCAGCACATGCAGGCGCGCGCAGCAGAAGGCGGCGGTCCAGTACATCAGGGTCACCAGGGGCAGCACGTCGTAGTGGCTGTAGAGGACCAGTTGCAGCACCAGCCCGATGGCGCAGCCCAGCAGGGTGCCGAGGGCACGGATGCGGCCGGCGAAGCGGATGCCGTTCCAGTGCATGGGAAACAGCACCAGGATCGACGCCACCTGTGCCGACAACGAATCCTTCAGGTCGAAGCTCTGGAACAGCATGAAAGACAGGGTGGCGATGGTCGCCCCGAGCACCGCTTCGTGACGCTGGCTGGGTAGGTCCTTGGCCGGCATCTGCCGGAACGGACGTGGCTCGGCATCGGGGAAAAGGAAGAACATCAGCCAGGCGATCAGGACCGTCAGGCCCGCTGCCACGAGGTTGCTGGTGACCAGGTCGTAGAGATGGGTTTCCGGGTAACTGGCGAAGTGCAGCTGGATGGAGAGAAACACGCTACCCAGTGCACCGAACATGAACAGCGGCCCCTGGGCCATCAGGCGGAAGCGCCAGAAGAACGCCAGGAAAGCCAGCGGCACGATCATTTGCGGGCGGTCGCCAAACAGGCCGTAGATCACCAGCACCTCGACGCTCACCACCACCGCCTGAAGCAGGAACTGCCGCACGACATGGGCATCGATCACCGGCGTGAGGCCGAGCAGCAACATGGGGTAGACGCAGAAGAACGAGCCGTTGTCCCAGCCCATCAATTTACAGATGAACAGCCCGAGGGTGCCGCCGCCGGCAAGACGCAGGCACTGCCTGAGATCATTTTCCGTCAGAGCTGTCCTGCGGCTCATCAGTACACGTAATGCAGGATGCTGATGGCGGCGATCTGCACGCGGCCGAACAGGTCGGCCAGGCGCGAGTCACCGGGGTAGAGCTGCACCGTCGCCTTGGCGCCGCTGGGCAGTGTGTAGGGCAGGGCTTCGGTGAGACTGACATGCAAGCGCTGGCGCTGGGCATCGCGTACCCAGCGGTCGGAGACTGCTGGCGCGGCGAGGTCGCCGTTGGCGTCGAGCTGGCCTTCCTTCACGCCGGCATCGATGGCGCTGACCCTGGCCGCGAAAATGTGGCCGGGCAAGGCATCGAACACCACCGCGGCGCTGTCCTCCAGGCGCACGTAGCGCAGGGCCTTCTCGCGGAAATCGGCGCTGATGTCCGCTTCGTCCGCCACCAGCGCGGCCACCGGGTTGCCGGCATGCAGGAAGGCGCCCGCGGACAGCTGCAGATTGCTCAGGGTGCCGGCGCGCTCGGCGCGGACTTCGCTGTATTCCAGTTGCAGGCGCGCCTGCTCCAACGCGTTTCGCGCCTGGCGCAGGCGCAGGTTGTCGTCTCCGGCATCGCCGCGCTGGGCCATCAGCTCGCGAATGCGCGCTCCGGCGGCGCTCAACCTGGCCTGGGCGGCCTGGCGCTGCGCTTCGGTCTGTTCAAAGAGCTGGCGCGACACGTGCTGGCTCTGCACCAGGCGCCCGAGGCGCGCGGCTTCACGTTGCAGTTCGCTGGCCGCAGCCTGGGCGGCGACCTGGCCGGCACGGGCAGCGGCGATGGCGGCGTCGAGCTGGCGGTTGTCCTGCTCGGCCTGCTCCAGCGCCAGTTCGGCCGAGCGCACGGCCAGGTGAAAGGGTTCGGGGTCGAGACGAAACAGCACCTGGCCCGCGTCGACGTGCTGGTTGTTGCTGACGGCCACGTCCAGTACCTGGCCATCCACGCGGGGGGCGATGCGCAGCACCGGGCGGGTCAGTTGCGCCTGGGGCGTGATGGGCATCCACAGGTCCGCCGCGAGGAAGTAGGCGAACAGCAGGACGAACAGGACGATGGCCGCCTGGACCCGCCTGGCGAATCTTTGATCCGGAGTCATGCGTACCTCGAAGGGACCCGCAGTGAGCGCGGGTGGAGAAGACCGGAACGGCAAGACCTCAGCCATTGCCGCCCTTGGGCACAAAGTATATTTACCGTGGAATCAGGGATAATCTCCCACTTGCGAGAAGCAGCCTTACACAAGGGGTAACAATGGACACGCTCCACAGCATGCGGGTTTTCGTGCGGGTGATAGACACCGGCAGCTTCACCGCCGCCGCCCAGGCCATGGACCTGTCCACCGCGCAAGTTTCGCGACTGGTATCGGAGCTGGAACAGCAGCTTCAGGCGCGCCTGCTGCATCGCACCACCCGCCGCCTGGCGCTGACCGAGGTGGGCGAGCGCTATCTGCAACGCTGCCGACAGATCCTCGGTGAAGTCGACGAGGCCGCTGCCGAGGCGCGTGGCGCCCACCTCAAGCCCCACGGCCGCCTGCGCGTGCACACCATGACCGGCCTCGGCCTGCAGCACCTCACGCCGCTGGTGGCGCGCTACTCCGAACTCTATCCGGAAGTGGTGGTGGAATTGACCCTGTCGCAGCGCACCCCCGACCTGCTGGAAGACGGTCACGACGTCATCATCACCTTCGCCCGCGAGCTGCCCGATTCACAGATGGTCGCCCAAGTGCTGGGGCCGATGTTCAGCGTGCTTTGCGCAGCCCCCGCCTACCTGAAGAAACACGGCGTGCCCGTCAGCCCGGTGGACCTGCAACATCACCGCTACCTGCGATTGCTGGACCCACTCTATGAGGACAGCTGGGTGTTCAACGGCGAGCAGGGCGAGTTCAACGTGCTGCCGGCCGAGAGCTTCCAGGTCAACGTGGCCGAGTCCCTGGCCAAGGCCGCGCAGGCGGGCATGGGCGTCTGCCTGCTGCCCTCCTTCGTCGCCTGCCCGCCCGTACGCGAAGGCAAGCTGCTGCGGCTGCTGCCGGAATACCGCCTGCGCGAGCGCAACATCTACGCCATCTACCCGTCACGGCGCTTCCTCGACGCCAAGATCAAGACCTGGGTGGAGTTCCTCAAGGCTGAGCTGCCTCCACTGCTGACTCAGGACGAAGCGCTGCTGGAAGACCCGAAGCGCTGGGCGATCAACGCGAAACTGTTGCGAAAAGAGAAATAGTTCTTCACTGAAACCGCTATTTTTCCGCTTTCCTGACCTCCCTAAGATGGCGCCATGTTTCGCAAGAAACCATCCGAGAGGTTAAAGATATGCAACGCAATGCACTTTTTACTGCCGTTTTCGCCGTATTTTCCCTGTTTTTCGCGCAACTGACGCTGGCTGAAGAATCCAACACCTTTGTTGCACGTAATGCAGCTCTGGCCGAGCAGCGCGCCGATGCCGCCCAGCAGGAAGCCATCGCCAAGCAAGGCGCTGAGCAACAGCAGCAGTCCGAGGCTCACCAGGACAGCTGATCCCTGCCCCCCTGTTCTCCACCTCCTGACGTTGATGCGTGACAGCTCCTATATCGACGTCCTGTTCAGGCCGCTCATGATGAGCGGCCTTTTTTTTGCCTGTAGGAAATAGCGGGGAGCGACCTGGGGCAGTTGCGCTGCCCTTGGCGATTGAAATCGCCCCTACAGGGAACGCGAGTCCTTTCTGCATCATCAATGCAGTTCGGAACTCCGCCTTGTGGGGGCGAATTCATTCGCTAATCGGACCGCAAGTTCCGCCTGCAATGCCCATCGCGATTGAAATCGCCCCCACAGGAAAAGCAAGCCCTTCCTGCAGCACCGAAGCAATTCGGAACTCCGCCTTGTGGGGGCGAATTCATTCGCCAACCGAGCCGCAGGTTCGGCCTGCAATGCCCATCGCGATTGAAATCGCTCCCACAGGAAAAGCCCCTCGCCGGCCCCAGAAAGCAAAAAGGCCGGCATTTCTGCCGGCCTTTTTGTGGGCGCTTCCGTTGTCAGGCCGCGGTGGCCGGACGCAGGGAGTAGGTCTTCAGCTGTTCGGCGAAGTCGCGCAGGGACTGGATGCCACTGGCTTCGGCGTCGTGGATCCACTGCTTCATCGCTTCGAGCATGTCGTGGCCGTTGGCGCTGGTCTTGACCCAGATCTGCTGCAGCGCCAGGCGCTTCTCGTAGATCACCTTGAGGGCCTGGCTCTGCTCCAGCATGGCGGCGATGCGCGCCTGGTGGGTTTCGTCGAGCAGGCTGGTCTCGCGGGACAGCAGGCGCTTGGCGCGGCGGAACAGGTGGCGCACCGACTCGTCGGCCTTGGCGAGTTCCTGCTTCACCAGCGGAGCGATCACCAACTTGCGGTACTGGGCCATGATCTGGAAGCGGTTGTTGAGGATGGCCATGGCAGTGTCCATGTCCAGGCTGCCCTTGCCTTCGACGCGGTGGGCGATGGGCGCCACACGCTGCACCTTCGCCATGCCAAGGAAGCTGAACAGCTTGATCCAGGCCCAGCCCATGTCGAACTCCCATTTCTTCACCGACAGCTTGGCGGAGTTCGGATAGGTGTGGTGGTTGTTGTGCAGCTCTTCGCCGCCGATCAGGATGCCCCAGGGCACCAGGTTGGTCGCGGCGTCGCGGCATTCGAAGTTGCGATAGCCGATGGCGTGGCCCAGGCCATTGATGACGCCTGCGGCCCAGACCGGGATCCACATCATCTGCACGGCCCAGATGGTAATGCCGCCAGCACCGAACAGCGCCAGATCGATCAGGGCCATCAGGGTCACGCCGCCAATCGGGTAGCGGCTGTAGACATTGCGCTCCATCCAGTCATCCGGGCAGTTCTTGCCATAGATGCGCAGGGTTTCTTCATTCTTCGCTTCTTCCGCGTACAGCTCCGCGCCCTTGCGCAGGACGGTGCCCAGGCCCTTGATCACCGGGCTGTGGGGGTCGTCAGCGGTTTCGCACTTGGCGTGGTGCTTGCGGTGGATGGCGGTCCACTCGCGGGTGTTCATGGCGGTGGTCAGCCACAGCCAGAAACGGAAGAAATGCTTGAGCGCCGGATGCAGCTCCAGCGAGCGGTGCGCCGAGTAGCGGTGCAGATAGACGGTGACGCCGACGATGGTGATGTGGGTCATCACCAGGGTGACCGCCACCAGTTGCCACAGCGACAGGTCGAGAAAACCGTTGTACCACATGGATGGTATTGCCTCGGGTGAAGTGAATCGGGGCTTTGTTGCGCGAATCTGGCTCGATTATCACAAAGCGCCCGTAGAAAACCATCCTCTCTTTTAGATAGAAAGCCCCCCGGTCGTCGGTTGCTCCTATAATGCGCGACTCTCCGTGTGACCCCTGCCAGGAAGGCCGCGCCCATGCGTTCCAAGTTCAGCGCCCTGCGACTGGTGCTGCCCTACTTCATCATCGCCAGTCTCTGGGTGCTTTTCAGCGACCGGGCACTGCTTGCCCTGGTGGGCGACCGCGTACTGCTGGATGAACTGCAGACCGCCAAGGGCCTGCTCTTCGTGCTGGTCACCAGCCTCCTGCTGTTCGCCCTTGCGTGCTGGTATCTGCGCCGCCTCAAGGTCTATCTGGATGCCCGGCGCGCCCACGAAAGCAGCCTGCGCCAGGCCGCCGCCGTATTCGACAGCACCCAGGAAGGCGTGCTGGTCACGGATGCCGAAAGCCGCATCGTCCACGTCAACCGCGCCTTTTCCCGCATCACCGGTTTCGAGGAGTCGCAGGTCCTGGGCGAAAATCCGCGCATCTTCAGTTCCGGCCGCCATGCGCCGACCTTCTACAAGGCCATGTGGAACGCGCTGGACAACCGCCGCGAATGGAGCGGCGAGGTGTGGAACCGGCGCAGGAACGGTGAGATTTATCCGCTCTGGCAAAACATCCGCGCCATCCACGACGAAGACGGCCAGCTGACCCACTATGTGGCGGTGTTCTCCGACGTCAGCGCGATCAAGCGCTCGCAGCATGAACTGGATTTCCTCGCCCATCACGATCCGCTGACCAACCTGCCCAACCGCCTGCTCTTCACCGAACGCGTCGAGCAGGTGCTGGAACGTGCTAGCCGTGAGAAGCAGAACGGCGCGTTGTTGCTGCTGGACCTCGATCACTTCAAGCACATCAATGAAAGTTTCGGCCACTCCCATGGCGACCTGCTGCTGAAGATGGCCGGCGTGCGCCTGCAAGGGCTGATGGAAGGCGGCATGACCCTGGCGCGACTGGGCGGTGACGAGTTCGGCGTGCTCTGGGACAACTGCCCCCAGGCCGAACAGGCCGCGGCCCTGGCAGAGCGAATTCGCACCGAGCTGGCGACCCCGTTCCGCCTGGGCGGCCATGACCTGTTCATCAGCACCAGCCTCGGCATCAGCCTGTTCCCGGACACCGATGCCAATGTCGAGCAGGTGATGCGCAACGCCGACTCGGCCCTGTTCAAGGCCAAGAGTTCGGGACGCGATGCCTATGCCTTCTACAGCCAGGAACTGACCGAACAGGCGCGCCAGCGTGTCGAACTGGTCAGCGCCCTGCGCCAGGCCCTGGAGCTGGGTCAGTTGCGGGTCCACTACCAGCCCATCCAGCGCCTGGCCGATGGCCAACTGGTCGGCTTCGAGGCGCTGGTGCGCTGGGCGCATCCCGAGCGTGGCCTGGTACCGCCTGGGGAATTCCTGCCGATCGCGGAGCAGAGCGGGTTGATCGCCAGCATCGATGCCTGGGTACTGGAACAGGCCTGTCGCCAGATGCGCTGCTGGCTGGAGCAGGGGCACGCCTTGTCTTTCATGGCGGTGAACCTGTCCTGTCGGCTGTTCCACCGCACCGAGCTGGACAGTGAGGTGGCGCGGGTTCTGGCCGCCACGGGTCTTGCGCCGGAATACCTGGAGCTGGAAATCACCGAAAGCGCGGTGATGGAAGACCCGGACACCGCCGAAGCCCTGCTGGGGCGATTGCGCGCGCTGGGCGTGCGCCTGGCCATCGACGACTTCGGCACGGGCTACTCCTCGCTGCAGCGCCTCAAGCGCCTGCCGGTGCAGAAGCTGAAGCTCGACCAGAGCTTCGTGCGCGGCTTGCCGGACGACAGGAACGATATCGCCATCGCTCGCGCCGTTACCGCCCTGGGGCACAGTCTGGGCATCAGCGTGCTGGCCGAAGGTATCGAGGTGGACGCCCAGGCCAGCTTCCTTCGCGAGCTGGGCTGCGACTATGGACAGGGCTACCTGTTCAACCGCCCCTTGCCGGTGGAAGCACTCGAGAGGCTCTGGTCAGCGGCCTGAAGTCGACATGTTCGAGCGTGCCTGGCATGGGACGCACCGGCCCGCCGGCACCTGAGCGACGCACAAGTGAATTCGGTTATATAAAAATTCTTAAATAGTATTTTTAAGAATATTCCCTGCTTGCTTAAGATTCGCTCCACGCCACGCGGAATACCCTTCCTGACCCACGCCGCGGGCCCCATTTCTAGGAGCACGACCATGAGCGCAACCCTTCGTAGCGTGGAAGGCCAGGACGAGGCCAGCATCCTGCGTGAAATCCAGAGTGCCCTGCACGGCCTGCGTTTCGGCTCGGTGGAGATCACCGTGCACAACGGCCAGGTGGTGCAGATCGAACGCAAGGAAAAATTCCGCCTGCAGCAACCGAACCAGCGCGGTAACTGATTCAAAAGGACACCGTTCAAGCCTAACCAGGCTTGAAGCCCGACCGGACTGCCGGAGGGCGTTTCGACGAACACCACCAAACAGCCCTAGCCAACACCTAAAAAAAATTCCAGTTCCAGGAGCTTTGATAATGTCGATTCGCCGTTTCGCCCTCGCCGCCCTCGCCAGCGCCCTGATCGCCGGCCCGGCCGCCGCAGCCACCGAACTGCTCAACGTGTCCTACGACCCGACCCGTGAGCTCTACCAGGAATACAACGCTGCCTTCGCCAAGCACTGGAAGGCCGAAGGTGGCGACGACCTGAAAATCCAGCAATCCCACGGTGGCTCCGGCAAGCAGGCCCGCGCCGTGATCGACGGCCTGAAGGCCGACGTGGTGACCCTGGCCTTGGCCGGCGACATCGACGAGCTGCAGAAGCTCGGCAAGCTGATCCCGGCAGACTGGCAGGCGCGCCTGCCGCAGAACAGCACCCCCTACACCTCGACCATCGTGTTCCTGGTGCGCAAGGGCAACCCCAAGGGCATCAAGGACTGGGGCGACCTGACCAAGCAAGGCGTTGAAGTCATCACCCCGAACCCGAAGACCTCCGGCGGTGCGCGCTGGAACTTCCTGGCCGCCTGGGCCTGGGCCAAGAAGCAATACGGTAGCGACGCCAAGGCACAGGAATACGTGAAGGAGCTGTACAAGCACGTACCGGTGCTGGATACCGGCGCCCGTGGCTCGACCATCACCTTCGTCAACAACCAGATCGGCGACGTACTGCTGGCCTGGGAAAACGAAGCCTTCCTGGCTCTGAAAGAGCAAGGCGGCGAGAACTTCGAGATCATCGCGCCGAGCCTGTCGATCCTGGCCGAGCCGCCGGTATCGGTGGTCGACAAGAACGTCGACAAGAAGGGCACCCGCAAGGTCGCCGAAGCCTACCTGCAGTACCTGTACAGCGAGGAAGGCCAGCGCATCGCGGCGAAGAACTTCTACCGCCCGCGTAATGAGAAAGTCGCGGCCGAGTTCGCCAAGCAATTCCCGAAACTGGACCTGGTGACCGTGGACAAGGACTTCAACGGCTGGAAAGAAGCTCAACCCAAGTTCTTCAACGACGGCGGCATCTTCGACCAGATCTACCAGGCGCAGTAACGATGATGGGTTTCGCAAGCTCTACCCATCCTACGAGACCCGTTCCGTAGGATGGGTACGGAGCGAAACCCATCGAAAAGCGCTCCAGGGAGGGAGCAAAACCAGGCCTGATCCACGGATCGGGCCTGTTTGCTGGAAGCGGCTCGACGGGGCCGGCTCCGGAAAACCAAGCGTTCCAACGCAGAGTAAGGACAGAACATGTCACGACGCATCTCCCCGGTCATACCCGGCTTCGGGCTGACCCTGGGATACACACTGGTGTATCTCAGCCTGCTGGTCCTGATTCCCCTGGGTGCCCTGTTCCTCAAGACCACCGAGCTGACCTGGGTCCAGTTCTGGACCATCATCAGCGCCCCCCGCGTGATCGCGGCCCTCAAGCTCAGTTTCGGCACCGCCCTGGCTGCCGCCGTGATCAACGGCATCATCGGCACCCTGCTGGCCTGGGTCCTGGTGCGTTACGACTTCTTCGGCCGCAAGGTCATCGACGCCATGGTCGATCTGCCCTTTGCGCTGCCTACAGCGGTCGCCGGCATTGCCCTCACCGCGCTCTATGCACCCGCCGGCCTGGTGGGCCAGTTCGCCACCGACCTCGGTTTCAAGATCGCCTACACCCCGCTCGGCATTACCCTGGCGCTGACCTTCGTCACCCTGCCCTTCGTGGTGCGGACGGTGCAGCCGGTGCTGGCCGACATTCCCCGTGAGGTGGAGGAAGCGGCCGCCTGCCTCGGCGCCAAGCCGCTGCAGATTTTCCGCCATGTCCTGCTACCGGCTCTGCTACCCGCCTGGCTGACCGGTTTCGCCCTGGCCTTCGCCCGTGGCGTGGGTGAGTACGGCTCGGTGATCTTCATCGCCGGCAACATGCCGATGAAGACCGAAATCCTGCCGCTGCTGATCATGGTCAAGCTGGACCAATACGACTACACCGGCGCCACCGCCATCGGCGTGCTGATGTTGGTCGTCGCCTTCGTCCTGCTGCTGCTGATCAACCTGCTGCAACGCCGCATCGAGACCCCGTGAGGAGAGCGCCATGAGTTCCGCAAGCCTGACCGCCGCATCCTCCGCCAACGCCGCCCGCCGGGGCAGCGCGCTGGGTCGTCGCATCCTGATCATTTCCGCCTGGCTGGCCTTCGCCCTGTTCCTCCTGCTGCCGCTGCTGGTGGTACTGAGCGAGGCATTGAAGGACGGCCTGGGTACCTTCTTCACCGCCATCTTCGAGCCGGACGCCCTTTCCGCGCTGAAACTGACACTGATCGCCGTGTTCATCTCGGTGCCGCTCAACCTGGTGTTCGGCGTCGCCGCCGCCTGGTGCGTGAGCAAATACGAGTTCCGCGGCAAGAGCCTGCTGGTCACCATGATCGACCTGCCGTTCTCGGTGTCTCCGGTCATCGCCGGCCTGATCTACGTGCTGCTGTTCGGCGCCCAGGGCTACTTCGGTGAGTGGCTGCAGGACCGCGACATCCAGATCGTCTTCGCCGTACCCGGCATCGTCCTGGCCACCATCTTCGTGACCTTCCCCTTCGTCGCCCGCGAACTCATCCCGCTGATGCAGGAACAGGGCACCCAGGAGGAAGAAGCCGCACGCCTGCTCGGCGCCAACGGCTGGCAGATGTTCTGGCACGTGACCCTGCCGAACATCAAATGGGGCCTGATCTACGGCGTGGTGCTCTGCACCGCGCGGGCGATGGGCGAGTTCGGCGCGGTGTCGGTGGTGTCCGGCCACATTCGCGGCGTTACTAACACCCTGCCGCTGCACGTCGAAATCCTCTACAACGAGTACAACCACGTCGCCGCCTTCAGCGTCGCCAGCCTGCTGCTGGTGCTCGCCCTGTGCATCCTTCTGCTCAAGCAGTGGAGCGAGTCGCGCCTGTCCCGTCTCAAGTCGAATGCTGATGAGGAGTAACCACCGTGAGCATTGAAATCCGCAACGTCAGCAAGAACTTCAACGCCTTCAAGGCCCTCAACGAGATCAGCCTGGATATCCACAGCGGCGAACTGGTGGCGCTGCTCGGCCCATCCGGCTGCGGCAAGACCACCCTGCTGCGGATCATCGCCGGCCTGGAAACCCCGGACGTGGGCAGCATCGTGTTCCACGGCGAGGACGTCTCCCAGCACGACGTGCGTGATCGCAACGTCGGCTTCGTGTTCCAGCACTACGCCCTGTTCCGCCACATGACGGTGTTCGACAACGTCGCCTTCGGCCTGCGCATGAAACCCAAGCGCGAGCGTCCGAGCGAGAAGCAGATCGCCGAGAAGGTCCATGAGCTGCTGAACATGGTGCAGCTGGACTGGCTCTCCGACCGCTACCCTGAGCAGCTCTCCGGTGGCCAGCGCCAGCGTATCGCCCTGGCCCGCGCCCTGGCGGTGGAGCCGAAGATCCTGCTGCTCGACGAGCCCTTCGGCGCCCTCGACGCCAAGGTGCGCAAGGAGCTGCGCCGCTGGCTGGCGCGCTTGCACGAGGAGATCAACCTGACCTCCGTGTTCGTGACACACGACCAGGAAGAAGCCATGGAAGTGGCCGACCGCATCGTGGTGATGAACAAGGGCGTGATCGAGCAGATCGGCGCACCGGGCGAGGTCTACGAGAACCCGGCCAGCGACTTCGTCTACCACTTCCTCGGCGACTCCAACCGCCTGCACCTGGGCGACGACCAGCACCTGCTGTTCCGCCCCCATGAAGTCTCGCTCTCGCGCTCCGAAGTGGCCGAACACCGCGCCGCCGAAGTCCGCGACATCCGCCCCCTGGGCGCCATCACCCGGGTGACCCTGAAGGTGGACGGCCAGGACGAACTGATCGAGGCCGAAGTGGTGAAAGACCACGACAGCCTGGTGGGCCTGGTGCGTGGCGAAACGCTGTTCTTCAAACCCAAGGCCTGGCAGAAGGCGGCGGGGTTCTGAGCGCCTTCCCTCCTCTGTAGGTTGGGCTGAGCGAAGCGAAGCCCAACGCAACGGAGCTCACTCCCGAACGGTGTTGGGCTTCGCTTCGCTCTGCACCAACCTACGTAGCAATCCTGCATTCCACACTTCGCCCCACGCCGAATCATCCCCATCCCGTCATACGGATACTGGCCACGAATTCACCGGCGCGCGAACCAGCGCCCCACACAAGGAGTGAACCCGTGGCCGATTCCCTGATTGCCTACCTGCCGCTGATTGCCGCCACCTTCCTGCTCGCCGGCACGGTGAAGGGCGTTGTCGGCCTTGGCCTGCCCACCATTTCCGTCGGGCTGCTGGGGCTGGTGATGCCGCCCATGCAGGCTGCCGCCCTGCTGATCGTGCCGTCCATGGTCACCAACATCTGGCAGCTCGCCGCCGGCAGCAGCCCGCTGGCCATGCTGCGTCGCCTGTGGCCGATGCTCGCCGGCATCTTCGTCGGCACCTGGGCCATGGCCTGGGTGGTGAATGCCGCCGACCTGCCCGGCGCGACCTCGATCCTCGGTATCGCCCTGGTGGTCTACGCGGTGCTCGGGCTGGCATCGGTGCGCTTCGCCGTGGCGCCGGCCAATGAAGGCTGGCTGGGACCGGTGATCGGTGCGGTGACTGGCGCCCTGACGGCCCTGACCGGGGTTTTCGTGATCCCGGCGGTGCCTTACCTGCAGGCCATCGGCCTGGAAAAGGATGAACTGGTGCAGGCCCTCGGGCTGTCCTTCAGTGCCTCCACCATTGCCCTGGCGGTGAGCCTCGGCCACAGCGGCGAGCTGCTGCAACCGGCGGTTCTGGGCGCTTCCCTGTTGGCCCTGGTACCGGCACTGCTGGGCATGGCCGGCGGCCAGTGGCTGCGCAAACGCATCAGTGCCGAACGCTTCCGCCGCTGGTTCTTCATCGGCCTGCTGCTGCTCGGCAGCGACCTGGCCCTGCGCGGCCTGTTCTGAGGCATGGGCGCCGGCTCAGGTGGCCGGCGCCGATTTCCCCTCACGCAGCCACAGCCTGGCAGCGGCGCAGGCCGAAGAACTCCAGCTCGGCGAGTACGCCCACCGCCACGGCCTGGCCGATCACGAAGACCTTGCCCAGCAGGGTCGGCTCCACCCACCCCACCGCCAGTAGCGAGAGGCTGTCGATCACCCACACGGCGTTGATCGCCAGTACCGCCCAGATCCAGCCACGGCGCACCGTCGCCCGATTGGCCAACCAGCCGAGCGCCAGGGCGAAGGGCAGCAAGCCGATGCCAGCACCCAGCAGCAACGAACGGGGCAGGCCCAGCAGTTCTTCCAGGGGGCCGGCGGCCAGCGCCAGCAACAGGCCCATGGCACCACTGGCCAGGGCATCGGCTTGCAGGGCACGGCGCAGCAGCGGGGACATATCGAGATGAGTCATGGTGGTTCTCCTGTCGATGGGGCGCCGGGGCGGCGCTTGGCGACAGATTTCCGCGAAACCCGCAGCGGGTCGATTACCTGCCAGGTAATGGCCGGGATTCCCTCCCTGGACTATCGTCGGTGCCATGAATACTTCTGCCCACCCCGTCGGCGCCCTGTTGCGCCAATGGCGTCAGCGACGCCGCCTGAGCCAGCTCGACCTCGCCTGCGACGCAGAGATTTCCACGCGTCACCTGAGCTTCGTCGAAACCGGTCGCGCCCATCCCAGTCGCGAGATGCTGCTGCACCTGGCCGAGCAACTGGAGATTCCCCTGCGTGAGCGCAATCGCCTGCTGACCGCCGCCGGCTATGCGCCGCTGTTTTCCCAGCGTGCGCTCGATGACCCGGCGCTGGCCGGCGCGCGCACGGCGGTCGAGCAGTTGCTCAAGGCCCACGAACCCAACCCGGCGCTGGCGGTGGACCGGCACTGGAACCTGCTGGCGGCCAATGGCGCCGTCGCGCCGCTGCTCTCGGGAGTTGCGCCGGAACTGCTGGCACCGCCACTCAACGTGCTGCGCGTGTCCCTTCATCCACAGGGCCTGGCGCCTCACATCGTCAACCTCGGCCAGTGGCGGGCGCACCTGCTGGAGCGCCTGCACCGGGATATCGAAGTCAGCGGCGATGCGGAGTTGCAGGCCCTGTTCGATGAACTCAGCGGGTATCCGGCCCCTCCTCCACCGGAGGGATTTCCCAGCGACGCGGTGCTCGTGCCGCTGCAGTTGCGCACGCCGGTTGGGGTCATCAGTTTCATCAGCACCATCACGGTGTTCGGCACCCCAGTGGACGTCACCCTGGCCGAACTGGGACTGGAAACCCTGTTCCCGGCCGACCCAGCCAGCGCCGAGCTGCTGCGTAAATTGCAGGGCGAAGCCTGAAAACATCGATTCACCCACAACAAATCATTCTTTCGGGTAGTAGCGTGAAACCCACGGCGCAGTAGGCTGTGCCGGCACCCATATCGACTCCTCAGAACAACAAGAACAGGAGCACTCGCCATGATCCGCAAGGTTCTGCTGTACCCGCTGCTCAGCCTTCTACTGGGCGTCGCCATGCCCGTCCTCGCCGCCGAACTTCCTCCCCTGGAACTGGTACAGGTCCACGCCAGCCGCGCCACGGCCAGCCTGCTGCTCTATCGCGGGGAAGGCTTCCAAGACATTCACGCCGAACGAATGCGCAGCGACCTCAAGGTTCTGGATGCCAACTACCAGCGCATCTCCACGCCGAGCGAGGACCTGCGCAAGGCCCATGACGCCTTTGTTACCCAGCTCGACCAGGGCGTTTCCTACGGCCACAAGGAGGAAGACGTGCCGTGGCGCTATCCCCAGGAGCTGGCCAAGGCCCTGCGCGACTTCCTCATCGCGGCCCGCGCCCAGGCCGGCACCGACGAGGCCGAGGCGCTGCCCGCCAAGGTGGAGTACCTCAACGTCCAGTACCTGAGCCGGGCCTACATCGGCACCTTCGAGATATCCCGCGAAAACGGCGACACCTACATCGGCCAGGACGAACGCCGTCTGCTGCCGGCCATCGATGAAGAGCTGGCACCGCTGGACGAAAAAGCCGACCCGTCGCTGGCCAAGCTGAAGACGCGCTGGGGCTTCCTGCGGACTGCACTGAACGATCTGAACAGCGGGAACAATACGATGGTCAGCGCCTCTGGCCGGCCCTATGCGCCGATGATGGTGGACCGCCAGGCGCGGTCGATGAGTGGGCAGTTGTTGGTGTTGGCATCCCTCTCCCCCGTCCCCTCTCCCTGAAGAGGAGAGGGGTGACTCGCGCCTGAAGGTTGCGAGATCGCCGAAAACTCCGGTGTTGTATCTGGAATGAGCGATCGAATGCTGCACGGACCGGCTCCCCTCGCCCTTCAGGGAGAGGGGCTGGGGGAGAGGGTTTCGACGTCAGCTCACACCGCCGCCTTCTTCTCCCGAATGCAGGTCGGGCCCGCACGCTTTTCCACGGCATGCTCGACTTCCTTGCGCAGCCCCAGCAGGAAGCCCAGTTCGGCGACCACGAACAGCGGCCCGATGATCAGCCCGGTGAGGTCGTCGACGAAGGCCGGCTTGCGGCCCTCGTAGTAGTGGCCGACAAACTGGATGATCCAGCCCACGACGAACAGCCCCAGCCCGGCGCCAAGCCAGGTGGCAGTGCCCTGGACGGCGAGGGCCGCGCCGATCCACAGGCTCACTGCCAGCAGCACGGCCATCACCAGGCCGTAGCGCAGGTCGAGGCGGAAGTAGTAGAGCGCCGAAACCAGGCTGACCAGCGCCGCCGGCGACAGCCAGAGGCCGAGGGCTTCGGTCCCCGGACGGGACAGCAAGACAGCGACGGCAACCACGATCAGCGGAATACCGACGAAATGGGTCGCGATGTTGCGGCGGTCGCGGTGGTACTCGGCGTACTGGCCAAGTTGGTCGATGAGGGTTTTCATTGTTGTGTCCTCAGGTTTGCAGGCAGTTGCGCCGATAATGGCGTCATGCCCCTGGCAACCTCTGTCAGCTAGCCGACAAAGCCCATGATCGAATTCAAGCACCATCGCGACCTCCTGCTGACCGGCCAATGGTTCAGCCTGTTGCCCGCCGCCCTGCAGGACGAGCTCCTGGCCATGGCCCAACTGCGCCGACTGGAACCCGGCCAGCGCCTGTTCCGCCGGGGCGATCCGCCCTGTGGACTCTATGCGGTGCTGGAGGGCGCGATTCGCGTCGGCAGCATCAGCGAGAGCGGCAAGGAGGCGTTGCTGGTGCTGGTGGAACCGCCCCACTGGTTCGGCGAGATTTCCCTCTTCGATGGCCAGCCGCGCACCCACGATGCCTTCGCCGAAAGCCAGGTGACCCTGCTCAACCTGCCCCAGACGTCGCTGTTGGCCCTGCTCAAGCGCGAACCCCGCTACTGGCGCGACATCGCCCTGCTGATGAGCCAGAAACTGCGCCTGGCCTTCATCGCCCTGGAGGAAATGAGCCTGCTGCCGGCGCCCCAGCGTCTGGCCAGGCGGTTGCTGATGATCGCCGAGGGTTACGGCGGGCTCTCGGGTCAGCGGCGGGTCATCCAGCTGGCCCAGGAGCAGTTGGCGATGATGCTGGCGATCTCCCGCCAGACCACCAACCAGATCCTCAAGGAACTGGAGGCACAGGGCGCGTTGCGCCTGAACTACGGCGAGATCGAAATCCTCGATCCGGAACGGCTGCGCCGCGCGGCTCAGAGCAAACCGTAACCCTTCAACTGTGGGGGCGAATTCATTCGCCAAGGGTGGCGCAGCCGCCCCCTGCAATTCCCCATGGCGAACCTGCGGTCCGCTTGGCGATTGAAATCGCCCCCACAGGAAACCAGCTGCGCTCAGCGGCCTGCGGTGAGGTTTTCGCGGTACTGGCTCGGGCTCTGCCCGGTCCAACGCTTGAAGGCGCGGCTGAAGCTGCTGGTGTCGGCGAAACCGAGCAGGTAGGCGATCTCGCTGATGGAGCAACGCGGGTCACGCATATGGGCCAGCGCCAGCGCCTGACGGGTGTCGCCCAGCAGCTGCTCGTAGTTGCCCCCCTCATCCGCCAGGTGCCGCTGCAGGCTGCGCAGGCTGAGGTGCAGAGACTGGGCGATACGCTCGGCCGACGGCTCGCCATTGGGCAACTGGGCCTCCAGGCAGGCGCGCACCTTGCGCGACCAGGTGGGCTGCTGCAGCTGCTCCAGGGTGCGCTTGAGCACCGCCTCGTTGTGCTCGGCCAGTTCCGCATTGGCATCGTCCAGCGGCCGCTCGAAATCCTCGGCGGCGAATTCCAGCAGGTTTTCCTCGGCACCGAAGACCAGCGGCGCGCGGAACACCTGGTGCCAGGGCTGCGGGTCCTCCGGCTCTTGCCGCCGCAGGTGCACGGCCAGCGGCGCATAGTTGCGGCCGATGCGGTTGCGGCAGGTACGCACGTAGATCGCGGCGAAGGCGTCCACCGCTTCCGGCGCCGGCTCGATGCCGTCGTCACGCACCCGCAGGCGGAACAGGTAGCGCTCGCCGTCACGGCTGAGCTCCAGCTCCAGCGCGTCGCTGACCACCTGGTGATAACGCACGACGCGCTCGAACACTTCCCGCAGGCTGGCGCTGGCCACCAGCGCGTAGCCCAGGGCGTGGAAGGTGGTGGGGCTGACGAAGGTGGAAATATTCAGACCCAGCGCTGGGTCGCCACTGGCCTCGACTGCCAGTTGCCAGAGCCGGGTGGTGGCAGACAGGGGATAGCGTGCGTTGGGGTCGTCCATCAGCGCCGGGTCGAGCTGCGCCTGCCGGCACAGGGCGGCGCTGTCGAGGCCGAGCGCGTCCAGCTGCTTGCGCAGGGCTCGGGTCCAGCTGGCGAGGGTGGTGGGTTCGCTCATGCAGGTTGGCGTTTCCGGTCAACAGGTTGGCGTGCTCGGTCGGGCGCGGCGGCAGCCCGGAACGGCACAGTAGAACCATCTCCAATAAGAGGATGGAAGCATGTCCGCCAAGCCCGCAAGCCCCCGCTCGCTGAATGACCAACAGCGATCAGCCCATATTCGTGAAGTGGTGATGGCCCGCGGCAACGAGCTGCGCCAGCGCTACCCCCTGTTGAAGCATCAGGACGCCATCGGCGCCGGTATCCTCGCCTTCGCGCTGGCCGGCATGCTGGGCTCCGCCCTGCTCTACCTGAACGACCAGATTGCCTGGTGGGCCTGCCTGCTGCTCAACGCCTTCTTCGCCTCGCTGACCCACGAGCTGGAGCACGACCTGATCCACAGCATGTACTTCCGCAAGCGCAGGGTGCCGCACAACCTGATGATGGCGCTGGTCTGGATGGCGCGGCCGAGCACCATCAACCCCTGGGTCCGCCGCCACCTGCACCTCAACCATCACAAGGTGTCCGGTACCGAAACCGACCTTGAAGAACGCGCCATTACCAACGGCGAACCCTGGGGCCTGGCGCGCCTGCTGATGGTGGGGGACAACGTGATGTCCTCGCTGATCCGCATGGGCCGGGCCAAGACCTGGGCGCAGAAACGCAGCATCCTCTGGCGCACCCTGAAGGTCTACGCACCGCTAGCGCTGCTGAACTGGGGCACCTGGTACGTGTTCCTCGGCTTCCACGCCATCGACACCCTGGCCTGGGCCCTGAATGCGCCCATCGCCTGGTCGGCGGGCACCCTGGACGCGATGAACATCGTCAACATCGCCGTGGTGGTGCTGGTGGGACCGAACGTGCTGCGCACCTTCTGCCTGCACTTCGTCAGTTCCAACATGCACTACTACGGTGACGTCGAACTGGGCAACGTGATCCAACAGACGCAGGTGCTCAATCCCTGGTGGATGTGGCCGCTCCAGGCGTTCTGCTTCAACTTCGGCAGCACCCACGCCATCCACCATTTCGTGGTCAAGGAACCCTTCTACATCCGTCAGCTGACGGCGCCGGTGGCGCATCGGGTCATGCGCGAGATGGGCGTGCGCTTCAACGATCTCGGCACTTTCGCCCGCGCCAACCGCTGGAACCCGAAGGAGCACGCGGCCGAACAGCCGGCCCAACCCACCCTTGGATAGGGCACGGGCGACGCAACGCCGCCCCTATGATCGCGACACCGCGCGCTCCCGGGCGCGCGCCTTCCCCGAGCACAGCTGCAAGCATGAGGTAGCGGCATGAAAACCTGGATTTGTGTGGTCTGCGGCCTGATCTACGACGAAGCCAAGGGCTGGCCCGATGAGGGCATCCCCGCCGGCACCCCCTGGAACGACGTGCCGGATGACTGGATCTGCCCGGACTGCGGCGTCGGCAAGAACGACTTCGATATGCAAGAAATCTGAGAACGACGCGATTCGAGGCTCTCTCGTAGGATGGGTAGAGCGGAGCGAAACCCATCCTACAAGAGGTCAGAACCTCAGGCTCACCCGCGCCGTCACCCCGTTGTCGCGCGCGTCCTCGGCGTAGGTGCCGTTGTAGAACAGCCCGGCGTAGGCCTGCTCGGTGAGTTGGTAATCCAACCCCGCATCCAGCCTGAAGGCATCGCGGGTCAGCGCCACCGCAGCGCCACTCTCGTCTTCGATACGACTGTCGCTGAAGGCATGTCGCCAGCCGGAACTGATGCGTGCGGTAAGGCGCCGACCCGACTCAAGTTCGAGGCGCGTGGTGCCGCGCAGGCCGAAGGTGCTGTAGCCGATTTCGTCGCGCTGGCTGACGAGGGTACCCAGCGAATCGCTGTCCAGCCGCACGTAGGCCAGCTCGCTGAAACCCTCGGCACTGAAGTCGCGAAAATCCAGCGAGTAGCTGAGTTCGCCGAACACCTGACCGCTGTCCCCGTCTGCCGCGCGCCGGTCGCCGTCATGGCCACTCCAGGCCGCACCCAGCTTCACGCCGATCTGGTTGTAGATCTTGGTACCGGCGTAGGCGCCCAGATGCAGGCTGTGGATATCCGCGTCCTCGCCCGCCACCTCCACCGAACTCGCCGAGTAGCCACCCATCCCGCCCACCAGCCAGCTGCCCAGCTTGCGCTCGCTGCCCAGCAGCCCGCCGCCGATGTCCCGCTCGCGACGAGGCGCCCGGTGGTCAGCATCAGCCGAACCCTGGCTGCCGAAGGCCCGCGCCCAGGCCGGCGACTGGCCTTCGTCCAGGGGCGGTTCGCGGAAGGAAAAGCGAATCTGCTGGATGCGCTCAGAGGCAGCGTCCCGTAGGAAATGGCTGTCTTCCAGCAAGTAGGCGCGGCTGGACGCAGCCAGTGAATCGCCGAGAGCCGGCGCGCCCGGCAGCAGGACGAACAAGCCGACAGCGAAAAGATACGGCGATGGATGCTGGCCCATGCAGGGCACCTCCAGACGGGGCATGTGGATAACTCTAGCCAGATGCTGAGCAATTCAATTTCCCGAATCCACCCCCGAGTTTCTGATTTGCCGGAGATTTGCTGCGCTGGCGCAATGGCCGCCTGCACACAGAAGGAGCCTCGCCATGCGCCCATTGCTTTCTCCCGGCCTCAATGCCCACGTCTCGATGCTGCTCTGGGCATTGCTGGTGGCGCTGTCGTTCTTCGCCGCCGCCGAGGTGAGCCCGGCGCTCGACGCCCTGCCGCTCACCGCGCTGCGCCTGCTGCTGTCGGGAAGCCTGTTCCTGCCCTTCCTGCTGCTCCGCCATCCCGGTCTTCCAGGCGGGCGCGCGCTGCTGGCCCACGTGGTGCTGGGTGGCTTGCTCGCACTTTATTTCGGCAGCCTGTTCGAAGCGTTGAAACACACCAAGGCACTGGACACCGCGCTGCTGTACGTCAGCGTGCCGCTGCTGACCCTCGGCGGTGAACGCCTGCTGCTGGATAAACCGGTGCTGCAACGACTGTGGCCAACCCTGATCGCTGCGCTTGGCGCCCTGGCCCTGCTCGGCCTCGACAATGCCCACTTCGATAGCTACGGCTATTCGGTCTACGCCATTGGCTGCCTGGCCATGGCGCTCTACGCTCCCCTCAGCCAGCGTCTGAAACCCTGGCTCGGCGCCGACCGGAGCGCCGCTTCCCTGGCCTGCGGCAATCTGTTGGCGGGCGGCCTGCTACTGGCCCTGGTCAGCACCCTCGGCCAGCGCTGGGATGGGCTGCAAGGCATGACCCTGCGCGACATCGGCTGGCTGTTCTACCTGGCCCTGACCGCCACCCTGGCGACCTTCTGGCTGCTGCACCGGGCCATCCACTGGCTACCGCCGGCCACGGTGATCGCCTACAGCTACCTCAGTGGCCTGTTTGCCCTGCTGCTGCAAAGCTTCTGGCTGCACAAGGCGCCTGCGCCGCTGGCCTGGGCGGGGGCTGTACTGATCGTCCTCGGCATGCTCTGGCTGGCTCGGTTGAGCCCGGTGCGCACGGCGGCCGCCTGAGTGCTTGCCATGTCGACTGGCACGGGTTCTGATGGCGCTTCCGTCCAATGGAACCCGGCCATGCTGCTCGCGAACGGACTGCGCAAGATCGATATCCAGGACCTGCTGGTGTTTCTCGAAATCCATGAGCGGCAGCACTTGGGGGACGTGGCGGAAGTACTGAACCTCAGCGCCTCGAGCGTCAGCTACAGCCTGAAGAAACTGCGCGGCACCCTCGACGATGAACTCTTCATCGCCACCCGCAGCGGCATGCGCCCCACCCGCAAGGCAATGGCCATGCGCCCCCACGCGCGCGCCATGATCGAATTGATGAACGCCTGCTTCAGCGAGTCCCGCGCCTTCGACCCCAGCCAGGCACCGCGCACCTTCCGCCTCTGCGCGCCGGAGTATTTCGAGCTGCTGATCCTGCCGCCATTGCTGCGTCGGCTGAGCGATGCCGGCTACCCGGTCAGTCTCGACGTTCAGCGCCTGGGACGCGAAATCCCCGCAGAGGCGCTGGTTCACGGGGAACTGGACCTGGCCCTGGGCTTCGGCCCGCACCAGCACCGCGCCCATCCCGGACTGGTAAGCCTGGCGCTACTGAAAGATGACTTGCTCTGCGTACGCGCCGCCGGCACTGCGGCGGTGGATGATCTGGATGCCTTCTGTGCGCGGCGCCAGGTATTTCCCACGCCCTGGGACTCGGACCGCAACATGATCGATGGCTGGCTGCAGCAACAGGGCCGCTCGCGGCAGATCGCCGCCCGGACCAACAACTACCTGGCGGCCTTGCAACTGATCCCCGCCAGCGAGCTGCTGATGGTCATGCCGGCGCGCGTTCATGAACGCCTGGGCGACGCCCGTACCGCGACGAGCCGGCTGCCCGACTTGCCGAGCTTTTCCCTGGAACTCCTCTGGGCGCAGCCTTTCGATCAGGACCCGGCGAATGTCTGGCTGAGGGAGCAGATTCTGAGCGTCTGCGCGGAGCAGTCACTTCTGTAGGCGGTCATCCACCACTCGGCCGAGGAAACCCCGACTCGCATCCAGCACTTCGGCCTGGGTCTCTTCGCGGGCGAGCATGCGCGCCACCACCAGGGCCCCTACGCACTGGGAAATCAGCGCCCATGCCAGCTCGCCGTCTTCGAGGATTTCCGCCCAGGCGCGCTGCAACTGCAGCATCCAGTGCTCGGCCTCCTCGCGCACGGAAAGATCGGCGCGGGCGATTTCTGCCCCCAGCGCGGGGATGGCGCAGCCCGTGTCGGGGTTCTGCAGATGGGCCATGCTCAGGTAGCGGTCGAGGCAGCGCTCCAGCTTGTCGCGGCAGAAGCCTTCGCCACGAGCGACATGGCCGATCAGGCTTTGCGAAAGCTCGCGCTGGACGATGGCGGTAAAGAGGTCGTTCTTCGACGGGAAGTGGCTGTAGAAGGCGCCGCCGGTGAGACCAATGGCTTTCATCAGGCCGTCGACGCCGGTGGTGGAAAACCCGCCGCGCTTGGCAATGGCGCCACTGCTTTCCAGCAGCTTCTGCCGAGTTTCTTCCTTGTGATTGGCTGAATAACGCACGACGACCTCCGGTGGACTGGCTTGACGCGTTGGCGAGCATAGCATAACGTCCGTTTAGCTAACGATCGTTTATCAATAGATCCACGGGCGTCCACGCTTGGTGTGCAACCTGGTCCGGTTACCAGCAAGACCGCATCAACCGCAGGAAAAATGGGCGCTACCAACACCTAAAGGCAAGGGACGCGAAATGAACAAATCCGTTGAGTTCTTCTTCGATTTTGGAAGCCCGACGAGTTACCTGGCTAACACTCAGCTTCCATCGATATGCGTCGGAGCCGGTGCCCGACTGGTTTATCGCCCGGTCTTCTTGCGCACCCTCTTCGAAGCCACCGGTAACAGCTCACCCGTTCGAATCCCAGCCAAAGGCCGCTATTTGTTCAATGACTTCCAACGCTTTGCCAAGCGCTACGACGTCGCGTTGTCATTCAACCCGAGTTTTCCGATCAACACCTTGCCGCTGATACGCGGAGCCATCGCCTTGCAGCTGCAAGGTGATAAGCGCTTTACAGACTATCTGGAGGCAATGTTCCGGGCCATCTGGGTTGAGGCACGAGACCTGAACGACCCCGTTGTGATTGCCGAAACGCTGCATGAGAACGGCTTCGACCCGGAAATATTTCGAGCCAACGCGTCCAGTGAGGAGATCGACGCCTTACTAGAAGCGAATATCAATGACGCGGTAGCGCGCGGCGTGTTTGGCGTGCCAACCATGTTTGTCGGCGATGAAATGTTTTTCGGTCAAGACCGACTGGACTTCGTGTCCGAGGCCTTGGCCTGAAAAATTCCAGCAGTGGCGGCGGGTCCACACGGACTCGATCGCCGTCCATATCCGCAACAACTACCTGGAGAGCACCCACCATGGCGTCAACGGGCAACAACAAGAAAGTCGTACTGGTAATTGGTGCCGGCGACGCCACGGGCGGTGCCATCGCCCGGCGCTTTGCCCGCGAGGGATACGTCGCCTGCGTGACCCGACGCAGCGCCGACAAGCTGCAGCCGCTGGTGGATGCGATTCGCGCCGAAGGTGGCGAGGCCCACGGCTTCGCCTCCGATGCACGCAAGGAAGAGGATGTCGCGCAGCTGGTGGAAACCATCGAGCGCGACATCGGCCCGATCGAAGCCTTCGTCTTCAACATCGGTGCCAATGTGCCCTGCAGCATCCTTGAAGAAACAGCGCGCAAGTACTTCAAGATCTGGGAGATGGCCTGCTTCTCCGGCTTCCTCACCAGCCAGGCGGTCGCCCGTCGCATGGTCACCCGCGAGCGCGGCACCATCCTCTTCACCGGCGCCACTGCCGGCCTGCGCGGCGCCGCCGGGTTCCCCGCCTTTGCCGGTGCCAAGCATGGTATCCGCGCCCTCGCCCAGAGCATGGCGCGCGAGCTGGGGCCACGGGGCATCCACGTCGCCCATGTGGTGGTGGACGGCGCCATCGACACCGAATTCATCCGCGACAACTTCCCCGAGCGTTACGCGCTGAAGGATCAGGACGGCATCCTCAACCCCGACCATATCGCCGAGAACTACTGGTACCTGCACAGCCAGCCACGGGATGCCTGGACGTTTGAACTGGATCTGCGGCCCTGGATGGAGCGCTGGTGACCCCGTAGGAGCGAGCTTGCTCGCGAAATGCCCCTGCACGGCCTCGTTCGCGAGCAAGCTCGCTCGCAAAATTTCTGAGAAGGAAGAGCAAAAGAATGACCAAGACCGTGGAATTCTTCTTCGACCTCGGCAGCCCGGCCAGTTACCTGGCCTGGACCCAGTTGCCGGGGATCTGCGCCAGGACTGGCGCCACGCTGCGATACCGCCCGATGCTGCTGGGTGGTGTATTCCAGGCCACCGGCAATGCGTCGCCTGCCGCCGTTCCGGCCAAGGCCCGCCACACCATGATCGATATGCAGCGCTTCGCCCGTCGCTATGAAGTGCCGATGCACTTCAACCCCTTCTTCCCTATCAACACGCTGACGCTGATGCGCGCCGCCATCGGCGTGCAAATGCGCCAGCCGGAGCGCTTCGCAGCGTATCTGAATGCCATGTTCCGCGCGCTCTGGCAGGACAAGCGCAATCTCGGCGACCCCGCCGTGCTGGCGTCCGTCCTGCAGGAAGCCGGCTTCGATCCCCAGGCGCTGCTGGCACTGGTGGGCGATCAGGAGGTGAAGGACGCGCTCAAGGCCGCTACCGAGGAAGCGGTGAAGCGCGGCGTGTTCGGCGCGCCCACCTGCTTCGTCGGCGAGGAGATGTATTTCGGTCAGGACCGGCTGGATTTCGTCGAGGAAGCACTCGCCTGAGCTGACACCCCGAGATTCGGCAGCGACGCCAGCAGTGCGGCGTCGAGGCCGAGCATCCGCGCGGCCTTGTGTTTGGCGAGCGGCGCCGCGTCTTCGCCTTCCGGAACTTCGGCGGCCAGCTTGGCGATGTGCACGATGAGCGCGTCCTTGGAATAGACACCGCCGCCCAGCTGGTACGCGGCGGCAATCAGTTGGCGCAGTTCCAGGGGCAGGCGCCAGCGTGTGCGAAGCGCCGAACCGAATGGCGCGGCGTGGGTGCGCAGAGCCTCCTCCACCTGCTCGGTGGTCAACGCTTCGCCACCCAGGTCACGCCAACTCTGGATGCTGCGCAGTACCGCCAGATCACCCAGCAGGTGTAGCAGGCCGGCGGTGTAGCAACGGTCAACGTCCCCCTCCAGGCATCGGGCCAGCCAACGTGCCAGCTCGGCGGTGCGTTGGCATTGCTGCCAGATGCGTTCGCCATGGGGCACCAGCAGCGAGTCCTTCAAGTCGACGCTACGTTGCAACGCCAGCCCCAGGGCGAGGTTGAGGCTGTGCTGCGCCCCCAACCGACCCAGGGCCTGCTCCAGGGTCTGGCAGCTATTGCCAAGGTGCTGGCCCGCGCTGTTCGCGGCGGCAATCAACTGCCCGGTAAGCTGCGGGTCCTGAAGAAACAGCGGCTGCAGCTCGGCCAGGTCGCGTTTATGGGACTGCATGGCGTGGTCCAGCGCCTCACGCACGACCTTCAGTAACGGCGCACCGGATGAGGTTTCCCTCGCCTCGGCCAGATACTCCTCCAGGCGCTGCATGGGCGGGCTGGACGGTAGCGGGCAAGCGACCTCCTCGCCCGGCTCCAGCAGCAGGTTACGCAGGCGCTGCAACAGGTCTTCGGCATTGAAGGGCTTGGCCAGGTAGGCGGTGGGGGCCAGCGGCAAGGCGGCGCGAACGCTGGCGGCGTCCACCCGATCCGTGATCAGGAAGAAGGGTACGGGTGGATGCCGACGCTGGCGCCGGACTTCACGCAGCAGCTCCAGACCACCGATGCCCGGCAGGCCATAGTCGACGATCAGCAGATCCGGCCAGCCCGCGCGGCAATGCTCGAGCACACTCTGGCTGTCCTGCAGCACCTCGAGATGTGCGTCGCAACGCGCCTTGCGTACCAGCTCGACAAGCAGCTCGGCACTCCAGCGATCAGGGTCGGCAATCAGCACCTTGGGTGCCCTTAGGGTCTCAGCCATGCATGGCCTCGGTTATCCAGTTCCGTGCAACTCCCGGAGAAAATCCTGTACGGCTCGTACAACTGTTACGGGCACTTCAGCAGACTAGACAATGCCGGTGCCCGCGCGCCAGCCCGGACGGCGTCAGGACAGCAGGCGCGCCGGGAGACGGTCCAGCAATGCCGGATCGAGCCGCAGCAGGCGCGCCGCGCGCTCGCCCATCAGGCCTGCCGGCGCTTCGCCGTGAGGCAGGCGCAGCAGGACGGCGCAGAAATTGAGTACCAGGGCCTCGCGGGAGAACACACCAGCGCCCAGGCCGTGGAAAGCCGCCACCAGTTCGCGTAGGCCGAACGGCAGACGCCAACGGATGCGCAGGGCCGAGCCGAAGCCCGCTGCCCTTCGCTGCATCACATCCTGCAATTCTTCGTTGCCGAGGCCGCCACCGGCATCCTGCCAGTCCTGCAGGCTGCGCAGTAGGGCCAGTTCCCCCATGTTGTGCAGCAATCCGGCCGTGTAGCAGAGCTCAGCGTCCAGCTCCAGTTCGCTGGCCATCCAGTAGCCCAGCTCGGCGCTGCGCTGGGCGGCCTGCCAGACCAGGTCGGCCAGCTCCGACAGGCGCGGGTCGCGCAGCCGCGAGTTGCGCTGCAGGGCCATACCGAGGACGAGATTGAGCACACGGGTGACGCCAAGCCGCTGCATGGCCTGAGCCAGCGTCTGGCAGGGCATCCCGAGGTGTTGGGCGGCGCTGTTGGCGGCGGCGATCAGCCGCGCCGTGATCTGCGGGTCGCGGGAGAAGATTTCGTCGAGGTCGCGCAGGTCGACCTGATCGGCCTGCAGGCACTGGCTGACCGCCTCACGCACATCATCCAGCAACGGTGCGCCCTGCCCCTCTTCGCGCACGCTGTCGAGATATTCCTTGAGGCTGTTTACCAGCAGCGCAGGCACCTGCTGGCCAACGGCGGATTCACTGGCCGGCAGCAGGGTGCTGAGACGCTTGCGCAGTTTGGCGGCATTGAAGGGTTTGCCCAGGTAAGCGGAGGGTGCCAGCGGCCGCACCGCCCGCACGCTGGCGGCATCCACGCGGGCGCTGATCAGGACGAAGGGCAATGCCGGTGTGCGCGGGTGGCGGCGCAGCTGACGCAGCAGTTCGACGCCATCGATACCACCCAACTCGCCATCGGCGATCACCAGCTCCGGCAGGCGTCGCTTGCAACGCGCCAGGGCTTCGCGGCCATCGTTGACCTGAAACACCTTGGCGTCGCCACGAATATCCAGCACAAGCTGGGTAAGCAGGTCCGACGTCCACGGGTCGGCCTCGGCAATCAGGACTTCCGGGGCCTGGGCAGGGGCGGGCATGGTTACCTCGTGGCGGTTGAGTCGTCCCTGACGAACCACGCAGGACCAGGAAACAGCCCAAGAGCAGGTAGGATTCGTCTTCAGAATTGCAAGCAAGCAGTCTAAACCGGGGCCTGGGCGGAGGATAGTGGTGTAGACCAAGGTCGTGCTGCTGGATCGAGCACCCTTGCCCACTTGCTTTCACCCAGGCAAAAAAAGACCCGCCGAAGCGGGTCTCTTTTCACTACCTGGGGAATCAGGCCAGTTCGTCGAAGCACTCAGCGACAATGGCGATGCCCTTGTCCAGTTGTGCGTCGGGAATGGTGACCGGCATCAGGAAGCGGATGACGTTGTAGTAGGTGCCGCAAGACAGCAGGATCAGGCCCTTCTCGCGAGCCTTGGCCACGATCTTGCCAACCAGTTCAGCGGCCGGCTTGCTTTCGTCGCCGCCTTCGAACAGCTCGATGGCAACCATCGAACCCAGGCCACGAACGTCGCCGATGACCTTGTGCTTGGCTGCGATTTCACGCAGGCCGGCCTTCAGGCGCTCGCCTACAGCCTGGCTGCGCTCCAGCAGTTTCTCTTCGTCGAACACTTTCATCACGGCCAGGGCCGCGGCGCAGGCGATCGGGCTACCGGCATAGGTGCCGCCCAGGCCGCCGGGAGCGATGCTGTCCATGACTTCGGCCTTGCCGACGACGCCGGAGATCGGGAAGCCACCGCCAACGGATTTGGCGAAGGTGGTCAGGTCAGGCACGACGCCCAGTTGCTCGGTGGCGAAGAAGGTGCCGGTACGGCCAGCGCCAGTCTGCACTTCGTCGGCGATCAGCAGGATGCCGTGCTGGTCGCACAGGGCGCGCAGGCGCTGCATGAACGGCTTGGAGTTGACGTAGAAGCCACCTTCGCCCTGAACCGGCTCGATGATGATGGCAGCGATGTCCTGCGGCTGGGCATCGTTCTTGAAGATGCGCTCGATGCTGGCGATGGACTCGTCTTCGCTGATGCCGTGCAGTTCGCACGGAGCCAGGGCACGGAACACGCCGCCCGGCATCAGGCCCATGCCGGCGGAGTACGGAACCACCTTGCCGGTCAGGGACAGGGTCATCATGGTGCGGCCGTGGTAGGCGCCGGTGAAGGCGATCACGCCGGCACGGCCGGTGGCGCCGCGGGCGATCTTCACGGCGTTCTCAACGGCTTCGGAGCCGGAGGTCACCAGCAGGGTCTTCTTGGCGAAGTCGCCCGGTACGCGCTTGGCGATCTCTTCGCAGAGTTCGATGTAGGGCTCGTAGGCCAGTACCTGGAAGCAGGTGTGAGTCAGCTTGGTCAGCTGCTCCTGAACGGCTTCGATCACTTTCGGGTGCAGGTGGCCGGTGTTCAGTACGGCGATACCGCCAGCGAAGTCGATGTACTCGCGACCGTCGACGTCCCAGACGGTAGCGTTCTCGGCGCGCTCGGCGACGATCGGGTGGATCTGGCTAACACCGCGGGCAACGGCAGCGGCACGGCGTTTCAGCAGGGATTCGTTCTTGCTCATAAGTTCCTCACGGCCGCTCATCGGGCGGCGCAATCTCAAGGATTAATGCCCCCGGTAGGGGCCAGCGCAGCATTCGATGATCGACTGCGCGGGCTTGCCGGAGGCTCGTTTGCTTTAGGGGTGGAACTGGGGCGCCGCGCGCTCTTTCGCGCCTTGCCCCGTCTTTGGATCAGATACCGCCGAGGCAGAGATACTTGATCTCCAGGTAGTCCTCGATGCCGTATTTGGAACCTTCGCGGCCCAGGCCAGAGGCCTTCACGCCGCCGAAGGGCGCCACTTCGTTGGAGATCAGGCCGGTGTTGATACCCACCATGCCGTACTCCAGGGCCTCGGCCACGCGGAACACGCGGCCCAGGTCACGGGCGTAGAAATAGGAAGCCAGACCGAATTCGGTGTCGTTCGCCATGGCGATGACGTCGGCCTCGTCCTTGAAGCGGAACAGAGGGGCCAGCGGACCGAAGGTTTCTTCCTTGGCCACGGCGGCGTTCTTCGGTACGTCGACCAGGATGGTCGGCTCGAAGAAGGTGCCACCCAGGGCGTGCGGCTTGCCACCGGCGAGCAGCTTGGCGCCCTTGGAAACCGCATCGGCGATGTGCTCCTGGACCTTGGCCACGGCCTTCTCGTCGATCAGCGGGCCGGTGGTGATACCGGTTTCCAGGCCATTGCCGATGTTCAGCTTGGCCACGGCGGCCTTCAGCTTCTCGGCGAAGGCGTCGTAAACACCTTCCTGAATGTACAGGCGGTTGGCGCAAACGCAGGTCTGGCCATTGTTGCGGTACTTGGAGATCAGCGCGCCTTCCACGGCGGCGTCCAGGTCGGCGTCATCGAAGACGATGAAGGGTGCGTTGCCGCCCAGCTCCAGGGATACCTTCTTGATGTCCTTGGCGCATTCGGCCATCAGCTGGCGACCGATCTCGGTGGAGCCGGTGAAGGACAGCTTGCGCACCACCGGGTTGCTGGTCAGCTCGCCGCCAACTTCGCCAGCGCTACCGGTCACCACGCTCAGCACGCCTTTCGGGATGCCGGCACGCTCGGCCAGTTCGACCAGGGCCAGGGCGGAGTACGGAGTCTGGGACGCGGGCTTGATCACCATGGTGCAGCCAGCGGCCAGAGCCGGGCCGGCCTTGCGGGTGATCATCGCGGCGGGGAAGTTCCACGGGGTGATGGCAGCGGTCACACCGATCGGCTGCTTGATCACGATCAGGCGCTTGTCGGGCTGGTGGCCGGGGATCACGTCGCCATAGACGCGCTTGGCTTCTTCAGCGAACCACTCGATGAAGGAAGCGGCGTAGGCGATTTCGCCCTTGGCTTCGGCCAGCGGCTTGCCTTGCTCGATGGTCATCAGGCGGCCCAGGTCGTCCTGGTTCTCCATCAGCAGTTCGAACCAGCGACGCAGCTTGTTGGCGCGTTCCTTGGCGGTCAGCGCACGCCAGGCCGGCAGAGCACGCTCGGCAGCCTCGATGGCGCGGCGGGTCTCGGCGGTGCCCATCTTCGGCACGGTGCCGATGATTTCGCCAGTGGCCGGGTTATTGACCTTGATGGTCTGGCCGCTGTCGGCGTCCAGCCAGGTGCCGTCGATATAGGCTTGCTGGCGGAACAGCTTGGCGTCTTTCAATTGCATCTCTGTCTCCTTCACACCGGAGCTGCACGGGCACCGGGGCAGGTTGTGGTTCTTCAGCCAATGCGGGATTGGCCAGGACGGAGTGATTGGAACGGCCCGGCTTATGGAGGGGCGAGGGGGCGTTTGAAATCTCAAACGGAATCCTAGGGTGCGGAAAACTTAAGGGCAATAGCCCGTTCGATAAAATCAACAAAAAGTGGGTGCAGTTTGTCGAAATCCTGATCAAAGATGACCAGAAGCGGCACCATCGTTCAACATTGCGAACAAGGTCATGCCGCATGGACGCAAGGGTCTGACATGGGTATCATGGCGCCCCCATACGCATCCGTAGCTCAGCTGGATAGAGTACTGCCCTCCGAAGGCAGTGTTCATTGAGTTGAGAAGGGTGGACGCTAGTGGTCAAATAGGCCGTCGCAACACATACGCACCTGTAGCTCAGCTGGATAGAGTATTGCCCTCCGAAGGCAAGGGTCGTGGGTTCGAATCCCGCCAGGTGCGCCATATCTCATCGATTTTAAAGCCCTTTTTATAAAGGCCTCACCGATCAGGCTCCTGGATCGGTTCCCTACTGCAACGTGTTCTCCTCGCAGGCCGCCAGGCTGCGATGAACACTGCCCTCAGCACCATTTTTCGGCAGTTTTTCGGGCTGTGCCAATTCTGTGCCTAAACCGTGCCGCACGTTCCGACACCTGCGACTAAAAGAGTCTGCTCCTGAGCATTAGCCACGAGTCGGCACAGCTCTGGATTGGCTACTGTGGCGCATGGTGTCGTGCACAGCGGATCTCCTCAGGGCTCAAGCGAGCCTCATGCATCATGAGCTCTACGCTTCTGACGACTTGCGCGTCCTTGGAGGATAATCTCAGCACCGTGGTATCCGTGCCGGGCACACCAGGGATGGCGTCTGCTGCGTTTCACATTCGAAACACTTATCGCCTTCCCGTCTTATCTGGACAGCCGCGAAAATCGCAGGCTGACTGCCGAATGCTTTTCACTGCCCGTGTATCGCACGGGCAGTCTGTATCAGGAGTTCGAAATGACAGCAGCATCGGAAGCCGGCTTCTACCGTAATCCCCCCGAACCTGGCCAGCTCGTCGAAGTGCGGCGGCGGCAGTGGGTGGTGGCCGAGGTGGATGCCTCTACTCAGGGAACCGAGCGTCAGCACGCAGTGACCCTGTCCTCCATCGATGAAGATGCTCTGGGTGAGGAGCTCCGGGTGATCTGGGAGATCGAGCCAGGTGCGCACGTCATCGAGCGTGCCGGTCTGCCGGCAATCACCGGGCAGGACGACTCCGATACGCTGGAGGCTTTCCTCGATGCCGTTCGCTGGGGTGCTGCTACCAATGCGGATCGCGGCTTCCTCCAGGCGCCATTCCGCAGCGGGGTGAGCATCCAGGACTTCCAGCTCGATCCTCTGGTGCGCGCCATCGACATGGCCCGGGTGAATCTGCTGATCGCCGACGACGTGGGCCTCGGCAAGACCATCGAGGCTGGCCTGGTCATCCAGGAAATGCTGCTGCGCCATCGGGCACGTAGCGTGCTGATCGTCTGCCCGGCCTCGCTACAAGAGAAGTGGCGTCTCGAGATGCTGGAGAAGTTCGGTCTCGACTTCCGCATCGTTGACGGCGAGTACATCCGGGAGCTGCGCCGTGAACGCGGTATCCACGCCAATCCCTGGGTATCGTTCCCTCGCCTGATCACCTCCATGGACTGGGCCAAGATGGGCGACGGCCTGCGCGCCTTCCGTGACATCCTACCGCCGCACATCGGCTATCCGCGCAAGTTCGACATGCTAGTGGTCGACGAAGCGCACAACGTGGCGCCATCGGCCAGCGCCCAGTACGCGATTGAGAGCCAGCGGACTCGCTTCATCCGCATGATCGCGCCGCACTTCCAGCACCATCTGTTTCTAACCGCAACGCCGCACAACGGCTACACCGAGTCATTCACTTCACTGCTCGAACTGCTCGACGACCAGCGTTTCGCTCGGAACATCATGCCGGAAACGTTCGAGAAGCAGCTGGCCCAGGTGATGATCCGACGCCTCAAGAGCGAGATAACCGACAAGGACGGCCGACCGATCTACGCCCAGCGGCGACTCGAGGCCTTCGCCATCGACTATACCGCCAAGGAGCGCGAGATTCATCGCAAGCTGCAAGCGTTCTGTGCCAGCCGTGAAGCAACTGCCGACGATGGTGGCGGTGCTACGGGCATCAGCTTCGTCAACCAGTTGCTGCGCAAGCGCCTGTTCTCGTCACCGGCAGCTTTCGCCGCCACCCTAGCGAAGCACGAGGCCACTCTAGAGAATGGAGATGCCCGCAAGGAGCGCAATGATCTGTCCGAGCGCATCCTGCTCAAGGCCATCCAGCGTGCCGAAGAGGATTACGCCGACGACGCCGAAGTCGAGAGCGCTCAGCGGGAGGCAGTCGAAGAAGCCAGTCGCCGGATGCGCCCGCTGAATGCCGAAGAGCGCCTGCTGCTCGACGTGCTTCGCGACTGGGCGCAACAGGCGATGCACCGCCCGGACTCCAAGGCCAACGCTCTGCTCGCCTGGATTGAGGGACGCCTGAAGACCGATGAGAAGTGGAACGGTAAACGAGTGATCCTGTTCACCGAGTACCGCACCACCCTCGACTGGTTGCACCAGATCCTGGCCTCCCATGACCTGGGCGGGGATCGTCTGATGACCCTGCACGGCGGCATGGATCACGACGACCGGGAGCGGGTGAAGGCCGCCTTCCAGGCTGCGCCGGACGTTTCTCCGGTCCGCATCCTGCTGGCCACCGATGCTGCCTCGGAAGGTATCGACCTCCAGAACTACTGCAACTACCTCATACATCTGGAGATCCCCTACAACCCCAACGTCATGGAACAGCGCAACGGCCGTATCGATCGTCATGGCCAACGCGCGAGCGAGGTGCTGATCTGGCATCCGGTCGACGCGCGCGAGGATACCGAGGCGGTCGGTGGCCACAAGGACGACATCCTGCGCGCGCTGCGCAAGCTCGATTCCATGCGCGCCGACATGGGCAGCGTGAACCCGGTGATCGCTCCGCAGATGTCCGGACTCATCGAAGGCTCCCTGCGCGAACTGGACACTCGCATGGCCGAGGCGAAGATCGCCCGCACGCGCCGTTTCGTTCGTAGCGAAAAGGACATCGACAAGCGAGTGGCCAAGCTTCACGAGCGTCTGCTCGAGACCCGAGAGGACTTCCATCTCTCGCCGGAGCACATCCTCAAGACGGTCGAGACCGGACTGGCGATGGCGGAAAAGGCCGCGCTGGCCCCCCTGAAGCTGGATGGTATAAATGCGGGCAAGGTTTTCGAGCTGCCGCCGCTGGGCGGTGCCTGGGAGCGCTGCCGCGAGGGCCTAGCGCACCCCTTCACCGGCAAGATCCGCCCGGTGACCTTCGATCACGAGGTTGCCAAGGGCCGTGACGATATGGTGCTCATCCATCTCAACCACCGTCTGGTGCAGATGTGCTTGCGTCTGCTGCGCTCCCAGATATGGGAGCGTGAAGGCAAGAGCCCATTGCATCGTGTGACGGTACGCGTACTGCCCGATGATCGCCTGGAGGCACCCACCGTCACGGTGGTATCGCGCCTTGTCATCACCGGCGGCAATCACCACCGGCTGCACGAAGAGCTGACCGTGGCGGGAGGCTACCTGCGCGAGCGCGGCTTCAAGCGGGAGGACGCGGTCGGCCGGGTGCAGGCATGGCTGGACGATGGCCAGCCCTGTCTCCTTGATAACTCGTCATTCGAGATCCTCCGTTCGCGCTTCGCCACTGCCGAAGAAGCCATCCTCCAGGCCATCGAGACACGCTCGCGCAATCGTCTGGAGCATCTGGGCAATACCCTGGAGACACGCCGTCTGAAGGAAGAAGCCGATATCCATGCCGTGCTCGACGAGCTGGAGAAGGCAATCCGTCACGAACTGGGCAAGGACGAACTGCCAGAGCAGTTCTCCCTATTCAGCGAGGACGAACGCACCCAGGTGCGGCGCGACAACTCCGCCCTGAAAGCCCGCCTGGAGCGCATTCCCAGCGAACGTGAACAGGAAACCCGCACCATCTCCACGCGCTATGCCAAACCGCAGGATCGCACCTTCCCGGTCGCTGTCATCTTCACCGTACCCGCATCGTTCGCCAAGGGAGGCCGCGCATGAAACCCCATGATATCCACGACGAATGGCTGTCGCTGATTGAGGTCTCCGGTCCCTTCCTCGCCACGCCCGTTCTTGAGCGGGTGTTCTCTACTGGCCTTCCGGCGCTCGAGCAACGCATTCGCCACTACCTGCGCCAGGCGCATGACGAATGGTGCGAGGCACGCGACAACGAGGATCCGCGCTTCGCCGAACTGCATCGCGCCTGGATCCACGAAGTGCTCGCGCGCGGTCTTGAATACGACGACGATAGCGGTGAACTGCTGCGGCACGGCGAGCAGCTGCCCGACTCCGTGCGTGTCACCCTGACCGAACATGGCGTCACGCTGGCACCCGACTACGCGCTAGTATCCAACGATAAGCCCCTGCTGTTGGTGCAGAGCTACCCGGCCGGAACCGATCTCACCGCGGCCATGAAGATCGATGGCTGGATCGCCAGCCCCGCCGAACGCATGGAGCGCCTGTGCCGGGCCAGCGGCTGTCGTCTCGGGCTGCTCACCGATGGCGAGCGTTGGATGCTGGTCGACGCGCCCGTGGGCGCGGTGGTGACCTACGCCAGTTGGTACGCCCGCCTATGGAGCCAGGAACGCCAGACCCTGCAAGCGTTCATCGCGCTGCTGGGCATCGCTCGCTTCTTCGGCGCCGAGGACGAGACACTGCCGGCGCTGCTCGACGAATCCCTGCAACACCAGGAAGCGGTGACCGACGCTTTGGGCGAACAGGTGCGCCGGGCCGTGGAAGTGCTGATCCAGGCACTGGATAAGGAAGATCGCGACCGTTCGCGTACCTTGCTGCAAGGCGTCCAACCGGCCGAGCTCTACGAGGCGGGCCTGACGATCATGATGCGTCTGGTGTTTCTGCTCTCGGCCGAAGAACGCGGTCTGCTGCTGATGGGCGACGAGGTCTACGAGAGCGTCTATGCCATTTCCACACTGCGCATGCAGTTGCGTCAGGAGACCGAGGAGGTGCTAGAGCACCGGCACGATGCCTGGGCTCGCCTGCTGGCCACCTTCCGTGCGGTCTACGGCGGAATCGAGCATGAGACTCTGCGACTGCCTGCCTTGGGCGGCTCGTTGTTCGACCCGGATCGTTTCCCCTTCTTGGAAGGCCGTGCCAAAGGTTCAGACTGGAAGGTAGATGTCGCTCGACCGCTGCCCATCGACAACCGAACCGTGTTGCTCCTGCTGGAAGCGATTCAGCAGTATCAAGGTCGTACCTTGTCCTACCGTGCGCTGGATGTAGAGCAGATCGGTTACGTCTACGAGAGTCTTCTGGAACGTACCGTCGCCCGTACCACGTGGGTGACAGTGGAGCTGGGCGCCGGCAAGGGCGCCAAGAAGACCCTGTATGGCCTGGAAGAACTCGAAGTGCTGCACCGTCGCGGTGACAATGCCCTGACCGATGAGCTCTCTGGTGCCGAGGCCATCAAGCGTAGCGCCAGCGCCATTCGCCGGGATCTCGAGCGTACCGTCGATCCCGCGGAAGCCAATCGCTTACTCACCGCCTGTGGCGGGGACGAGGCTCTCCGCGAGCGAGCGCTGCCGTTCCTCCATCTGCTGCGCACCGATCCCTGGGGCTATCCACTGATCTACCCGGAGGGGGCCTTCATCATCACTACGGGCAGCGACCGGCGTGAGACGGGGACCCATTACACGCCTAAATCGCTCACCGAAGCCATCGTCACCGAGACGCTAACCCCTATCGTCTACGTCGGCCCCGCCGAAGGACTGCCACGTGCAGAGTGGACGCTTAAATCCCCTGCCGAACTGCTTGACCTCAAGATCTGCGATCCGGCCATGGGCTCGGGGGCTTTCCTCGTGCAAGCCTGCCGCTGGCTGGCCGATCGGCTGGTGGAGGCATGGACACTAGCCGAGGATCAAGGCGAATCGATCGACACCAATGGCCGAGTGACCGACGTTGCTGCCTGCCAGGAACCGCTGCCAAGCGATAGCGAGGAACGAGTAACCACCGCTCGCCGCCTCATCGCCGAATGCTGCCTTTACGGCGTCGACCTGAATCCACTAGCGGTAGAACTGGCCAAGCTGTCCATCTGGCTGGTGACGCTGGCCAAGGGGCGCCCCTTTGGCTTCCTCGACCACAACCTGCGCTGCGGCGACAGCCTGCTCGGCATCCATCGGTTGGATCAGCTCACCGAACTTTTGATGATTCCCACTGGCCAGGGCCAGATTCGGCTGTTCGGCCAGAACATTGAGAGGGCCGTGCACGAGGCAATCGAACTGCGATCGCGCCTGCGGGAGATACCCATCCGCGATATCCGCGACGTCGAAACTATGGTGTATCTGGACGCCGATGCTCGCCGCAGGCTCGAAGTGCCAGAATGCCTCGCCGATGCGCTTATCGGCGAAGTGTTCGTATCAAGAGGCAATAGCGCGTCGCTAGAGCGCGCTTTGGCGTCGCTATCAATCCAAGTTGGCCAGGTCATTGACGGCAATCACGATGTACTCTCCACTGTACGCAGCAAATCAGTCGCGTCTCTCTTAACCGACCTGCCTGCTGACAAGTCTGCGCGTCGACCGTTCCACTGGCCGCTGGAGTTTCCGGAGGTTTTTGTGGGCCGCGCGCCGGGGTTTGATGCGCTTATTGGAAATCCGCCATTTCTGGGTGGAAAAAAGCTCACAGGAGTCTTTGGGGATAGCTATAGAGAACATTTGGTTCTTTGCATCGCAAATGGAGTGCGAGGCCACGCCGACTTAATTGCATACTTCTTGCTGAGAGTTGCGGCATTGTGTCGAGATGGTGGAAACCTCGGAATTATTACCTCAAACTCCATCGCCGAAGGTGATACGCGAGACGTTGGGCTGCGCCAAATACTGGCTAAAAATGTCGAAATTTATAGTGCCATACGAAGTGAGCAATGGCTGGGGAGTGCAAACGTATCCACTAGCCGGATTCATGCGCATAAGGGCAAATGGGGCGGCACTAGACTACTTGACCTAGAAACTGTTGAGTTGATTTCCGAGAATCTTACCGCACGAAGTAATTGGAGCCCCATAAAGCTTAGGGAAAATAACGGAATTGCATATCAAGGCTCCGTTGTCCTTGGCATGGGATTTACTATGACAGCTCCCGAAGCCGAGACGTTGTGTGAGCGACATGCCAACTACGAAGGAACCGTGCTATTTCCTTATCTTTCTGGCAAGGACTTAAATTCCAAACCAGATCAATCGACAGAAAGATGGATTGTATGCTTCTGGGATTGGAGCGAGGAAAAAGCAAAATCCTATACTCCTCTCTATGAAAAGGTGCTTCATGAAGTAAAGCCTGAGAGGGATGTTCAAAATAGGAAAGCCTATAAAGACCGTTGGTGGCGTTACGCGGAGCTACAAAGCCCCATCTACAGAAAAACTGGCCGAATGCCTCTTGAACAGGGCGATACAGAAGACTATATCGACAGCGTGATCTGTATCTCAACAGGCGCAACGAAGTACCCGTGCTTTTCATTTGTGAAGAACCGGTACATTTACGCGAATTCCATATGCGTAATTCTTAATGGGAGCCACAGCCTTTTCGCTTGCTTGTCTTCAGACATTCACTCGGCATGGGCATACGAGCACGGCTCTAGATTGGAAGATCGCCTTCGGTATGCCCACGGCGATGTTTTTGAAACCTTCCCCTTTCCAACCGAGACGCTCAACAGTAAGCGCGAAGAACTTGAAGTTATCGGCAAGGAATACTGCAATCAGCGACAGCTATACATGCAGGAAATGGCCGTTGGCATGACAGGATTTTACAATGAACTTCACGATCCTGGCGTAAAGAGTGAACCAATTCAGAAACTACGTCATCTTCGCAGAGCCTTAAATGATGCAGTACTTTCTGCCTACGGATTCACTGACCTTGAACCAACGTATGGCTTCCATGAAGTAGCCTACCTTCCTGAGCGTGATCGGGTTCGTTACACAATTTCTGAAACTGTTCGCATTGAAGTTCTGCGGCGACTTTCGGAGTTGAACCGTCAGCGTTACGAGGAAGAGGCTGCCCAAGGGCTGCACAGCAGCAGTACGAGACGGACGTCGCCTCGCACTCCGCGAGCCAACCAGGCTGCCAGTACCACCCCAGTTCAAGCCGGGCTCAACTTCGATGCAGCGACGATTCCCGATGTGAATGGCGCGACCCCGACAGCCAGAATTCTCGGCTTCCTCGGGGCCAACCAAGGCTGGCACGCAAAGTCCGACATCCTCGCAGCGACTGGTATCCCCACTGCGCTGTGGAACACTTCGATCGCCTGCCTGGTCACTGAGGGCAAGGTCGAACGCCAGGGGGAAAAACGTAGTACGCGCTACCGTATGCTTGGCAAGGCCTCTTGAGATTGCCAGGCGGACAGAGAAGACTAAACCGAACCGATCGAAAGAACCTGAGAGTCGAGCATGGAAGGAACGAGGCACACCGAGGAGCGAAACGCCTGGATCGTCATCGATCGTGGGCTGGAGCGTGATGCACGGCTAGCGGATAAAGGCGTCCGCCTGAAAGGCCAGTATCCCGCTGTGCACGAAGGCGCCTGGGTATTGGTGCTGACTCCGGATGGACGCATCCAACGCATCGGCCAGGTGCTGCGCATTCGCATCGACGCGGACGGCACCTCCGTCTACTTCGACAAGGCACGGACAATCGAGAAACCGGTATCCATCGGTGCGACAGGCCTGATGCCGCCGAGCACGGGGAGCATCGTACCTGCGCCCTGGACCAAGTTCGCCGAAGCCATGCCACGCGCCTTAGACCTCACGCTGGCGGATGTGCCCGCGATCAAGAGCGAGGCTTACATCAGGGAACTGTTGCAGCTGGCGATCATGGACGACCTGCTCGGCCCGGCCGGCGGCCCCGAGGAGCTCATTGTCGATATGAGCGTCCGCGACCGTTACCTGGTGGGCAAGCTAGCGCCGATGGAGAACGCCGAGCGTGGCGAAGACCTCCCACCGGCCGAGCGTAAGGACGAAGAGCAGCCCGATGACCTGGTACCGAAGGGGCTGAAGCCAGACCTTGAGCTGGAAAAAGTCTCCGACGGTGCCGACACCGAGTCTGGCGAAGAGCTGGATCTCACCTCCAACCAATCGCTGGTACCCTCCAGCATGGGCTTCACCTTCTGCGTTGATGGTCAGGCCGAGACTCTGGATGTCGCCGTAGCCTGGGGGCGTTACGAGCGGATCGAGTCAGACGATCCTATCCACGCCCGCGTGCACAAGAAGACCGGCAAGGTGGTCAAGGCCAAGGTCTGGAAGCGGATTCCATCCTTCAAACGCGTGTCGCTGGCGCTGACCGATGGCGTCATCGCGCCGGTCGAACTGGACGACGCTCGCCCCGAGATTCGCTTGCAGGGTGCGGTGCGACCGCTAAACGAAAAAGGCGAACGCCTGATCACCTTGTTCATCGTCAACGGCCAAAAGGAGCCGAAGGAGAACCGCGATGCGGCCTGGGTGTTCCAGCCGGAGATCGTTGTTCGGGCGAGCGAAGGAAGCCCATCAAAGGAGATCTTCCTCCGCCGGCCGGCATTCGAGGCGGAGGACAGCGATCTGGACGACCCGGATCTGCGCGAACGCCTTGCACTAGAGATGATCTACCGCGAGCGGGTCGAGTTTGCCGTGGGGCATGGCGTATCTGTGCATTCTGTCACGGAGGAGGACGCTACGCGTGCAACCGAGCTGCGTACCGTGGTGATGCCGCAGTACGAAGTACCCTTAACCGAGACGCCTGGCGGCGAAGCCGAGGACCGTCCGGCGATGTGCCAAATGCTGACCGACGGCTCGTTGGATATGCTGCGCCTGGCGAAGATGTCCAGGGAGGAGCTGGTCGCCACGCTCGGCGTCCTGACCGACGACTACGCGGCCTGGATCGAAGAGCAGCGCGCACGCATCGGAACCGAAGTCGCGGAGTACGCCCTGCCGGCGGAAGAGGCGATGGATCGATGCGAGGCGATCATGCTGCGGCTGCGAGAGGGCATTCGCTTGCTGGCCGAGAACGCCGAGGCACTGGTCGCCTTCCAATTCGCCAACCGTGCCATGGGACTCCAACGAATCCACAGCAGATCCGCCCTGGAGCGACGACGCGGCAAGCGTATTGAGGTCGCGGAGCTCGCAAAGGACTCCAGGAACTACTCCTGGCGCCCGTTCCAGCTGGCCTTCCTTCTCCTTTCCATCCCCGGTCTCACCAATCCCCGGCATGCCGATCGGACCAAGCCACTGCAGGCGCACGCCGACCTGCTGTGGTTCCCGACCGGTGGTGGCAAGACCGAGGCCTACCTCGGCGTCGCTGCCTTCACCATGGCGATCCGTCGCCTGCAAGGAAATCTGGGCGGTTACGACGCATCGCGCGGCTTGGCGGTGATCATGCGCTACACCCTGCGCCTGCTCACCTTGCAGCAGTTCCAGCGCGCCACAGCACTGATATGCTCGATGGAGCACATCCGGCGAACCGCACTCGCCAAGGGCGACAAGTCTCTGGGCGAGGTGCCATTCACCATCGGGCTCTGGGTCGGTAACAAGGTTGCACCCGGTCAAACCGAAGAAAGCCATCGCTTCGTGGAAGCCGTCCGGGCCGAGAGATATACCGCCGGGATGACCTCGCCTGCACAGCTCACGAGCTGCCCATGGTGCGGCTCCGAAATCGCTCCCGGCCGGGATATCGATGTCGACAAGACGATCAAGCGCACGGCGATCTACTGCGGCGACAAGCAAGGCAAGTGCGATTTCTCGCGTGGCCGCTCAAGCAAGCTGGTACATCCTGGGCTGCCGGTCATGGTGGTCGATGAGGAGATGTACCATCGCCCACCGTCCATGATGATCGCAACTGTGGACAAGTTCGCGATGATGGCCTGGCGTGGCGAGGTGCGGAACCTGTTCGGCAACGTGTCCAAGGAGTGTTCACGGCACGGCCTGCTTTGGCCTGGTGCCGATTGCAATACCGGTCACAAGGCTGCGAAGGGTTATCCCGCCGCGACGGTCACGACGGTTTCGCCCGTACGGCCACCGGATCTGATCATCCAGGACGAGTTCCACCTGATCAGCGGTCCGCTCGGCACCATGGTCGGACTCTACGAGAGTGCGGTCGATGAGCTTTGCAGCTGGTCGCTGGACGGACAGCCTATCCGGCCGAAAGTGGTCGCCTCTACCGCTACCGTACGCAGAGCCCACCAGCAGGTGAGCAACGTGTTCATGCGTCAGGTCGCGGTGTTCCCACCGCATGGTCTGGATGTGGAAGACAACTTCTTCTCGGTGCAACGTCCAATCGATATGCGCTCGGGACGCCGCTATCTGGGGATATGCGCCCCAGGCAGCTCTCGCCCCGCCATGCTGATTCGCGTCTACACCGCAGCTATGACCGCCGCTCAGGCGCTGTTCGAGCGCTTCGGAAGCCAGGCTGACCCCTACATGACGATGGTCGGCTACTTCAATTCTTTGCGCGAGCTCGGAGGCATGAAGCGCCTGGCCGAGGACGACGTCCAGACTCGTGCGTACCGAGTGCAGATGAGCCTGGTCGAGAGGCCGGGGCTGGCGCAGCGCAGCATCATGAACATTCGCGAGCTGACTTCGCGCGTTTCCAATCAGGACATTCCCAAGTATCTCGACCAGCTCGAGGTGAAGTTCGAGCCCGAGTGGGATAAGAACCAGGGCAAATACCTGTGCCGCTGGGACGAGAAGGACAAGGGCAAACCACGTCCAATCGACATCGTGCTGGCCACCAACATGCTCTCGGTCGGTGTCGACGTGAATAGACTCGGCATCATGGCCGTCAACGGGCAGCCGAAGGGCACAGCAGAGTACATCCAAGCGACCAGCCGTGTCGGTCGCCAGTCTCCCGGTCTGGTATGCACTGTACTGACCTGGGCCAAGCCGCGTGACCTCTCTCATTACGAGACGTTCGAGCATTACCACGCGACCTTCTACAAGCACGTCGAAGCCCAGTCGGTCACACCATTCTCTCCCAGGGCGCTGGATCGGGGCCTCACTGGAACGCTGCTGTCGTTGATGCGGGGCAAGTACGACGATTTCGCTCCGAATGGCGGTGCCGAGAGCCTGCAAAAGGCTGATCAGCAGGAAATACAGGAAGCTCAGCAGGTACTGAGAACGCGTGGCGGCAACGTGGCGGATTCGAAGTCCGAACAGCTGATCCAAAGCATGCTGAAGCAGCGTACCGATGAGTGGGTGAAAGCCGTGATGCAAGGCAATCGAATGCTCGCTTACGAGAAGCGAGGTCCCAACAAGGATCTTACGGCCAAACTAATCGAAGCCCCTGGCGTTAAGCCGTGGGGAAATTGGACGGTACCGATGTCGATGCGTGAGGTGGAGCCAGGTGTCAACTTGGTGATGAATTCCTCGAAATTCCAGGATGAACCGGCGTGGAAGGCTCGGCCAGTAGTAAGCGATAAGGACGAATGAACATGACGAACGAAAAGACCGTCGTCGGCTCGGTACGGCCCAGCCAGTTGTTGTGGACCTATGGGCCTGGCGCCCTCGTCGATCTGCCGAACCTGTCGGTGGTCACCTCGGGGATCGATATCTGGCAAAAGGAGCGATGCGCGGTCATCACCGAACCTCGCCTGCTGGCTGCGGTACGACAAACGCTGGGGGCGCAGGTCGAATCGCTACGCATGGCCCCATTCAGTAAAAGCGAATCTTTCGACCCGCTCTCCGCCGAAGCCAAGGTCGGCGTTCCGGTTAGACCCTTTCCGCGGTGGCTGCGCTGCGTGAAGTGCGGGCTGCTGGCGCCATATGACAATGGTTTGTTCGAGCTGAAAGAGAACCCATATCGCCCGGAGTCGACTCGCTTCGTACATGCTGATTGCCGAGGTTCTGACGGTAAACTGCCAGCCAAGGATGCTGACGCCGTCCCTGCTCGTATGCTGTTGGCCTGCCGGAACGGACATCTAGACGACTTCCCCTGGAGCTGGTTCGTGCATAGCGGCCCCAGCACTTGCAGAGGAACCTTGCGCTTCTTCGAGAGTGGGGCCTCTCTCCAGACAGAAAACCTGTGGGTTAGGTGCGACAAGTGCGAAGCGGCCAAGAGCCTGGCCCAGGCCTTCGGTAAAGCTGGCAAGGAAAACCTGCCTGGTTGCCGAGGTCGACACCCGCACCTGGATCGTTTCGATCACGACTGTAAAGAAGACGCCCGGGCCGTTTTGCTGGGGGCGACGAACAGTTGGTTCCCGGTATCTCTTTCCGCTCTCGCCATACCTCGAACGAACGCATCCCCCTTACAGCAGATCATCACCGACCACTGGGATGACTTCGCCGATGTCGAGGATGTCGGTGAGTTGAAGGGAACCCTCAAGGCCCTCACGAAGCGTGGCGAGGCCGCGGGCATCGAAGCTCACGCGCCAGCAGCCATCTGGGCGGCGATCGAAGCTCATCGCTCAGGAGCTGACGCTGAAGTCGAGGACGAGCCGGATATCAAGGAGCCGGAATGGCGGGTGCTAACGAATCCGACTCCAGTGAATGACTATCCTAACTTTCTTTCCGAAGAAGCAGCCCCTCCAGCGTCTTTCCAGTCCGTCATCAGTCGAGTACTGCTCCTGAAGCGCCTGCGTGAAGTCAATGCTCTACTCGGTTTCACGCGCGTGGAGTCTCCCGACGAGGGCAGTGGTACCGGCTCAGGCCCAGTTTGGGCCCCCCTGTCGTCGTCCAGACCGGACTGGGTGCCTGCCAACCAGGTTCATGGCGAAGGCATCTTCATCCAGTTTGACGAGGCTGCGATCGCCGCCTGGGAGCAGAATTCTGCGGTGCAACGAGCCGATGCTCGCTTGCGAGACGGACACAAAGGGTGGCGGAGCCGACGTCACCTCAGTCCTGCCGAGGCTGGTTATCCGGGTGCTCGCTATGTGCTGTTGCACACCTTGGCTCATCTACTGATTCGCGAACTAGCCCTTGAGTGCGGGTACAACGCAGCGAGCATCCGCGAGCGGATCTATGCAGGCGTGAGTGAAGAAGGCAATCAGGCAGGCTTAATCATCTACACCGCCGCAGCGGACTCCGATGGCACCTTGGGGGGCCTGGTAGAACTTGGGAAACCGGAGAATCTGGAGCGGCTGTTCACTCAGGCACTACGCCGGGCTCGGATCTGCTCGTCCGATCCACTTTGCGCCGAGCACGACCCACAGAACGATCAGAGCCTGCACTCAGCGGCCTGCCATGCCTGTTCTTTCGTCGCGGAAACCTCATGCGAGTCCAGCAACCGATACCTCGATCGCGCGATGGTCGTACCCACGGTACAGCACGCGGCGACAGCCTTCTTCCAGGACGCTTGAGATGCAAGAACTGCTGAAGGCGATTTCTACGGTGGTATCGATCGTCTCCTCTGACCGGGTCGCAGTGCTGGCGGCCCGAGTCAGCAACCTCGACATCTCGAAAGCTGGAAGCTTGATTACCAGCGTACAGTCTGCACAGGCGGGCGATGCGCTCAAGGCACTTATCGAGATATGGAGGAAATCGACCATCGATGGCCAAACGCTGGCGGCCATGCTCCTTGCTGCCAGCGACGCCTATCACTTGGCTGAGAGCAGCCAGCAGGTCGAGCTGGTATGGACGGGCCCGACTACCGAGCTGGTTCCAGCACGAAGAACCGAGCAGGCGCTGATCCAAGTGATAGATGCTGCGCGGCAACGGCTATTCATCACCAGCTATGTTGCTTACGACATCGAGTCTGTCGCCAGGGCGCTGAAGTCGGCGGCCGAGCGGGATGTCCAGATCGATTTCCTGGTAGAGACGTCGAGCGCCCAGGGAGGTAAGGTCAGTACGGATCCGATCGCCAACCTTCGTAAGATCGTGCCCGATGCGAGCTTCTACGTCTGGAAGGACAAGGCAGCGGCTTTCATGAATGGCAGCGTGCATGCGAAGGTCGCCGTAGCCGATCGGGCGCTTTGCTTCATCACCAGCGCTAACCTCACCGGCTATGCGATGGACCAGAACATGGAAGCTGGAGTGCTCGTTGCAGGAAAGCCTCTGCCCGACCAACTGCACCGGCATCTGGAGGCGCTAGTGATCACGGGTGTGGTAGAGCCAGTCGACCTCTGACGGGGAGGCAAATGTCACGTAGCGACATCATGCGAGCGGTGAAACGTGCGCATACAGCGCCTGAAATCAGCGTGCGCCAGACGCTGCATGCGCTGGGGCTAAGGTTCCGACTCCATCGCCGTGATCTACCGGGCTCGCCGGACATCGTCTTGCCCCGATTCCGTACCGCTATCTTCGTCCATGGCTGTTTCTGGCACCGCCATACCGATTGCCGTTATGCGACCACACCCAAGACCCGCCAGGAATACTGGCTGCCCAAGTTCATGGCGAATGTCGAGCGGGACGCCAGAAAGGAAGCCCAGCTGCGCGGGCTAGGCTGGAGGGTGTTGGTCGTATGGGAGTGCGAGACACGGGATCGTGGGGAGCTGGTGACGCGCCTCAGGCGTGAATTCAATCTTCCTGATCTGGCCGTTGATCAGCACCACTCTTCCTGATGTGGCGCACCAGGCTTTCGCCGATCACTTCGCCCAAGCGCACCGGAACGGCATTTCCGATCATCCGGCCAACGGATTTGAAGTTGATTTTCTCGGGCGGGAGAAAGACGTAGTCCTTTGGGAACGATTGCAGAATCGCCGCTTCGCGCAAGGAGATTGCCCTGTGCTGGGTCGGATGCCCGAAGCGACCATTGCCGAAGCCGTAGCAAAGAGTGGTCATCGTCGGACTGGGCTCTTCCGCCTTCATGCGACCGTAGACGCTCGGGTATGTCTTGCCGCTGGCCTTGCGGTGGCAATCGGCAACCAAGTGTGGCGGCCAGTCTTTCCAAGTGCCACCTGGGTTGGAGTTCACGATTCTCAGCAGGTTGAGGTACGACAGCGCCGCTGCTCTGTGAAGCGGATCGTCCGGGTGGCATTCTCCGGCAGCGATAGGGGGGAGCGTTCCTATCGCTTTTTCTACACTGACTGGATGCCCTTTGTGGGTGGGCTCTATGAGCGTGATGGGGCCCAGTTTCGACGCCAGCAAAACGTGTCTGCGACGCTGCTGAGGCAGCCCATAGTCAACGCAGTGAACACGCCCCTCCCAGATCTCATAACCTTGTGCTCGCAAACCAGCGACGAAGTCGTGATAGACCTCATGCTTGGTCACGTCCGGTACGTTCTCCATCGTGACCAGGTGAGGCAGCGTCTCCTCAATCAACCGACGGAAGGCATAAAGCAGCGGCCATTTGCGATCGTTACGGGTGTCCTTGCCTTGGTTGTAGGTGGAGAAAGGCTGGCAAGGGGCACAACCGGCGAGCAACCTGTAGCGACCAGGGCGATACCAGGCCCGCAGCTCATCAGCTTCGACGCTCGTGACGTCCTTGGCGATGAACGCAGCACCGTTGTTCTCGGTGTAGGCGTACTCGCATTGCCGCTCAATGTCGTAGCCGGCGCGCACGGCGATGCCAGCCGCCCGCATGCCCGCGGTCAGGCCGCCAGCGCCACAGAAAAGATCAACGGCATCAATCATGGTCAAAAATCCCCCTAGTGCGGTGCATTCTAAACTTTGCGGGACGGAAGATCGAGGAGGCGAGTGCATTGCTCTTCGCCTGATGCGATGAAGGGGCCTTGGCCCCTTCATCGCTGCTTCAGTTGTTGATCAGGTCTTCCAGTTTATCGATCAGGAAATCCAATGGGCTGCGGCCCTCTAGGCGCTTTTCGAAGACCTCGTCACGGTGATAGGCAACCCAGGTGCGAGTGCCTGACGGTTGTTCCTCTCATAGCCGGAGCCGAGAATGCAGACCAGTTCGGTGCCGTTGGGGTTTTCTAGGTAGTTGCTCATTGCCGAGGCCAAGTGCTTCAGGTACTGGTGCTCGCGAGCCTCCATCGATGGATGCAGGAAGGTGACGTTGCTGCGCTTGATCAATTTCATGTCACCACTCCTCAGGCCTTTAGATTGGCTTGAATAAGATTGTCGAAAGCGCTGCCGTCACGACGGGTCAGGTTGGGGACATAACGCGAGTAGACTCGGAACAGCATCTCTGTAGTCGTATGCCCCATCTGTCGAGCGATCCATTCCGGGTTTTCACCCGCGGCCAGCCACAGGGTCGCTGCGGTATGGCGGGTCTGATAGGGGCGCCGTCGGCGCAGTCCTAGGTGGCGAAGCAAGGGGTACCAGACCCGACTGTTGATGTTGCGGTACGCAAATGGTGTTTCCTCCCGACTGCAGAAGACGAACTGTCCGGCACCGGTCTTCAGCTGCTGATCGAGCAGGGCCTGGTAAACCGGCCCCGACATATCGATCTCGCGCTGCGAGCCGTCATTCTTCGTGTAATCGAGCTTGCCGCCGACCCAGCTTTCGCGGATTAGGATCTGTCGACGCTGGAAATCGACGTATTTCCACTGCAGGCCATCGATTTCTGCAGTCCGCATACCGGTGAAGAAGCGCACCGTGTAGTAATTGCGGAAGTCTTCACGCGCTGCCCCAAGGATCTGCAGCACCTCCTCCAGAGTGAAGGGCTCTACATCGGTCTTGGGGATCTTCAGCGATTTGATGTTGAGATACGGTGAAGTAAACTCGAACCGGTCAGCCGCCTCACTGAGGATCATGCGCAATGGCGTCATGATGTGGTTGATTCGCGTCGCTGACAGAGCCTGCCCTTTCAGCCCGGGAACTTTGCCGAGTGCCGAGCGGAAGGTCAGGATTTCTGCCTTGGTGATGGCGCTGACCGCGTTCTTGCCGAATTCAGGCACAAGATACCTGTCGAGCGTAAGGCGCACCGTTCTGATGTGACTGTCGCGCCACTCGACCTTCTTTTCGTCGAACCAGAGCTCGGCGAAGTCCCGAAAAATCGGCGTCCTCAATTGCATACAGCCAGCTTGCAGCCTGCTGAATTCTTGTAGTCGGTTGCTCTGCGGGAAGTAGTTGGCATAGTCGAAGCTGCCGAGGGTGATTTCGGCCTCGATGCGCTCAAGGATCTTCTCTAGTTTCTTCCGGTTAGCTGGTGTGTCAGTGAGGGTGGTCTGTTCCCGGCAGCGTTTTTCCAGATATGTGAAGTCGAAGAACAGCTTCTTGTTGTCCGTACGAGATCGGATCTTACCCACGGCAGACACCTCCACCCGCCATAGGCACCAGCCCAGAGGTACGAGAGAACTTCTGCATGTCCTCTTCGATGGCCTCCCAAATAAACAAGATCTTGCGACCACCGAAGGGACGGAAGTAGTGGGTGCCTTCCAGGAGAACCGAGTCCTTCAGGCGATTGCGAATGGTGCGAGCGTCGTACTTCATACGAATGGCAAGCTCATCCGTGGTCAGGTAGGTTTGAGACACGGCTATACCCTCTCTGCTAAATTGAGCAATAGCGGAGTCTTCTGCACACATGCAAGCGCAAAATGATCTCCTAGAGATCAATATAGCGTTATTTTTGATCTGCGCAAGAAATAAATGATCTCCAGGAGATCATTTTGGAGAGAAGGATGGTTAAGTGCCATTTGTCCCGCTTGCTTGGGGAACGGAAGCTGAAGATCAGCGATGTGGTTCGGGACACGGGGATAAATCGGGGAACGCTCACTCGGCTGTATCACGAGACAGCACAGAGGGTCGAATTGAAGGACCTAGAGACGATTTGTCGTTATCTGAACTGTCAGGTGAGTGATTTGCTTGAGCTTCAGGATGATCCGGTGAGCCCGGCCTAGCCATCAGGTATTACCTTCTTTCCCAGTCACCAAAAAGGGGCCACGCGGCCCCCACCTGTTTGGTTTTCCAAATAGTCCCCCAGCGCTAGATCTGCCGCCGAACAGCACGCTCATGCCAATCGATCGACGCCATTAGCATGAGATACCGAAGGGCGGCCCCAGAGTGATGGTTCACACCCCGCTCACGGTCGGTTGAGGCAGGGAGCTGCAGCCTGACACGGATGCCGATGTGACCATTCTCCACATTGGGATTCTCCGGACGATGCGCGCTGAACTTCAGGCGAGGCATGCCAAGCACCTTACGCCAGAACGCCCCAGTGTTTCGACGCTTGTATGGGTCGTAGATGATGAACTCGATGGACGTGTTATCTATTCCTAACTCGTTGAGCAGCCAAACGTACTCCCGCGCACATTCTTCATCTCGTCCCTGATAGAACCTCAGCGTTGTATCGGTCGCCCAGCATCGCTCGACAAAATCATCCAAAGCGCGGCTGGCTTTGGCATGCTTGGGACCTGACAACAGCTCATAGAGAGACTCTGCGTACGGCACTACGCCAGTCAGCCCACCATGCTTAGGCAGCCGTGGAACGAGCGGTATGGGCTTGTAGTGAGATCCTAGATGCGGGCCACTCAATCGGTGAGAGCCCAGTGATCTGATGTACTTCGCCCGCTCCAGCATCATCGAGCGATCACTCTCAGGAAACTCCAGCCAATCTAGGTTGACCGGGTGCCCGGTGGATTCCGCATACGACTCATAGGCCAGCATGGTCGCAATACGATTAAGACGCCCCAGCACGTAACCCTCGCCCCTAGATTCAGGCTGAATCGGGAGCCGCGAAGCCTTAACGTTCCTGGCCGCTTTCAAGGTACGGACTCGACCAATGAGTTGCTGCATGTGAATTATGTCGGAGGACTGCCCCTGTTCCTGAACATCACAAGGCTTCGTTGGCAGACTAACCCCAGCGATCTTCGCCATCACATACGCAGCTGGCCAGCGGGCTGGATTCCACTGCCAGCAGAGCGCAGCCAGCCATGGCATGGAATGGATGTAATGCAAGAGCGAGGTCCTGGGACTCGCGTGACCGAGCACCGCACTGACAATATGAACCACCCGGCGTGTCGGCGCGCACTCCGAGTGGAAGAATTGCCGTGTAAGGCGAGCATGATCACGCAACCAATCTCTCGTCTCGTTAAGCTCGCCAAACAGCAAATCGACATTGCCGCTGACACCCCAAGCCGCAGCGGCCAACTTGAATGTCAGCCAGCTCGCACAAGAATGTCGCAAGTGGTGATAGTGAAGCTCACCACACCCCGTCACGCGGCGGAGTGCATCATGAATCGCCGGAAACAGGCTGGCCTCCGACACCCAATGGGTATGCAGTTCAGGCACGCAGAACAGGTATGGCGAATACGACCCCCTGGCCTCTTCAGCATCGCGCTCCTCGGCAAGCGTTGTAATGAGCTTTAGTTCGTCTGGTTCGAGGAACACGTGAAGGGGTAGTGTTCGCGTCGAGCTACGTGTTTTCAATGCCCGCTGGGCATGTGGCCTTATGTGCAGGCTAACTGGTAGGTCAAGCGCTTGCAGTTGCGCGGGCGTTAGGCGCTGAAGGTAAGGATGTCGCAGACAGATTGCCGATGCGCGCGCGGGCGAAAGCACAGGCAGCTGCAAGTCACAACGCAGCAATTTCAGCGCCTCATTGCGCCGCAGGCCAAGACGAAAGCCGAGAATGACCAATGCTCGTGCAATCGTTACCAGTCGCGGTGATCGCAGCGCGAGCGGGCCGACCGCCAATTCTGCCAGTACTTGACGGTACTGATCCTCTGAAATGATCTGCGCATCTACGGCCTGAGGCGTCTTGCCGATTCCCAGTACGCTGTATGGGCTGATCGGCGGATACGAGAAATGCCGCTGCAAGTAGCTGTGAAACTCTAGGAGGCCTCTCGAGAGGTTTCTCCGAGTTGCCGGGGTGGGCTGGGCGTCCAGCATCATTTCATACACTAACTCCAATGCGTCAGGGGACAGCTCTAGAATCGATGCCACGCTGAGCATATCCGTCAGCCCCCGCCCCACATCTCGCACATAGCCAGCAATTGTTTTCGGCGCGAGCGGATGGCCGTGGAACGATCGACCATGGAGAAGGTGTGCAGCCCAACTTCGAATCAGGGACTCATGGTTTCCAGGGGGCGGGATGTGGTCGACCGGCTTAAGCAGCCGTTTGCGAACCTGCCGGCACAACTGCTTCAGCCATGGAGGAACAGCCGCAGGAGGGACCTGATTGTGGACCTTGCTCCTGCTGCGACGACTACCCTCATCAGGCAATACGAGTTGCCCCTGAACGAATCCCCATGCGCTTGGCAGAACAGAATGGCTGACGTATTTCAACCGCCTCATGTAGTTCACGAGCAATTGCGGTAAGTGAACCTGCAGTTGGATTCGCAATAGCTCGAACATTTGCTCCAGGCTGCTTGGCATGGCCTGAGCCTGCACCCCTACCGCCCTTAGCAAGGCGCGGATGCAACGCAGATGACCTCCCTGGCGAGCCAGAACAGGCCGCAAGCCTGCCAGGTCAGATTCGCATCGCACCATCAGAGCCAGTGTGGTCGGATCGGGGAACCACTGCCGCTGCTCCGCATCAGGCTGCCCACGGATCGATAGCACCAATCGAGTTTCAGGTATTCCGGCAATCCAAACGATGTCCTTCAAAGTAAGGCGTGCCAGCCCTTCCAACTGAGGAATGTCTAGAAGACCGCCGTAATATGCGGCACTGAGCAGCAGCAATCCGACCCTGGCTTCAGGTGTAAAGCATTCAATATCACGCCGAATAGCCAGCTTGAGCGCCTCCACCAAGCCACGACTGGCCTGTAGGCTGTCGGTGGTATAGCGATCCGGGTTTACTGGATTGGCTGCTCGATGGACCTCGATCGCAATCCGAGCAAGTGGGACGTCCGGTCTAAATTTACGGACACGAATTGTGACCTCCCGCAGTCTGTTGCGAAGCGCCACACTCTCCAGCTGCCCCTCCAGAGCCCTAAGCTCCTCATTACTGAAACGCGCTTGAGAACGCCGACCACAGAGCCATTCGCCAATTTTGGTGCCGGAGGTTTCACAGATATCCCGAAGTTCTACCAGGCACTCGGCCTTCCACGCTTTATCGTATGTCTCTGGTCCCCATACCAGTTGCAGCATTTCATCAGTCAACGTCACGACTGTCATACGTCAGCCTCTGTCACCAGATGGCTGTTCCGCACCATCCAACCGACCTCTTTCATCAAAGGCAGGAGATGGCAACGCAAGCTGTCCTCATAGGCGGCTGGAGAGAACGATGAGAGCGCATCCTGCGGTTCCTCGCCCATCAGCCAATGCCCCATGAACGCGGCCACAGCCTCGGAGGGGCATCCCCGCTCCATGAGCTCGGTCCGCACGAACTTCCGGTATGCGTTCACAGGATGGGATTTGAGGCCGGGAACCTTCTCCATTGCTTTGCGAATGTGCCTAGGCCGAATCTCGCTGTAGACAAGGCTTCCATCGGCCTCGAAATCCAGGAAAAAGCCGCCTTGCGGGGGCAGTTCCATAGGGAGCTGCGCTGCGAGCTGCCTACAAATGACCCGACAATGCGACTCATAGGCGCTGAGTTGGTGGTGTAGCAGATCCGAAAGCACAACGAGACGACTCATGTGCCCGTCGTCCGTGCCCTTGTCGCTGATAGCTCCGTGCCTCCAGCGAGACTCGAACTCGGTTACCAACCTCAGCGGCTTGCGGATGGCGCGACAACCAGTCCCCATATGGAACATCTGGACGGTCCACAGCGTCAGGCAGTTGTGCCAATCAACTAACTGAACGAGATCTGTTCGAGGCCGCTTTCGTAGAACGCCCAGCATCGCATCGAGATTAGCCCGGACAGTTTCAAGCCGCAGGCAGTTACGGGCCCCAACGGAGATCTTCGATACTGCAGGTACCCTAGGAATAGACGCCTCTACCCCCGCACAGGCATATATCTGCTGGAGGACGCGCCCTACGGACCGGCAATACAAATCTCGCAGGTAATTCACGTCGTACTGCGTGTAGTACAACGCCGTATTCGCTGAGAGACAGGGGACGCCACAAAGCATCGTAGCGGCAACGATGTCGTGACTATCCGCAACAATTTGACGGTGCAGGAAGTTCCGCAGCTTGTGGATCGTGTAGCGTGGATCCCCTCCTCCCAACTGCCTGAGCAGAGCGCGAACCTCCCGCTCTAGTGACCTGATCTTGCAGGTGAAGACCGCACTCGTGGGGGCAGGAAAGCAGTCCCTCAATGCCGACACCAGCGTGGACACCCCCACCAGATCAGGGATTAGGACGGTCTTTTGCGACGGCCGCACCGTATCTGTAGATAGGTCCTCGTCAGCTTCATAATCAGGACTAGGCGAAAGGAATCGGAACTCTGCCACACCACATTCACCAGAAGGCAGTAGTTCCAGTGGAGTGGAAGGTCGAGCAGTATGCTCCGCCAATCGCAGCTTCTTGCAGTCCTCCAAGGGCCTTCCGGACCACAGCATCAGGTGAAGCGCTAGCACGGCCTCCATACGTAGGCGAACTAGCGAGTGCTCATTCAGCGGCACCAACCTTAACTGCTCACAACAACCAAGGAACTCTTCTGTTGCCCCAAAAAGCAGGTTCGCCAGCTCTGGTAGCGTCAGGAGACCGTATCCCATCGGTAAAAATTGGCGCGCTCGAGCGATGTGAGCCAGCATGCCTTGATGCCGCAGGAGTTCTGCGACGTATGGACGAACCTCATCTCCCGTATCGATTAGACAAGTCTCCCTCGGCACTGTCAGCTCGCCGGGTGGTAGCCACTCATCGAGGTCCACGTCTGGCGGTTGGGGGGCCAGGTATGCAACGTAGCCAGGTAGAAGGTCGGGGTCATCAGGATCGTCGAGGGGAAACTCGCACACTCCCTGGCTGATCTGCACGCCCAGACCGGCCACCTGCGCGGGAGCACGCCGGCGCTGACCACCAGAACCGTGGCGCGTTGGCGGCTCATCACCACCGTAGTAACGAGCCAGCCGCACAATGGGCGGGAAGTCTGCTGCCAGGAGGTCGATGGACTCTTCAGCCTCAAACGACCTGCAGGCTCTCAAGAAACCTGCCGAGCTGGACCAGATCTGCAGGTCAGAAGGAATGGACAAGAAGCGACGTCCACAGAGGGCGCGTAATTCTAGGTATGCGGAATACCGCTGCCCTTTCAGTTCCAGGTAGTTGGATCTCTGCTGATAGGCAACAAGAAGCTGGGCGACTAACCGGTAGTAGTCCGGCGCACTATCGGAATCTTGAGGCTCGTGCCACAACGTGGCATATGGAAATGCGTAGTCCTGAACACCCTGACCAATTACTGGGTTTCTCGCTCTCCGCTCATCCCCCAGAAAGAATTGCCCACCAAGGCGTGTGAGGAGATCCGGCCTGTTCCGGTTAGTAATGACCCATTCACATTCTGACCGCCAGATCTGCGGATCACATCCATCGAGGCTCAAGACCGGAGTCCCCTCCATTGCCTCCAGCACATGGAGCAACCCCTGTAGCACTCGGGGTAGATCGATCAGCTGAGGATGAGCATCGATGAACGCCAGGATCGACTCGATCGTCCCGATATCACGCCCAGAATCAGAGGCTAAAGATAGTAACCGCGACCTGCTATTGATGACAGGATCTACGGTACGGCCTGCGTTAGGGGTTGCGTTCTCGCTCTCCGACGCTCTCTCAGTGAAAACATCAGATTTCGATCCACGAAATGGTTTGAGTGCCACGGTCTACTCCTTTGGAAGGCTCCTAGTAAGTAGTCCGGGCAATGCCCCCCAAAATTGACCTTTTTGAACAAGAAAGCGAAAAAAATTTTCCGGTAGCGGTTACTACGGTTACTTCGCTGCTACGCGCCAATCCATTGGCCTAAGGCAAACGAGCTTGCGCATGCGCAAACTTCTGGAGCCTGTGCAGAAAAGGGCGGCGCCTAAAGGTGGCTGTTATTGAGCAGTTCATGCCACGGCCGCTGAACCAGTAGGCGGCAAACCGCCGCTGCGCCGCCGAAGCAGAAACGTGCAGGCTGAACAAATGTGGCCTGCTGAGAGTACCTCAACGCCTGTCCCTGCTCACTCCACAGGCCACCGCCGACAGCTCGAAGCAGAGCATGGCCTGCGACGACATCATGGGGAGAGACCGCATACAGCGACACTGCTGCGACCCCGTCCCCCGCGGCAACTCGAGCCAATCGGTAGGCAATACTCGGCATAGGATGAAACGACGCGGGTGCACAGAATTTGGCGTTTCGCGTGGGCTGCGTAAGTGCTGCAACGCTCACGAACACAACAGATCTGCTATCCAGTTCGTTTGCGCCAAGAGAAGGTGCGACCGGCGCTCCATTGCGAAGCAAGGTTGGCATGCCCTCTGCCCAAGCGATGCAATCTGGCCCTTGATCTGTCAGCGGGGCGTAAACCACCCCGAGCACCGGAACACAGTCTCCAAGCAAACCCACGGAAATCGCAGACCCATTGCACCCCTGCAGGAAGTCACTTGTCCCATCGTTGGGATCCACGACCCAACAAAAGCGATGGCCAGTTACTTGGCAGCCGGTTTCCTCGCCGACAAAGTCGCAAGGAAGGATCCTAGCCAGGCCCTCACGGAGAAGGTTCTCAATCTCCGCATCAACTTCGGCCTTATCCCCCCATCCCCTGGGACCGCCTGGTCGGTCCAGTTCGGCTTCAATGAGTCTGCCAGCACGTAACACCAAAGCGATCACTGCATCGAGCAACTCTCGACCGAGAGTCCCCGCCTCATGCCCATGGGATGACGAAGAACCGTACAACCCACTCATGCGATCACCTGCACGAAGTAGCTACCGCAGCCATATCCCGCGATGCGAGTACGCTGCTCGTAGACATCACAGAGAGCGTCTTCAACCTTCTCAGAGGGTGACGAAACCTTCAATTCCATACCAGTGCTCCAAGTACCGACTCCTTGGATGAGGATAACGGCGGAACTCTGGGTCACAAGCCAAGCTCATGAGGGAATTGCCATGGGTAAGTGGATCGAGGTCAGGACCAGCAGCGTCTGCAATCCACTCCATCGAATGTAGTGTGAGGGCGGCCCCGGCAAGCAATCTTGTGTAATATCTCGACTGCAAGTGGGCTGCCGCCATCCACCGGCATCCCATTGACGTCGTTCTCGGCGATAACACTAGGCTCGTCAATAGCCTCATGGCCTGATGAGACGCGGATAGGGCTCTGTTCCTAAAGGGATCCGAAGGATTAGAGTTAGCGCTGGGTGAAAATCTGCCGCCTTTAACTTGCCATGGATACGTCTCGAGCTCGGCACTACTAATCCGGCCGGGTCAATTAGTGGTAGACCCCGTATTCGATTCGGATGAGGAAAGTCTCAACAAGCTCACACCCCTCCGGACTGGCCAAGAGATCAATCGGCTTGTGTCCTTCCAGTCCTAGAGCTGGCTTGTTCAGCCACCTATCCGCGCCTTCCCGGCCACCAAACACTACCTCTGCTCGCCTAAGCACTTCGGCGTAGCTCGAAGCGAAGGAATCCGTGCGCTTCATAAATACCTCTCGTTGCTCGGGAATGACGGTGTCCGTGTGAATGACGATAGGGGATGCCTAGTCCCTGCGTCCAATAGCCTGCGTCAGATATTTCCAACACCGTGTCATTGGACTACTTCACGCCTCAGCCCAGCTTGGACTAACCATTCACGACCCGGGAACTGCTGGAACAGCGCTGGAGAGTTTCTTCCGCAAGCGGAAGACGGAGAGAGTGCATCTGACACCTACGCCAGCTGTCGGGAGGCGAAAACCGACCTGTTTGACCACATCCGCTCTTACAATCACCGTCGCCGCCACTCGACCCTGGGTTATCCCAGTCTGATGGAGGTTAAACGGCGCTATGCAAGCAGTAGCTCTTAAACAGCTGTCACCAGTTCAGGGACAGACCACCATGCAGCTGGAACCCATTCAGTGATCGCCACGCTTAAAGACCTCGGCCTCGCCTGGCGCAAGGCCAAAGTAGACCTCTATTACTCGACCTATCCGCAACTCCTTGCCATGGCGGAGTACGAGCACGACTTGGCTGAAAACCTTGAGCGCTTGCAACAAAAGCTCAATGACAAGGATGAACGCTGGGTTAAGAAGGCCGATTTTCTCGGTGACTGGACACTAGCCCCTAAGGCCATAAAACCGGTTCCAACCGAGGGGCCCAAGGAGAATTCAGGTCTGATCTTTGCCGCCCCTGATGATGAATGGGTGGACATGACACAAGGCGACGGCGAACCAACCGCTGAGTTCCGCCTCATGTCACGTTGCAGCATGGATTTTCATGTGTTATCGGCGCTGTGGATGATGGAAGTCGGCGACCTCTTCGACAAGACCTTGGGCAGTAACGTCTACGGCAGCCGCCTACGCCGTAATCGCTTCGATCAGATCAACACACTAGCGCTGGGCTCATTCAAGCCCTACCTCAAACCATTCCGTGACTGGCGCGATGGCGGTATCAAGGCAATGCGTGCGGCCCTGGCCGACAGCAAGAAAGTGCTAGCCCTGACGGCCGACGTGAGCAGCTTCTACCACGAACTCAATCCCGGTTTCATGCTTGATGAGCGCTTTCTCAGCCTGGCCAGAATCAAAATGAATAGGCGCCAGGCTAAGCTGCACCGCCTGTTCATCGGCGCCTTGCAAGCCTGGTCGAAGAAAACGCCCTTACGCAAAGGCCTGCCGGTCGGCCTGCCCGCATCTGCAGTGGTAGCCAACTCGGCGCTACTCAAGCTCGACCAGTTCATCGAGCAGCAGGTGGTGCCGCTATATTACGGCCGCTATGTGGACGACATCCTGCTAGTGATGGAAAACACCAGCAACGTCAGAACCACTGAGCAATTCTGGAGCTGGGTATTTAATCGTGATGGCGGCAAGGATCTGCTCAAAAGCAGCAAAGGCAGCATTCTGTTCAAGCCGGACTATCTCAAAGGCAGCCGCATCGCCTTCGAGAACAGCAAGAACAAGCTGTTCGTCCTCTCCGGCAACCCGGGCACGGCACTGGTGAATGCCATTTCCGAGCAGATCAACCAGCGAGCCAGTGAATGGCGTTCCCTTCCGGACCTGCCGGACACCCCCGCTACCGTTGCCACCGACCTACTTAAAGCCACCAACAACGCCGGTGAACAGGCCGACAACCTACGCAAGACCGATGCCCTTACCCTGCATCGTGCCGGTTTCGCCCTCAACCTGCGCGATTACGAAGCCTACGAGCGCGACCTGCCACCTCAAGCTTGGAAGGCGCACCGACATGCTTTCTTCGATGCCGTAATCGATCACTTGCTGACACCAGTGAAATTCTTCGAACTGGCCCAATACCTGCCACGAATCGTTCGCATGGCTACCGCCTGTGAGGATTTCGAGCAACTCGGTCGTCTCATCAGAGCGCTGGACAAGCTGCTGCTGACTGTGGAAAAAGACTGCCAGATAGAGATCAAGGCACAGAAAAAACCAGTCTCTCCAGAAAAATGCATTACCCAATGGCAACAGACACTGGCCCAAACACTGTACGAAAACATCGTATCGGCGTTCCCCTCGAGCCTGAGCCAGAGTGGCGCAGTGGGCTGGCAGGCATTCATCGCACAGCTCGAAGCCAGCCTTAAATGCCTAGGCTGGGCATTGTTCGACATGCTGGACGATCTAAACACTCTCCAGGGAACCAAAGCCTTTCTGTTCAGCCACGATCTTGCGCATACCCCCTTGCGCTTTGCCGGCCTGCCCAGAGAAATGATCAGCCAGCGTGGCATTTTGCAGCTCAATAGCCTCAAACCTCTGAAGCCAACGCGGCTGCTGAGCAAAAGGGTGCTCAGGGGCATGGGTATTTTGTCCGATTGGCTCAATCTGGATCACGGCACACCTGCCGGGCTGATCTTCGCCACCCGTCCCTTCAGTCTCAATGAGCTGTATCTCATCGCCCGCAAACCCTTTGCGGTAGAAAAGCACTCCCAGCTTGGCAGAGTGATCTGGGCATTACGCGGCTTTGAGCTGACAGAGCACCAGATGCCCTATGGGGACCCAGACTCGAAGGTGCTACGTATTCCCGATGGCGGCCCCAAGGCCAAACAGACCGTGGCAGTAGCCAGTTGGGAAACACTCGACCAGAGCTTCATCGCCGCTGCGATGGGTAAACCCGACCCAGACAGCCGCCGCCGCTACCAACGCCTCAATCGCCTAATCAACGAACTGATCTCAAGGCCCGATGGCGCGGGCTACCTCATCCTCCCGGAGCTGGCCCTGCCGCCCCAGTGGTTCATGCGTATCGCCGACAAACTCAAGGGCCGCGGCATCTCATTAATCACTGGCGTGGAGTACCTCCACAGCGGCAAGCATGTGCACAACCAGATGTGGGCTTCTCTTACCCACGACGGCCTCGGCTTTCCCTCACTGATGCTCTACCGGCAGGACAAGCAACTTCCAGCCTTCCACGAGGAGCACGAGCTATTCCGACTTGCGGGGGTCAAGATGAAACCGGCAGTGAAGTGGAAATCGCCGCCACTCATCCAGCACGGCGACTTCCGCTTCGCCCTGCTCAACTGCAGCGAACTGACCAACATCCGCTACCGCGCCAAACTGCGTGGCAAAGTCGATGCCCTGTTCGTGCCGGAGTGGAACAGCGACACTGACACCTTCAACGCGCTGGTGGAGTCCGCCGCCCTAGACATTCATGCCTACATCATCCAGTGCAACAACCGTCAATACGGCGACAGCCGCATCCGCGCCCCTTACAAAGATCGTTGGAAACGCGACCTGCTGCGTGTGAAAGGCGGCAACCACGACTACTGCATCACCGGGGAAATAGACGTACTGGCTCTACGCCAATTCCAGTCCAGCCATCGTTCGCCGCCTAAAGACTTCAAACCTGTCCCGGACGGGTTCAGTCAGGATATGGAGCCACAACGCAAGGTGCTACCCAAGGGGGGGCAGGCATGAGCCAGAATCTTTACCAAGACATAATCGGCGCAGCCGCCTGACAGCTAACAACCTGGAGAAACACGGACGTGCCCTTTTCGTTGGGCCGCCCTGCACGACAGCATGGAAAAACTGACCATCAACGATCTCGGGCGCCGGTACCGAGTCGAAGTTTCCAGCTTACTGCTTGGGAACATCCTCAATCAGGTTTATCAAGGACACCCCCTGTCCGCTGCCTTTCTCAACGTGCTGGAGTCCAGAGGTCTTAGGTACCTGCACCAACACGCGACCGGCCAGCTGACCTTTGAGGGCTATATTGCTGCTCTGGACGCGGAAGAGGCAGAGAGGCAGGCGCGCATCCAAGCCGCGATCGCCGCCGAATTGGCACGCCAAGCGCAACTCGCAGAAGCCCGTCGCCAACGCGAAGCGGCGGCCGAAGCAGAGCGGCTTGCTAGGGAAAGCGACCCTGTTTACATCGCTATGAAGCGCCGCTCGGCCCTCTATCTGAAGTATGGGATTCCGTCCCTACCGGAACAGCCAGACCAACTGGTGACGGTCCTGGAGAAGCTCGATGTGGATGCTGCGCTAGATTCCGACGAGTACCTGTGGCTAACCACTAGCGGCAAGAGGTTCTTCACCTCGCAAGTTAGACGCGCCTACCATCACGGGCAGGCAGTCCGCTGCGCCGCAGAGTTTCGTGAGAAGCATGACCCTTGGAGTGCTATCAACGGCAGTGGCCACTACCGGAAATGTGGGATGGCGGAGAAAGCGCTTGAACTGCTCAATCAGGTCGATGCCGGCAGGATTCCCCAAGCAAAAACGAAATCCGCCCTGCTCACTACTCGCGGTGGAGTCATGCGGGATATGGGCCGGCAGAAGAACGCGGTTGACCTCGGTGAGCAGGCCCATAAGCTAACCCCTGGCGACTTCCGGCCGTGCACGTTGTTGGGTGCAGTCCACATGGAGCTTGGAAACTACAATGTTGCTCACGACTGGTATGACAAGGCCGTCAAGCGTGGGGCTACTGAGCAGAGCATCGACAGCGAACTGAAGCGGATTTACGCGCAAGCTGACAAGGAGAGGCGCGAAAGCATCAAGGACTTCTTGCTGGCTGAGGACCCGGTACGATTTAGCTGGCTCAACAAGCAACGACGCTAACAGCACAAGGGGATCACTGCCTAGTTCTCCCAGGTAGACTTGCAACTGGGGAATCAACTCATCAACTGCCACTAGCGCTTGACTGGCACCCGTACCGTTTTCCTGTTCGTACGCAATGAAATGCTGCCGCAGGATGGCAATCAGCAAAGACTGCTCCAGATTCAGCCTTTGCCTACGAACGAGAGGGTGCGACCAAACATCCTGCTCGGCCATCTCGCCCTGGCGAACGGTGACAAATACCAGTCCACGAATCTCGTCGTCCCCCATGGCTAGGTCGAACGGCTCCGAGATTCTGGCTATCTCCTCGGTACTGGAGAGCGCTGAGCGATACAGATTGGGCTTGTGCCTCTCTTCCAACAGCCCGTACTTGAGCATTTCCTGGACGGCCTCGCGTTCAGAGCACAACCTCAATGGTCTTTCAGTAGGTTAACTGGATGTGACGGGGAGCTTTCCAAGTTGCCCAGTGGGATTGCGAGGTCTCCTGCTCAAAAAGAGCAGCAGCAGTCGAGCTGCTCTGATGACCTTCTGCTCGCCAGCAACAGCGTCTAGATCTTCGTTTTCATTCTCTGAGCCTGACCGCTTTTTGATATGCTGCCGGTCTGCGCCGCGGGACTTAGTTGGCAACGGCTCGCTGCTGCCTCCCCCTGCAGACGCTCCATCCAACCGCCTTCTGGAGTTGCGATGAAACATCATGTGGTGATCGAGGACTGGGATGGCGATAGCGCTATCCGCCTGCCTGACGACGTTCTGCAGGAAATGGGGGTCGACGTTGGAGATACGCTCTACCTCATTGAGGAATACGTAGGCACCGCCCGCTGCCTGGTGCTCAGTAAGACCCCGCGTATTCCTGATCGCGTAGATGAGCTGGTTGGCCACTGGGAGTCTTTTGGCAAGGTTGCCGCCGATTTACGCGCCAAAGATGACTGAGCTGACAGCCTAAGCCACCTGCCGTACGAACCTCGGCGCTTGTTGGGCACAATGGTTTGCCTGCGAGGGCAGACCGCTTCGATTTTGAGTTCTTATGTGTAACGTGGTCCGCTCCTAGCGCCTCCTAGCGCCTCCTAGCGCCTCCTAGCGCCTCAATTATGAAGCTAGAAAATGTCTACGAGACCAGGGGCTATTCAGACATCAATTTACCCTCCGCCTAGAACTGCGCTTCAGCCAGATCACCTAGCAATGAAGATTGAGGCGGCTAGTGGTCAAAAACCGATTATGCAAATTTCGTTTTTTGTGCCATCCCCGCGTAACCTAATTCGCTGCTAAACGACTTAGCTTCCCCCGCTAGCTTTTTCTGAAAGCTAGATTTGACGGCACTTAGCGGCGTTTTAGATCAGGCTACACAACCTCAAATATTTGTACCGCATTGCCCTCCGAAGGAGGGGTCGTGGGTTCGAATCCCGCCGGATGCGCCAAATCAGAAAGCCCGCCTAGTGCGGGCTTTCTCGTTTCTGCTCGTCAGACGGGCGTGCTCTCAGTCGACTGATTCCCCACAGAGGTCAAGCACAAGCCAGTGCTCCACCTCCGCTTGGGAAAGACCCGCGCCAAGCAGGCTGAAAAGCTTGGCCAGGGCGGCTTCGCGGGTCATGCCGTCGCAGGAGACCAGACCGCTGCTGGCCAGTTGGCTGCCGGCGGCATAGACGCCGAACTCCACCGAGCCCTCCGGGCATTGGCTGATGGCGGCCAGGACCACGCCGCGCGCATGGGCGTCCTTGAGGACGCTGAGGAATTCGGCGTTGTCCGAAGGGCCAGTGCCGCTGCCATAGCATTCCAGCAGGAGCCCCTGGACGCCGCTATCCAGCACCGCGCGCAACTGCGTGGCGGCGAGGCCGGGAAACAGCGGCTGCACGGCGAGACTCACCGGCCGGCGCTGCACGCGGTAGTCCAGTTCGGCCGGGAATGTCGACGCGCGCTGCCCATTGCGCGAACGGTGGGCCTCGATGAAGGCGTCGAAGGCATTGCTCTTCTGCTTGCTGGCGCGGGCGCCATTGAGCAGCAGGCCGTTGAAGTAAAGGTGCACGCCGGGGGCGACGCCCGCAGCCAGCAACGCCAACGCGCCGAACAGGTTCGGCCAGGCGTCGCCGCCTTCGACTCCGGCGGGCTGCATCGAGCCGGTGAGCACGACCGGCACCGGCAGGCCGAGAAGCAGAAAGGACAGCGCAGCAGCGCTGTAGGCCAGGGTGTCGGTGCCATGCAACACCAGCACCGCGTCGCAACCGTCCTGCTCCACGCCTTCGACGATGGCATCGCGCAGGGTCAGCCAGTTGGCCTGGGTCATGTTGGCGCTGTCCAGCAGCGGCAGCAGCTCCCGGAACACCCACGGCGGTGTCGGACGCTGCGGCTGCGCGGCCTGCTCGGCACGCAGCCGGGCCTCGAATCCCGAGGCCGGTGCCAGGCCGGCATCGGTCATCTGCATGCCGATGGTGCCACCGGTGTAGAGCACCAGGAGTTTGCGGGCGGGGGACATGGTTTCTCCGTTCTTGTTGGTACTGCAGTCCCCCGCATCCTAATCCCGCGCCTCCCGGCGGCCTATCTGATTCTGCCGTCCCGTTGCGCCGGATCGCCGTAGCCCTGGGTGATGCGATCGATCACCACGGCCAGCGCGACAATGGCCAGGCCCGCTTCGACACCCAGGCCCACGTTCAGGGTCTGGATGCCGGTCAGCACGTCCTCGCCTAATCCACGGGCGCCAATCATGGACGCGACCACCACCATGGACAGCGCCATCATCACCGTCTGGTTGAGGCCGGCCATGATGGTCGGCAGGGCGAGGGGCAACTGCACATGGCGCAGGCTCTGCCAGCGGTTGGCGCCCAGGCAGGCGGCAGCTTCGGTGACCGACACGTCGACCTGGCGGATACCCAGTTCGGTGAGACGGATCAGCGGCGGCAGCGCATAGACCAGGGTGGCGAAAATGGCCGGCACCTTGCCGAGCCCGAAGAGCATCAGCACCGGGATCAGGTAGACGAAGCTGGGCAGCGTCTGCATGACATCCAGCAGCGGCATCAGCAGGCGTCGCGCCAGTGGCTTGCGCGCGAGGAGGATGCCGATGGGCACGCCCACCAGAACGCTCAGGAGGGTGGCCACCAGCACCAGGGCGCAGGTCTGCAGCAGCTTGTCCCAGAGCCCGACCACGCCGATGAGAAAGAGCAGCCCCACCAGCACGGCCGCCCGACGCCAGCTGCGCGAGGCATGCCAGGCGAGGCCACCAACCAGGGCCAGAAGCAGCCACCAGGGACAGAGGCGCAGCAGGCCTTCGATGCCGGCGACCAGTTGCAACAGGTGGTCGGAAACCTCGCGAAACGCATCGCCGTAATGAAGGACGAGCCAGTCGACGAAGCGATTCACTGCGTCGGCAATGGAGTAGTGCAGGGCTTGCGGGAACATGGCGTCAGAGACTCCCGCTCACACGCGCCGCGACGTCGGCCGGCACCCATGTCTGCCAGATAGCCGGCTGCTCGCGAAGGAAGCGTTCGGCGACCTGCCGCGGTGGCTGTCGCTTCTCGCTCATGTCCGCCAGGGTGCTGTTGAGCAGCTCGATGGGCAGGTCGACTTTCTCGAAGAAGGCCACCAGATCGGGGTACTCGGCGCGGAAAGGCGCGGAGACGCCAATGGTCAGCCGCGCCGGCATGGAGCGCGTGCCACGCGGGTTGGGGTTTCGCGCATCGGCCAGGGTTTTCCACGCCTCGGCGTCGAATGGTGGCTCCTCCAGCTGTACCAGCTTGTAGCGGCCCAGCAGCGGGGTCGGCGACCAATAGTAGAAGAGCACCGGTTTGCCACGACGGATGGACGAGCTGATTTCAGCATCCAGCGCGGCGCCGGAGCCCGTGCGGAAATTCACGAAGCTGTCGGTCAGGCCATAGGCCTTGAGCTTCTGGCTGTTGACGATTTCCGAAGTCCAGCCGGTGGGGCTGTTGAGGAAGCGACCCTTCTCCGGACTTTCCGGGTCACTGAAGACCGCCTTGTAGCGCGGCAAGTCCGCCACCGAACGCAGGTCCGGTGCCAAGGCCGGAATGCCACGCTCCGGGTCACCCTTGATCACGTATTCGGGCACCCACCAGCCTTCGGTGGCGTGCTTGACGGTATCGCCGAGGGCGAACACCTTGCCCTCGCCTTCGGCCTTGATCCAGGCCGGGCTACGTCCGGCCCATTCCTCGCCTATGACTTGCACGTCATCCCGGGCCAGCGCCACTTCCAGGCTGACGGTGCTACCGGGCAGGGTCTCGGTGCGATAGCCATAGCCTTTTTCCACGAGCAGGCGAAGCAGCTCGGTGATCAGGCTGCCGCTCTCCCAGGTGAGGTCGGCGAAATGGATGGGTTGGCGCTGCTCGGCCGCCGGCAGGGGCTGCGCGAGCAGCCCCAGGACCAGCAGCGAGCCGCCCAGCGGGTTCTTGATGATGGTCATGGGCACCTCATAGCGTCCTTGGATGGGTGGCCGGTCAGAAGTCGTAGCTGAGCCGGGTGTAGTAGAAGGCCCCTTCCGGAGCCGCCGGGGCCAGGTAGCTGTATTGCTGTGCCGGGGTCTGCCGCAGGCGCGGGTTGAAGTCGTCGGGATGGCTGTCGAAGAGGTTGTTGGCGCCCACCGACAGGCGCAGTTGCTGCGTGAAGGCGTAGTTCACGTCCAGGTCGGTTACCCACTGGGCAGAGAAGGTCTGGTCGAACTGGGCATTGCTGGCAGAGGCGGCGTACTTGCGGTACTCGCCGTAGCGGGTCTGGTAGAGGCTGACCGTCCACGGGCCCAGGCGGTGCACCGCGCCCAGCACGAGCTTGTCTTCCGGGTAGCCGTGCTCCAGGTAGCCACGGGATTCGCGGGTCACGGTCTCGAAGCCGTGGGGGTTGGCGTGGACCTTCTCGATGCGGGTGCGGGTCCGCGTGTAGCCGGCGGAAAGGTCGAGGTCGCCGTAGGCATCCAGGTCGATGTCGTACTTGCCGACGATGTCGACGCCGCGAGTGCGGGTATCGGCGGCGTTGGTCATGAACTGCGCCCAGGCGTACTGGCCAAAGCCCGCAGCGGTGAGGGTCGCCTCGGCCTCCGGGCCGGAGATGCCGCCACTGAAGAGGATGCGATCGCGAATGTCGATCTGGTACGCATCGATGGTCAACGAAGCCCGGTCGGTAGGGCGGAACACCAAGCCTACGGAATAGTTGGTGGACTTCTCCGGCTTGAGGTCCTGGGCGCCGAGCGCCTGTGCCGCTGGGTGGCTGACCGGCAGCATGCGGGTGAGCACGGGGTTGCCGTTGGCGTCGACGTTGGTGGTGGTGGTCCAGGAGGTGCCGATCTGCCCCAGGGTGGGCGCACGGTAGGCATTATTCAGGGTGCCGCGAATGCCGATCTCCGGGGTCAGCTCGTAGCGCGCCGAGAGCTTGCCGGTGCTGGTGGTGCCGAAATCGTCATAGTGCTCGGTTCGTCCGGCCAGGCCGAACTGGAATTTCTCGGTGAGCTGGGTCTCCAGGCCCAGGTAGATGCCGCCGACCTTGCGTTTGTAGGTGCCAGCATCATCCGGCTGCAGGCCGGAAGCCTGCACGGCACCCACTTGCACGCCGTCGATACCGCCGAAGGAGTAGGAAGCGAAGTCGCCGTCCTCCAGCCGGTATTCCTCTTCGCGCCAGGCGGCACCGGCGGAGAAGGTCAGCGGGCTGGCGGCCCAATCGACATCGAGGTCACGAACGTAGTCCAGGGCCAGGTTGGTCTGTTCGTTGATCAGGGTGGCGACTTCGAATCGCGTCGGGCTGGCGGCGCCGTAACTCGGGTTGACGGTGTTGAAGGCCTTCTCGTCGTGCTTGTCGCGCCCATAAGTGGCGCTGAGATCGAAGCGGCCGATGCCGGCGTCCTCGAAACGAGAGCCCAGGGTCAACGCACCGTCTTCATAGCGATAGCGATACTTGGGAATGGTGCCGTCGGGGTAAATCGCCGGCACGTTGTTCGGGTTGCCGGCCAGCAGCGGCGGGGTGTTGTTGAAGGACTCGTCCTGGCCGTAGGTGGCGAAACTGTAGAGCCGCCAGCGATCATCCAGGCCGATTTCAGCGTTGGCCGCGAGGTTGTACTTCTCGCGGCTGGCGCCACCCCAGCGCGGGTCCTGCACCTTGCCTTCGGCGATGAACTTGTCACCGATATCGGTGGGCTTGTTGTTCAGGCCATTGGCGCTGAGGGTCAGGAAACCATCACCGGGCAAGGCCAGGCCTTGCCACACGTCCGCGGACTTGCTGAAGCCATCGCCCTGGCCGTACTGGCCGATGCGCGCGTTGGCCTGGCCACCGTTGTCGCGTTCCTTGAGGACGATGTTGATCACCCCGGCCACCGCGTCCGAGCCGTACTGGGCGGAGGCACCGTCGCGCAGCACTTCGATATGGTCGACGGCGCTGATGGGGATCATGTCCAGGTCCACCGGCTGGGCGCCGATGAAAGGGACGCCGCCGGAGATGTTGACCACCGCCGAAGCATGCCGGCGCTTGCCGTTCACCAGCACGAGGGTCTGGTCCGGCGACAGGCCGCGCAGGGAAGCACCCTTGGGGTCCTGGCCACGGGTGGCGCTCTGGTTCTGCGGGAAGTTGAACGAGGGCAGCAACTGGAACAGCGCCTGGTTGAGGCTGGTGGCGCCGATGCGGACCAGTTCCTTGCTGTCGATGACATCCACCGGCGCAGCGCTGGTCAGAGCTGTGGTGTCGTGACGACGGGTGCCGACGGAAATCACTCGCTCCAGCACGGGCTCTTCCGGCACGGCAGCCGGCGGGGTGACCTCGCTGGACGCTGGTGGAGCGGGACGTACGCCCACGTCCTTGACGATGAAGGCGCCGGCCGGGCTGACCTGTAGCTCGAGCCCGGTACCACGCAGGGCGGCATTCACCGCCTGGGCGGCCGAGAGATCGCCTTCCACGGCGGCGGCGGAGAAGCGGCCCACGCCAGGCGTGAAGGAGATGACCTGGCCGCTCTGGCGACTGATGCTGAGCAGCACTTCATCCAGCGGACCGGGGGCGATGTGGTAGCTGTGCCGGGCTTCTTCGGCCGCGTATGCGCACGTGAGGATGAAACTGGCCAGAGGACCGAGGGCAAAGGCCGCAAGGCGGCGGTGCGAAGCAGCGATAGGACGCAAGATGACTCCCCCAAGGAATCCGTTGTGGCGCTGCTCCCTGCAGCGCCTTCGCATGGGGTGTGCATCGGCGCTGCGGAATCTTGCAGATCGTTTGGTTATGGCCTTAGAACCGATCAGGTCGGGAGCAGGCTTATCCACAGGTCGGTGCGGCGGACGATGCGCAACGGCAGGGTGCGACTGAGGGCGTCGAGCACCTGATCGCTGGCGTCCAGGCGGAACAGGCCGCTGACGCGCATACCTTCGAGGCTCGGGTGCACCCGCAGAATGCCCGCCCGGTAGGGGCGCAGCGCTGCGATCACGTCTCGCAACGGGCTGTCGCGAACTTCCAGCAGGCCATCGATCCAGGCGGTTTCACCAAGCCTCGCCTGCAACGCCGGACCGAAGCGATGGGGGCCGAAATCCACAGCCTGGCCGGCCGGTAGTCGCAGGCGGACGCCGCTTCGATTAACCAGCTCCAGCGGGCCGCCGAGGGCGAGGACGCGGCTTCGGCCATCCCGCTCGGCGACCATCATCCCGGCACCGGCGGAGGACACCTGGCCCATGCCGGTGCGCACGACGAAGGGCCTGCGATCGGAGCGGGCCACTTGTGCAAGGAGTTCGCCACCGCGCAAACGTACGAGCCGTCTGCTGATATCGAAATCCAGGTCCACCGCGCTGCGGGCATTGAGCACCAGTCTGCTGCCGTATTCCGCATGCAGGCTACGGCGCTGGCCGGTGCCGGTGCGCAGGTCGGCGGTCAGTTCATCCAACGGCGTGAGGCGATTCCCCAGCACGCCGGCCCCGATCACCACACCACTGGCCACCAGGGCGCGCTGCATCAGCTGACGCCGGCTGGAGGGGGCCTCGAGTACTCGTTGCAGCAACTCGCTACCCGCGTCCTGCACCACGGGGCGCCGGAAGACGCCCAGGGCTTGCTCGAGATGCGTACAGAGGCGTTCGTGGCGCGGGTCCAGCGCTCGCCAGGCACTGAACGCGTGGAAGTCTGCATCGCTGGCGGCTCCCGAGCGTAGCAGCACTATCCAGCGCGAAGCCTGCTCGATCAGGGCGTCCTGGTCATTGCTCATGTCGGTACTCCAGGCTGACGCGCAGGCAGCGAGTGATCGCCTTGCTCATGTAGTCGCTCACCGAGCGCAGTGATATGCCCAGTTCGGCAGAGATTTCGGGGTAGGTCAGGCCGTTGACCTGCGACAGCAGGAAGGTGGCTTTGACCTTGGCGGGGAGGCCGTCCAGCAGGCGATCGATTTCCTCCAGCGCCTGGAGCATCTGGGCCAGCGTTTCGGGTGAAGGCGCCTCGTGTTCGGGCTCGTTGAGCAGGGCATCGAGGTAAGCGCGCTCAAGGTCACGGCGACGCCAGACCTGGTAGACCAGCCGCTGGGCGATGGTGGTCAACAACGCGCGAGGCTGGCGGATGGGCTCGATGCGCGGCGCGCTGAGCAACTGGACGAAGGTGTCGGCAGCGATGTCTTCGGCGCTGGCGGCGGAATCCAGATAACGGCGCAAGCGTCCACAGAGCCAGTTGTAATGACTGCTGAATAGCGTGCCCACGTAAAGGCTGTGGGAGTTCTCGGCACCGGACATGGCCACTCCATAAATCGGTCAATGCAGGGAGGGGTCCGGTGTTCCGGTGGGAGAATCCTAGCAAGGCGGTCTTATTCGACAAAAATATTTAAATTCTATTTTTATAGATCAATAAGGAATTAACGAAGTTCGGCATAGCCATGGGCGATGGCCTGTTGCTGGTAGTCGAGGAGGATCCGATAGTCGTCCTCCTTCGCGGGCAGGACTTCCCGGATGGACAGGATTTCGGCCACTTGGGGAAGTTCGTTCAGCGCTTGGTTCATGGCCTCGCGCAATCGTTCAGCCTCGTCGTTACCGAGGTTGACGCTGCCGATGTAAGGGAGGCTCGGGCTGGGGGCGCTGCGCTCGATCAGTCGCAAGTTGGCTACTTCGGTCGGTGCGTAACGAGCCAGGTGGGCGTAGGTGACGCTGTCTACCGCCGCCAGGTCAGCCTGGTTCTCCCGCAACAGGCGCAGGCTTTCACGGTGGCTGCCGCTGTGGATAACGTTGGAGAAGAAGGTGCCGCGTTGCTGTAACGGTGCGAGGCGATGGCGGAAGAGGTTCATGCCGGTATTGGAGCCGGCGTCGTTGATCGCACCACGACTGCCGAGGAAGGCTTCGAGGGTGGTTCGGGCGTCCTCTGCGCGTGCGAGGATCAAGCTGCAATGCCAACCGTCTGCGCTGTCGGGGAGTACGTAATCGGGGCGGCCCAGCACGCGGACTTGCCCGCGCAGTTGAGTCATCAGCGGATATCCACAGGTCTGGGTCAGCAGCAGGCGGGGCGAGGTCCAGAGTTCTGGCAGGCTGAGGCCATCGGCAGTCAGACGCTCCTCGCCAAGCAATTCGAGTATCCGCTGTAGCCAGGCGGTATTGGCGTTCTCCACGCATTGCGGAGCGACATACATCAGCAGTTCTGCATGGCGCATGGGGGTTCCTCAATCAGCGCTGGGGTGGCGGGGGCTATCGATAGGGCGTAGTCCGTGGCGGCGGAAAAACTCGCCGTAGCCGCGCACGTGAAAACCACCGCTGCGTGCCACCCACCGTTCACGGCGGGCGCGGAATACCCGAGGCAGGTAGTACCAGGGCAGGCCAGGCAGGTCGTGGTGAACCAGGTGCAGGTTGATGTGGAGAAAGAGCCAACTCCAGGGCCAGGCAGACTCATTGATTACCGTCCGTTGTTCCGGGTGCTCCGCAGGTCGATGCTCGTAGAAGGAACGGACCATGGCCAGGGACAGCGCGGGAACGCTGACCAGCAGCAGGTAGTGCCAGATAGGCAGCAGGCTGTAGCGAGCGATGAAGATGAGCATTAGCAGGGTAGCTGCCCCGTGGACGCTCCACATGGTCCAGGCCTTGATGTCCCCCTTGAGCAGACGAGCAGCCTCTTCCCTGGCCAGCGATGCCAGGGCGAGAGGGGGACCGAGGAGCAGTCTCCCGAGCAATGTCTTATCGAGCCAGCGCAGTGTGCGGGAGAGCCTGGGGCTGGTGCTCCATTGGTGCTGACCGAGGTAGCGGCTTTCGGGATCGAGGCCCGGCATGGTCAGGTCTTCATCGCGGTGGTGACGCAGATGGGTATCGCGATAGAGGGTATAGGGATACCAGACCGCAAACGGCGCATAGCCGAGCATCTTGTTGATGAAGGTCCAGCGGGTCGGGTGGCCATGCAGCAGCTCGTGTTGCAGGGATAGCCAGAGCACTACCAGGGGAATCAACAGCACGGTCGTCAGCCCTAGGCCGAGGTGCGGGCTGGCTAGGTGCAAGGCAAACCAGCCGGAGTAAACGCCGATCAGCAGCAGCCAGGTCGGCCAATCTGTCTTCGCTGTCAGACTGCGCTGCAAGCACTCGACCTGCCGGCGTTGGGCATCATCGAGATAGCGGGGCATGGCTAGCCTCGGCTATCGGCTGGGGATAAACGTGAATCATGGAGTCTCCTGCGGGGGCTCAGAGGGAATGGCCGGCGGCCTGTATTCCCGTCTGTGCAACGACGCAGGAAAAACATGCAGATCGATTGGTTATTGGGTGCTAACTGGAGGCGCTATCAGCGATGTCGCCGCATTCTGCCGCCATGGGAGGGCTGTAACGGTCTGGGCGATCAGGCTGGCGCGATGGCTTTTCTCGCGCCCAAAGACAAACCCCCGACCTGCTTTCGCGGGTCGGGGGTTTGGGATAGAAGCTTGACGATGACCTACTCTCACATGGAGAAGCTCCACACTACCATCGGCGATGCGTCGTTTCACTGCTGAGTTCGGGATGGGATCAGGTGGTTCCAACGCTCTATGGTCGTCAAGCAATTCGG
>NZ_SSOL01000020.1:0-4394 GCF_029871275.1 Pseudomonas sp. BN414
CCGAATTGCTTGACGACCATAGAGCGTTGGAACCACCTGATCCCATCCCGAACTCAGCAGTGAAACGACGCATCGCCGATGGTAGTGTGGAGCTTCTCCATGTGAGAGTAGGTCATCGTCAAGCTTCTATCCCAAACCCCCGATCCGTGAAAACGGTTCGGGGGTTTGTCTTTGGGCGCGAGAAAAGCTCCTTTCGCGATGCGATTTGCGCAAGGCCTGGTTTGATGGTGATTGCTCTGCGCGATTTCTATGCAACCCGAGTGTGCATGGATATGATGCCTGCCTCATTAAGAGCTGGATCCAGCAACATGCTGACCCTATTGAAACTTCTGCAGGATGGACGCTTCCACTCAGGCCAAGCCTTGGGTGAAGCTCTCGGCGTAAGCAGAAGTGCCGTCTGGAAGCAGTTGCAGCAGCTGGAAGCGGAGCTGGGCCTCGCTATCTATAAAGTGCGTGGTCGGGGCTACCGGCTGCAGTTTCCCCTGAGCCTCCTCGATCAAGACGTGCTGAATCGGAAGGGCTCTCCCTGGGCTCACCGAGTTTTTGAGTCTTTGGACTCAACGAATGCCGAGGTCTCCCGAGCGCTTGCTGTGGGTGAGCTACCGCCTTTTGCAGTCATTGCGGAACGGCAGACTGAAGGGCGAGGGCGAAGGGGGCGTCGATGGGTCAGTCCTCATGCGCAGAACCTCTACTACAGTCTTGCTTTGCGCGTCGATGGTGGTGCTCGCCAGCTCGAAGGCTTGAGTCTTGTGGTTGGGTTGGCGGTGCTAAAGACCCTGCAGTCATTCGGGCTGACAGCTGCTGGTCTCAAATGGCCAAACGACCTGCTGATCAACAATCGCAAGATCGCTGGAATCCTTCTCGAACTGTTAGGTGACCCGGCTGACATCTGCCATGTCGTCATTGGGATCGGAATCAATGTGAACATGCAGCTGTCGGCCGAGGAGATAGATCAGCCCTGGACCTCGATGCAGATGGAAAGCACTGCATTGGTGGACAGGAATGCTTTGGTGTTTCGCTTGAGTGAACATCTTGACGACTATCTGAAGCGTCACAAGAGGGATGGCTTTTCTGCTCTTCGAGAAGAGTGGGAAGCCGGACATCTCTGGCAGGGGCGGCAAGTCAATTTGATCGCCGGTGTGCAGGGTATCCAGGGAGTGGTCTTGGGGATAGATGCGACGGGCGCCCTGCGCTTGAGCGTCGATGGTGAAGAGCGAGCTTACAGTGGTGGAGAGCTCAGTTTGAGGTTGAGTGATGATTCTTGAGCTTGACTGTGGCAACAGCTTTATCAAATGGCGTGTCATCGACAGCGCACAGGTTGCGACAATTGCGGGCGGCGTGGTCGGCTCCGACGACGAATTGATCTCTGCATTGCGAGCGGTGCCTGGATTGGCGCTTCGCAATTGCAGGCTGGTCAGCGTGCGTTCTGATGAGGAAACGCGTGCGCTGACTACGCGGCTCCAGGATGCTTACGGTGTGGTCTGCGTATGTGCCGTGCCGGCTGCTGAAATGTCCGGAGTACGCAACGGCTATTCAGAGTTCCAGCGTCTTGGGCTCGACCGCTGGCTAGCGGTGTTGGGTGCCTATCACATTGCCCGCAAGCCTTGTCTGGTCCTTGATCTAGGGACCGCGGTGACATCTGACTTGGTTGCTGGAAATGGCGAGCATCTCGGCGGATTTATCTGCCCCGGAATGCCGCTGATGCGCAACCAGTTAAGGACCCACACTCGCCGAATTCGCTATGACGATGAGGCTGCGGAAAGGGCGCTGCTCGACATGGCCCCCGGTCGCTCGACGGTGGAAGCCGTGGAGAGAGGGTGCCTTCTAATGCTGCGCGGCTTCGTTCAGGCGCAGATCGAACTGGCGGCTGAGCATCTCGGAAATGATTTCGAGGTCTTCCTTACTGGTGGCGATGCGCTGCTAGTAAAGAGTGTGTCGCCACGCGCAAGGGTATTGCCTGACCTGGTATTCGCCGGTTTGGCGATTGCCTGCCCATTGCATTGAGGTTGATCCATGCGTTGGTTGTTCCTGTTTCTCCTGGTCCTCAATCTCTTCTACTACGTCTGGCATCAACAGCAAGCGCCCCTGCGTCCGAAAGAGGTAGAGAGCCTTTCTCTCTATAAGGGGGGGCAGCAGGACATCCGGCTGCTCAGCGAGTCCGGCAATGTCCAGCCGAGACGCGCCGCAGTGCCTCAGGCGCCTGCGGAGGAGGCTGTCTGCCTTTTCCTGGGAGGATTCGAGCGAGAAGAACAGGCGCGTGAAGTGGAACAGCGCCTCACGAGCCTGGATGTACGTTCGACTGTAGAACCTGTCGATGCTGCTGCCGGTACTGACTATTGGGTTTACCTGGCGCCTCTGGCATCGCGAGAGGCTTCCTTGCGTCAACTCAAGGAGCTCCAGGCACGGAAAATCGATAGCTACATCGTGACGCAGGGTGATCTGGTAAACGGAATCTCCCTCGGAATCTTCCCTCGAATGGATTCTGCAGAGAGTGTCATGCAGCGATTGCGCGACGCAGGCTATGAGCCTTTCATGCGCGAACTGGCTCGTGCGCACCGTGATTACTGGGTGCGTATTGCCCCGGAAAGCCGCAGATTGGTTGACGATCCATTGCTCGAGCAGCTGTCTCGAGATTTTTTTGGATTAAAACATCAACTTATGCCGTGCGAAGGTGTTGCATCTCCTCGTTAGCTTGAATAGAATGGCGCCCGCTTCGCAGCAAGGCTCAAAAAGCTGAATTGCAAAGCGGCTGTCAAATGAAGCTAACCTCAAGATTTTAATGAGAAAAAGCTTGACAGCAGGGTGGCAGATGTTGAAAATGCCGCCTCACTTTGGAGGGATTCCCGAGCGGCCAAAGGGATCAGACTGTAAATCTGACGTCATAGACTTCGAAGGTTCGAATCCTTCTCCCTCCACCAGATTCAAAGCGAGAGCTGCAGGCTCCGCGGGTATAGTTCAGTGGTAGAACCTCAGCCTTCCAAGCTGATGATGCGGGTTCGATTCCCGCTACCCGCTCCAGGTTTACTGCTTTCGCAATGTGTTTGGCTCATGTAGCTCAGTTGGTAGAGCACACCCTTGGTAAGGGTGAGGTCAGCGGTTCAAATCCGCTCATGAGCTCCATCTTAACAAAGGCAGATATGAAAATATCTGCCTTTGTTTTAATGGTGGCGTGACTCGCTCAATTCTTGATGGGAGACGTTCTCGATGGCTAAAGAAAAGTTCGAACGTAACAAACCGCACGTCAACGTTGGCACCATCGGTCACGTTGACCATGGCAAGACCACTCTGACTGCTGCTCTGACCAAGGTCTGCTCCGAGACCTGGGGTGGTTCCGCTCGTGCGTTCGACCAGATCGACAACGCGCCGGAAGAGAAGGCTCGCGGTATCACCATCAACACCTCCCACGTTGAGTACGATTCCGCTGTTCGTCACTACGCTCACGTTGACTGCCCCGGTCACGCTGACTACGTGAAGAACATGATCACCGGTGCTGCGCAGATGGACGGCGCGATCCTGGTTTGCTCGGCTGCTGACGGCCCCATGCCGCAGACCCGCGAGCACATCCTGCTGTCCCGTCAGGTAGGCGTTCCTTACATCGTCGTGTTCCTGAACAAGGCCGACATGGTTGACGACGCCGAGCTGCTGGAACTGGTCGAAATGGAAGTTCGCGACCTGCTGAACACCTACGACTTCCCGGGCGACGACACTCCGATCATCATCGGTTCCGCTCTGATGGCCCTGGAAGGCAAGGACGACAACGAAATCGGCGTTTCCGCCGTTCGTAAGCTGGTTGAGACCCTGGACTCCTACATTCCGGAGCCGGTGCGTGCCATCGATCAGCCGTTCCTGCTGCCGATCGAAGACGTGTTCTCCATTTCCGGTCGCGGCACCGTGGTAACCGGTCGTGTTGAGCGTGGCATCGTCAAGGTTCAGGAAGAAGTCGAGATCGTCGGCATTCGTCCGACCACCAAGACCACCTGCACCGGCGTTGAAATGTTCCGCAAGCTGCTCGACGAAGGTCGTGCCGGTGAGAACGTTGGCGTCCTGCTGCGCGGCACCAAGCGTGACGACGTAGAGCGTGGTCAGGTTCTGGCCAAGCCGGGCACCATCAAGCCGCACACCAAGTTCGAGTGCGAAGTGTACGTGCTGTCCAAAGAAGAAGGTGGTCGTCACACCCCGTTCTTCAAGGGCTACCGTCCGCAGTTCTACTTCCGTACCACTGACGTGACCGGTAACTGCGAACTGCCGGAAGGCGTTGAGATGGTAATGCCGGGCGACAACATCAAGATGGTTGTCACCCTGATCGCTCCGATCGCCATGGAAGATGGCCTGCGCTTCGCGATCCGCGAAGGCGGCCGTACCGTTGGTGCCGGCGTTGTAGCCAAGATCATCGA